>JBLIJW010000132.1:0-5785 GCA_047636155.1 Flavobacterium sp. | reverse complement strand
CTCTTCCTATAGTAAAACCATTTAACACAACTGGTGCTGAAGGATTTAGGCCTTCAATCGAATCGTATTGAACTAAAAATTCTTTATAACTAGTTAATAAATCGCGGCCTTTTAAAAAACTATAACCCCAAATAAATAACAAAATTGAAGCAATGACTAATATTGCGGTTTTAATTTCTCTAGTAATTTTCAAAATATTTTTTTTACAAAATTAGTTAAAATAACTCAAACTATAACTTCAAAGCTTCTTTTACAGAAATACTTTTCCCGTCTTTAAAAGCTATAATAAAAGCTGTTGTATATCCTTTATTTTTTGCTTGTTCTAAAAGTGTTTGTGCTTCATCATAATTTGATGCTTCACCATAACTATATCGGTATATGGTTGAATCGTATGTAAAGGAAATAGAAGATAGCCCGCTGAAATTCGAAGGAGTAGTTTCTATTTTTTTTGAACTTGCAGCTAGTTGTACTTTGAAAACAACACTATTTGTAACTGGTTTATCGGTTATAACTTCTTTTGTTTTTGTTGGAGTTTTTATTTCAATCTTGTTAGGAATATCTTTCTGTGTAACAAAAATATTTGCCTTTTCTTCTTTTTCAGTTTTTGTTATGACTTTACTTGTTTCTTGCGTTATAGAAAAATCTCCATCAAAATTTTCTTTTTTAAATTCAATAATCGCATTAGCAATTGCAGATGCAATTTCATCTTGTCCTATTTCTGAATCTAAATAATTCCCTTCTGTAGGATTGGATATAAAACCTGTTTCAACCAAAATTCTTGGCATATATGCTTTGTGTAAAACCATATATGGTGCTTGTTTTACACCACCACCACGGCTTTTTTTACCTAATTGATTTACAAATTTATCTTGTACTTTTCCTGCTAAATTTATACTATTTTCTAAATATTCTTCTTGCATCAATGTCATACTTATCATTGATTCTGGTTTAGAAGGATCAAAACCCTCGTACTTTGATTTATAATCTTTCTCCAAGACAACTACAGAATTTTCTTTTTTGGCCGCTTCTAAATTGCTTGCATTTTTACTCATACCCATTACATAGGTTTCTGTTCCATAAGCTTCCGTATTTTTATTTGCATTGCAATGGATAGAAACAAAAATTGCCGAGTTAGCTTTATTTGCAATATTTGCGCGTTCTACCAAACCAATAAAAACATCTGTTTTACGAGTGTAAATTACATCCATATCTTTTTGCTGTTCCAAGATCTTACCCACTTTTAAAACTAAAGATAGTGCAATTTTTTTCTCAACATGACCATTGTAAACGGCACCAAAATCTTGGTTACCATGACCGGCATCAAGAGTAACTACAAATTTATTAGTTTGTGAAAATCCGGCAAAAAATCCTAATAGGACATAAAGGATAGAAAATAAAATATTATATTTTTTGATGTCGGTATTCTTCACAAATTTATTTTTAATTTAGTTTACAATTTTTTCTATGTCTACAGAACGTCCATTTTTGAAAGCTACCAAAAATGCCGAGCTATATCCTTTACTTTGGGCAAAATCTTTAAAATCTTTGGCCTTTTCATAATTTGATGTTTCTCCATAATAATATTTATACAATCCATTAGATTTAACGAACGTAATATCATTTAAACCTTTAAAATTCTGAGAAACTAAATCTATTTTTTTTGACAAAACGGTAAGTTGTACTTTAAAATCAATCCCTTTATAAATATCCTTATCTGAATAGGTTTTTACCATAGATGGCATTGGGTTTAATTTTGGACTATCCTTTACAACCGGAATTTCTACCGTAGCGGGTTTATTTCCCAATCCAAAATATTCATTTCTATAGTTTTTAATCGCCATGGCAATTTCATTTGCCATTTTATCTTGGCCTTCATCTGAATTTAAAAACGCTCCTTCTTCTTTATTCGATAAAAATCCCAACTCAATTAATACACCTGGCATATAAACTGCGTCTAAAACCCAAAGAGGTTGTTGCTTAACACCACGAGTTTTTCGATTTAATTTATAAGTAAAATTATCTTGAATTTTAGTTGCAAGACTTATACTGTTATTTAAATTTTCTTCTTGCATTATGGATAAGCCTAAAAGCGATTCAGGATTTTTAGGATCAAAACCCTTATAATTTTGTTTGTAATTATCTTCTAAATAAATTACCGCATTTTCATTTTTTGCAACTTCTAAATTCATTCCAGCCCGAGACATTCCCATTACAAAAGTTTCTGTACCATTTGGCTCAAAATTATTAACAGAATTGCAGTGTATCGAAACAAATAAATTCGCACTAGCTTTATTTGCAATTTTTGGTCTTTCGTCTAATTTGATAAAATCATCTGTAGTTCTTGTGTAAATTACATAAAAACCTCCATCGGCTTGCAATATTTTACCAACTTTTAATGTTGTTCTTAAGGCAATATCTTTTTCAACATATCCATGATAAGAATTTCCAGGATCTTTCCCACCGTGGCCGGCATCTAGAACAACCTGAAATTTTTCGGATTGAGAAAAGACGGAAAACGATAGAAAAAAAAACGAAAACACTGTTAAAAGTGATTTGTTTGAAAAAATATTCATAGTTAAAGTTAATTTTAATTAAAACAGCAAGGCTATAAAATTATTTATTATCTATTTTTGACAAAAATAAATATGTACTTTTGGCGGTTCAAAAACTAAGCCATATTTTACAAAAATAGCATTTAAACCTTTGCGCACAAACTTATTTCACATCGTTTTATCAGGTTTTTTTCTAACAATTGGTACGCTTTTTAGTTATGGTCAAGAAACCAAATCTAAAAACAAAACCTTAAGTGTACCTAATAGCGTTCAAAAACCAGTTAAAAATCAAGGCAATACCAATTTAAATGAGGAATTGGTATTAGAAAAAAATGTGGTTTTGGTGGATACAATTAAAGGAGATAGTATTAAAAAATTCAAATCTATTTTAGACGGAAAAGTTAGATACAAAGCAGATAAATATGCTAAATTTAACCAAAAGAAAAATATTTTGACTCTTTATGATAAAGCAGAATTGTATTATCAAGATTACGAGTTAAAAGCTGGAATTATCGTTTTTGACATGAAGAAAAACGAAGTATATGCTGGAAGGTTAAAAGATTCTGCAGGAAAATACTCTCAATACCCAAATTTTAAACAAGGAAACAATGTGGTTGAACCCGATTCCATTCGGTTTAATACAGTAACCAAAAAAGCATTAGTTTGGAATTCAAGAACAGAACAAGGAGATATTCGTGTTAAAGCTGAAATTACAAAAAAGGAAAACGACTCGGTTTACTATATGAAACGAGCTCGATTTACTACTGCCAAAGATATTGACGATCCCGAATATTATTTTATCACCGAATCTGCAAAATTTGTACCAGGAAAAAAGGTAATTGTAGGTCCAACAAATATGGTTATTGGCGGTGTTCCAACTCCTTTAATGTTACCATTTGCATTCTTTCCGATGACCGAAACTAGCAGATCTGGAATTATTATTCCAAGTTACGGACAAAGTAATCAAAGAGGATATTCCTTACAAAATGGAGGATATTATTTTGCTTTAGGAGAAAATTATGACTTAGCAATTTTAGGTGATTACTACACAAACGGAAGTTACGGGATGCGCTTTGAAAGTAGTTATGCCAGTAGGTACAATTTTTCTGGAAATGTAAACATCCGATTTGAAAATTTGATTAACAGCGAACGTGGTTTACCAGATTATTCCAAATCTAAAATTTACAACATACAATGGTCGCATACTAAAGATTCTAAATCCAATCCGAATTCGAGATTTTCTGCTTCTGTAAACCTTGGAAGTAGCACATACTTTCAGCAATCTGTAAATAATATAAATGTTGGTGCATCCTTAAATAATAGTTTGAGTTCTTCTGTTTCCTATAGTAAAACTTTTCAAACCATTCCACAAATAAATTTATCACTCACAGCAACACATTCCCAAAATACACAAACAAAAGTTATAAACATGACTTTGCCAACTTTACAATTAAGTGTAGATCGAATTTTTCCTTTTGCCGGTGCAAATGAAAATAAAAAAGGATTTATTAAGAATATAAATTTTCAATACAATTTACGAGGAGAAAATAAAATTCTTACCAACGATAGTTTATTCTTTAAGTCAGAAATGTTTAGAGATGCCAAAACGGCTTTTCAGCACAGCATTCCGATTAGTACCAACTTTAAAGTTTTTAGATATTTTAGTGTAACTTCTTCTGCAAATTATAACGAAGTTTGGACATTAAATACTATCAAAAAAAGCTTTTCAACAGAAACTGGTAAAGTTGAAGATACTCGCCTAAACGGATTCGATGCTTTTAGAACCTATAATTTTTCAAACTCTGTTACTACTAATATTTATGGAACTGTTAATTTTGGAGAAACAAAAAAAATTCAAGCAATTCGACATGTGATGCGACCATCCATTTCTCATACTTATGCACCGAGTTTTGCCAAATATTATGATACTTATGCAACAGACGGAACTGGAACTAGACTGCAAGAATACACTCGTTTTGATGGTGGAGTTTTTGGCGCTCCAGGAAAAAACTACTCCAATTCCGTAGGATTTTCTGTGAACAATACATTCGAAGCAAAGGTTCGAGACAAAGATTCTACCAAAACAGAACCAAAGAAAATCATGTTACTTAATAATCTTAATTTTGATACTTCTTACGATTTAGCTGCAGATAGTTTACGAATTGCACCACCAAGACTAAGCGCTGGAACCGCATTTTTTAATCAAAAATTAAATTTAAATTTTGCAGCAACATTAGATGTCTATGCCTTGGATAATAATAATTCTCGTATTGATAAATTAAATATTGATAATGGCGGAAGTTTATTTCGATTAACAAGCAGCAACATAACTATGAATTATGCTTTTGCCAGCACAGAAATCGGGAAAAAGAAAAACAAACAAAACGTTCGAAATGGTGGTCGAGAAGACGATCTTTTCGGAACCAATACCGATTTATCGGATTCACGAGACAATCAATTTGCTGAAGATGATGATGACGGTTTAGAAAAGAAAACTTCTGGATTTTTTAATACTAAATTACCCTTTGATTTAAATTTTGCTTATGCTTTAACTTACAGCAATGCCAGTAGAGAAAATAGGATTGTAGGAAACTCGGTTATGGTTTCTGCAAATACTGATTTAACTCCTAAATGGAAAATCGGAATATCTACAGGATATGATTTTGTGCAAAATGGGGTTACCTTTACCCAACTTCGTTTTCAGCGTGATTTGTTAAGTTGGAGAATGGATTTTAATTGGGTACCATTTGGAAATAATGCTTATTGGGGATTTTTTATCGGAATAAAATCTGGAATTCTTAGCGATATTAAGTACGACAAACAAAACCAACCTAATCGGGTTTTAAGATAAAAAAAATGAAAAAAATTATTTTTACAGAAAAAGCTCCTGCACCAATTGGACCATATAATCAAGCAATTTTGGTCGGAAATACTTTATATACTTCTGGCCAAATTGCATTACATCCTAAAACTATGGAATTGGTAATGGATACCATTGAAATAGAAACCAAACAAGTTATGGAAAACATGAAAGCGGTTTTAGATGCTGCCGAAATGACTTTTGACGATGTTATTAAAAGTACTATTTTTATTTCTGACATGAATGATTTTGCAAAAATTAACTCGGTTTATGGCAGTTATTTTGATGAAAAAACTGCTCCTGCAAGAGAAACTGTACAAGTTGCTTGTTTACCAAAAAATGTGAATGTTGAAATTTCTATGATTGCAATTAA
>JBLIJW010000131.1:0-5904 GCA_047636155.1 Flavobacterium sp. | reverse complement strand
ATTTTGATTTGTTGGATCATCCGGAATTTCAATTAACCCCTTTTTTGTTGAATTATCATTAAAAGTAATAGTTCCTGAATAAAAATTAGCAAAAATACTGAAAGGTAAAAAAAGTAAAAGCAGTACTATTTTTTTCATGTTATCTAAATTTATTAATTATTCAAACATACAAAAAAACCTGTAAATTTACATTTACAGGTTCCCTATATTTTCAAAGTAAAACTTTAAAATTACTTGATTAACTCAAAACTACGTTTTACAAAAGCAGTTAACTCTTCTCCTTTTAATAATCCTTGGGAAATTCGAGCTAAGTCCAACGCTTGTTTAACCAAACGTTCTTGTACTTCCTTATCCGAATTATTTATAATGGAAGTTGCTAATTCAGAATTTGTATTTACCACCAAATTATACATTTCTGGCATATTTCCCATTCCAAACATTCCGCCGCTGCCAGATTGACTCATTTCTTTCATTCTACGCATAAATTCTGGTTGCGTAATAATGAAAGGGGATGCATTGCTATCTAAAGCTTCTAACTGTACATTATAACTTGGTTTAGGAACAAAAGTTTCCACCACTTCTTTTAGCTTTGTCGTTTCGTCTTCTGATAATCTAGAGATTGCCGTATCTTCTTTAGATATTAATTTTTCAATAGAATCGCCATCTACACGAACAAAAGATAAATTTTCATTATCTCCTTCTAATTTTTGAATTAAGTGTGAGATAATAGGAGAATCTAACAATAAAACTTGGTATCCTTTTTCTTTGGCTGTAGCAACATAACTATGTTGCGCATCTTTATTTGATGCATATAGCACAATCAACTTTCCGTCTTTATCGGTCTGATTATCTTTTAACTTTTCTTTTAATTCTTCTAGAGTAAAATAAGTATCGTCTACTGTTGGATATAAAATAAAAGAACCCGCTTTTTCATAGAACTTTGGTTCCGATAACATTCCGTATTCTAAAACGATTTTAATATCGTTCCATTTTTTCTCAAAATCTTCGCGATTTTCTGTAAAAAGACCTTTTAATTTGTCTGCAACTTTTCTGGTAATATAGTTAGAAATTTTCTTAACATTACTATCTGCTTGCAATCCTGATCGAGAAACATTCAACGGAATATCTGGAGAATCAATAACACCTTTCAACATTCCCAAAAATTCAGGAACAATACCTTCCACGTTATCGGTTACAAAAACCTGATTTTGGTACATCTGAATTTTGTCTTTTTGCATTTGCATGTCGTTAGACATTTTAGGGAAATACAAAATTCCAGTAAGATTAAAAGGATAATCTACATTTAAATGAATATTAAAAAGTGGTTCTTCAAATTGCATTGGATACAATTCGTGGTAAAAACTTTTATAATCTTCTTCAGATAATTCGCTAGGTTGTTTCGTCCAAGCCGGGTTTGGGTTGTTGATAATATTATCAACTTCAATTTCTTCTGGTTTTGCATCTTCTGCAGCATCAACTAATAAAGGAAGACTTTCTTTTTTAGTTCCGAATTTAATCGGAATTGGCATGAATTTATTATACTTTTTCAGTAATTCTCTAATTTTAGAATCTTCTAAAAAGTCTAAAGAATCTGCTGCGACATGCAGTACAATTTCTGTTCCACGTGCAGTTTTATCACTAGGAACTAAGGTAAATTCTGGACTTCCATCACATGTCCAATGTGCAGCCGGTTCGTCTTTGTATGATTTTGTTATTAATTCTACTTTTTCTGCGACCATAAAAGCAGAATAAAAACCCAAACCAAAATGACCAATTATACCAGAATCTTTAGCAGAATCTTTGTATTTTTCTAAAAATTCTTCTGCTCCTGAAAAAGCGACTTGGTTGATGTATTTCTCTACTTCTTCAGAAGTCATACCAATACCTTGATCGATAATATGTATTTTCTTTCCTTCTTTATCGATTTTTATTTCGATAATTGGACTACCATATTCTACTTTGGCTTCGCCGATACTAGTTAGATGTTTTAACTTTAAGGTTGCATCGGTAGCATTAGAAACCAATTCGCGTAGGAAAATTTCGTGATCGTTGTAAAGAAATTTTTTTATTAAAGGGAAAATGTTTTCTACAGAAACATTAATTTTTCCTGATGCCATAAAATTATATTTTTAAAGTTAGACTGTATTTATAATTGTATAAGAGAATTCAAATAAGATACCAATTAAATAAATATGACAAATTGTCCTAAGAAAATTATACAACTAAATAAATAAATTATATAAAAACAGATTCAATGTATTAACTATCTTTAGCTTATAATTTTAACACTAATTTATTTTGAAAAAAATCAGTTTACTTATCTTACTTTCGGTTTTTGCATTTAGTTGCAAATCCAAATCTGCTACAAACACAAAACTTAACAACAAAGCAGAAGTTGCACTTAAAGGCGATTGGACTTTAACAAGCGTTACCTATCCAGGTTCTGAGTACATTAAAGTAGTATCTTTTGATATTGCAGATTCCAATTGTTTCTTTGGAAGTGATTGGAAATTTATTTCTAACAATAACAAAGGTAACATGGCACTTAACAGTACAAAATGTACTAACTTTTCTTCTCCAATTACTTGGTTTATTAATCGTGACGGTCAATTTATAATGAAGATAATCAATGAAACCAAAGCAAAAAAAGTAGAAACCGGTTATGTTTTGAAAGTTAATAATGTTACAGAAAACTCTTTTCAATTGATAGACTTTACAGATATTGCAGGTAAAAATATTGAAGTTGTTTATCAGTTTCAAAGAAAATAATATCAAATTTAAAAATGAAAAAAATGAAAAAAATATCTTTATATAGTTTAGTGGCAATTTTGTCATTTGGAATGATTTTCACTAGTTGCGAATCTGCTAAAAACACAAATAATACTCAAAGAGGTGCGGGAATTGGTGCAGTTGCTGGTGCAGTTATTGGTGGTGTTTTAGGAAATAACCTTGGAAAAGGTGGTAATGGTGCTTTAGGAGCAGTTTTAGGTGGTGTTGTTGGTGGTGTTGCTGGTGGTGTTATCGGAAAAAAAATGGATAAACAAGCCCGTGAATTTGAAACAGCTTTACCTGGAGCACAAGTAGAGCGTGTTGGGGAAGGAATTCGTTTGGTTTTAGGCGAAAATGCCGTACGTTTTGATACTAATAAATCTAGTTTAACAACTACTGCAAAAGCTAATTTAGATAAAATTATTCCTGTTTTACAAAGCTATGCCGATACCGATTTAGTTATTTATGGTTACACAGATAGCACTGGTAAACCAGAATATAATCTTACCCTATCAGAACAAAGAGCAGCATCTGTTAAAGCTTATCTAACTCAAAAAGGTTTATCTTCTGCAAGAATACAAACTACAGGATTAGGAATTGAAGATCCAATTGCAACCAACGAAACTGTAGACGGAAGAGCACAAAACAGAAGAGTAGAATTTGCTATAACCGCAAACGAAAAAATGAAACAAGAAGCAGAAAAAGAAGCAGGTAACTAATTCTTAAACATACATTATTTTAAACGCGACTTTCATACAGGAAGTCGTGTTTTTATTTTCAAATATTTTGAAATACAATTAACAAAAATTTCTGTTTAATTAATTTTGGGAATAGTTAAACAATATGTAACTTTACATGAAATATTGAACTTATGGAAACCACTAAGAAAGCGAGTACTACTAAAAAGACAATTGTCATAGACGATTCTTTTATATTAAGTAGTTACATAGATTTTTGTTTAGAAAATAACCACCGTCCTAAAAATGTATTTTTGTTTTGCAAACAATATAAAATCACCGAACCAGAATTTTACTCTTTTTACGGAAATTTAGATGCTATACGCAAAGATGTTTGGAACAAGTTTTTAGAAAATGCTTTAGTAACTTTAGAGAAAGAAGAGCTTTTTTCAAGCTATAGCGAAAAAAACAAACTTCTTAGTTTGTATTTTACGCTATTTGAAATACTGACTTTGAACAGAAGTTATGTTTTATTTGATTTGCAAGAGCACGATAAAGGAATTCAAAATCTTAAGATTTTAAAAGAGTTTAGAAACCAATTTAAAGAATTTATCGTGTCTATTATAAACGAAAATACTACTGCTGTAAATAGCAGTATCTCTAAAATAACTAAGCCAATCTTTTCAGAAGGTGCATGGATTCAATTCTTATTTTTATTGAAATTTTGGATAAACGATTCCTCAAAAGGATTAGAAAAAACAGATGTTTTAATTGAAAAATCTGTAAATACTGTGGTAGATTTACTAGAAACAAAACCATTGGAAAACCTATTAGACTTAGGTAAATTTTTATGGAAAGAAAAAAGAAAATAAATGAAAACCATAGATAAAATACCTACTAACAAAATAGATCGTGCAAGTTTATTAGTAAAAACTGGTTTTAAAGTAGGAGGAAATTATATCGCATATTATGGCGAAAAAATAATAAATCCATCATTAAATAAAGACAAGTTAAATGAAAATAATGCCGAGGATATTTATGATGGTTTAAAAAATTTAAAAGGAAGTGCGTTAAAAGTTGCCCAAATGCTAAGCATGGACAAAAGCATAATGCCACAACAATACGTAGAGAAATTTTCTTTATCTCAATTTTCCGTACCGCCACTTTCGGCACCATTAGTACGAAAAACATTTAAAAAATATTTTGGTCAATATCCAGAGAACTTATACGACACGTTTTCGCCAGATGCTATCAATGCTGCCAGTATCGGACAGGTACACAAAGCTACAAAAGATGGGAAAAATCTTGCTGTGAAAATTCAATATCCAGGCGTAGCGGAAAGTATAAGTTCGGATTTGACAATGGTTAAACCATTTGCCACCAGAATGTTTAATTTGCGAGGAAAAGATTCTGAAAAATATTTTAGAGAAGTAGAAGATAAACTTTTAGAAGAAACAGATTATAATTTAGAATTAAAACAAAGCGTTTCAATTTCAGAAAAATGTAGTGGAATTGAAAATCTAAAATTTCCTAAATACTACGCAGAGCTATCTTCGGATAAAATTCTTACCATGGAATGGATGGATGGAAAACATCTATCAGAATTTACAAAAGAAGATTTTAGCCGCAAAGATGGAGATAAAATTGGACAAGCATTATGGAATTTTTATATGTTTCAAATGCACGGGTTAAAAGAAGTAAACGCCGATCCTCATCCAGGAAATTTTTTGATAGATAAAGATACTAACTTGGTGGCTATTGATTTTGGCTGCATAAAACAAGTTCCAGAAGAATTTTACATTCCTTATTTCGAATTAGCTTCTCCTGCAGTAATTGATAATCCCGAAATTTTTGAAAAAAAATTGTACCAATTAGAAATTTTACGAGAAGACGATTCGCCAAAAGAAATAATTTATTTTACAAAAATGTTTCATAATCTATTGAGTTTGTTTACCAAACCTTTTCATGGTGATTATTTTGATTTTTCAGATGAAGATTTTTTCGCACAAATTGCAACAATGGGTGAAGAACTTACAAAAGATAATCAATTAAGAAAAATGAATGGCAACAGAGGTTCTAAACATTTTTTATATATAAATAGAACCTTTTTTGGATTGTATAATTTATTACATGATTTAAAGTCAAGGGTAAATACAATGGAATACGAAAAATATTTAAAGAAAAATTAATAAATAGTTTTGTTTGTTAATTTGGTTAGGTTAGGTTGTAGGAGCAATTTCTTTTAGGAGAAATTGCTCTTATTTTTTTACCTTTGACTACAGAAATATTACTATGCTTCAAATAAAAAATGTGTCCTTTGGCTACCAAAAAGATTTAGTTCTTCAGAATATAAACCTAACCATTGAAACAGGCAAACAGTACTTTTTAATTGGCGAAAGCGGCTGCGGCAAAAGCACATTATTGAAATTAATATACGGTTTGTATGATATAAAAATTG
>JBLIJW010000130.1:0-5989 GCA_047636155.1 Flavobacterium sp. | reverse complement strand
GTATTAAAATGATTGCAAAGCAATTTGGCGTAAGCGAAATGCAAATAGCAAGAATTAGAAGTGGTGAAAATTGGGGACATATTACCATTTAATTTACCTACCTAAAACATTAAAAAAAGCTTCGATACAAAATCGAAGCTTTTTTATTTTTACCTTATTTTTTGTTAGGATCTAATATTTTAGATATTCTATCTATTGAATCTATTATATGGTATTTGGTTTCTAGATCTACATTATTGTTTTTTGCTAAAGTAATTTGGGATTTTAAATTTAATAATTCTCCACGAACTAATGCACGAACATCGGATTGAGAAACATTATAGTAATCAGAACTATTGGTGTTTTTTATTTCTTGGGTCATTAAATATTCCATTCTCTCTAAATAAGCACGCTGTAAGTTACGTCTGTATAAATTTACTGAAGTTTTATTAGTAATTTCTTTCCATAAACCAGAACGAACATCTGATAATAATTGGATTGGCTTGTAGTTTGCTTTGCTAAGCAAATTCCCGTTTTGTAATCTTCCCAATACTTCTAAGCTTAAAATTTTGTTTAAAGTTCTGCTTTGTGCAGTTCTTATTTTTTCTGCATATCCTGTTGGATCTATATTTTGAAGCAAATTATTATTTGCTAACCATGTTGGCGAATTAAATGCGTTGGACATTAACCAATTCAAGGCTTCTTTTTGTTTTTGCATCGGAACTACTTCATAAACAAAACCAACTTGTGAAGGTTTTTTATAGGTTTCATAGATACCGCCTATAGAAGTTGCAACATGATTTACATAACGCGACCAACAAGCTAATAATTCATCATATAATTCTGATGCATCTTCATAATCGTTGGTTTTTGCACTTGTCCAGTTTTGTAAATTTTCTGATACATATTTTAGATTTTTTAAAGCATATGTGCTTGCTTTTATTGCATCATTCCCGATATCTTCTGTTTGAGAATTTGGATCAAAAGAACTTCCTTGGTTTCCGAATTTATATTTTTTATCGTTTGCTTTTTCTTCAATCCATTTGGTTAACGTTGGTATTTCTGCTTCTGGACTTTTAGCATCTGATAAAAAACGATATCCCCAATTTACAGCATAATGATCATAAACTCCCATTTTTCTAATAAATCGAATGTTAGTATCGCCTGGTTGTGCAATATAATTGAATCTTGCATAATCCATAATACTAGCAGAAATTCCGTTTTCGTTTGTAAAGTTTGGTTTTCTATAATCTTCAACATCAAAAGAATTACTTGCACCCATATTATGCGGAAATCCTAATGCATGTCCTACTTCATGAGCAATTACCATTTGCATCATTTCTCCCATTTCTTCATCAGAAGTATTCAAAGTTCTTGCCGAAGGATTTGCTGCGCCCGTTTCTAATAAATATCTATTTCTATAAGAACGCAAATGATTGTGGTACCAAATGATATCACTTTCTATAATTTCTCCAGTTCTAGGATCAGAAACACTAGGACCGACTGCGTTTCTCGTTGTACTTGCAACATATCTGATTACAGAATAACGAATGTCTTCTGGACTAAAATCTGGATCGTCTTGTTTTGTTGGAGGATATTTACAAATAATAGCATTTTTAAAACCTGCGGTTTCAAATACTTTTTGCCATTCTTCCACACCTTGTTTAATGTATTTTCTTAATTTTTCTGGAGTTGCTGGATCCAAATAATAAACAATAGGTTTTATTGGTTCAACCAATTCTCCTCTGTTATATGCCGCAACATCTTTAGGTTCTAAACGCCATCTTTTAATAAATGTTTTTTTATCTGCCTTTAGTTCTTCACTGCTGTAGTCGTATTGATTTAGATTAAAAAAACCAACTCTTTGGTCAAAATAACGAGGCTGCATTTTATCTTTAGGAAGTAATATCATTGATTGGTTCATTTGCAAACTGATACTTTCTGTATCTTCTAATATAGAAGGTTTTGAAGCATTGTAAGTAAAATCTTGAACAATTTCAATATTCAATGGATACGATTTTGCAGTATTGATAAAACTTCGTGAATCGTCCAAACCTTTAACTTTGTAAGTTTCTCGCATTTGGGAAGATAACCCAGAAATTGCCTTAACATCAGAACTATAAAATTTGGTTACATCGATTACAATTGCAGAAGAATCTTTCTTAAATGCGGCAATGTCGAATGCATACAATGTTGGTTCGTAATTATTTGCCTTAACGGATAAATTTATCGGTAAATCTTCTCTTGCAATGGCATCGTAGGATTTTACTTTTATCAAAACTTTATCTTGAAAACGCTCCCAAGTAATTAATTGCTCATTGGTTTCTGATCCTGCATTTACATAACCTCCTCCAAGATTGGATGGTAATTTTGCAATTCTGCTTACTAAAAGCATTTCTTTATTTAATAATGAATCTGGAATTTCAAAAAAATACTTATCGGCTACTTTATGAATTTTGAATAATCCATCGTCTGTTTTTACTTCTTTGGTAATTACTTTAGAATACTCTTTGATTTTAGTGTCCTTCTTTTTGTCGGCTTCTTTTAGTTCTAAGGCTTTTTTTGCTTCTTCAAGTTCTCGTTTTTTCTTTTTTGACTGTGCATTTAGATTGATGGATGTGAAAATTACCAGTAAGACTAGGATAAATCTTTTGTTCATATAAATTCTATTAATTTTAATTGATTAAACTTTTCCGTTTTTGATAACTTCAATAATTTCTGGATTTAATAAGGTAGATGTATCTCCAAAATTTTCAAAATCACCTTCCGCTATTTTACGTAAAATACGTCGCATTATTTTTCCGGAACGCGTTTTAGGCAATCCAGATACAAATTGCAACTTGTCTAATTTTGCTATCGGACCAATTTGATCAGAAATAAGTTGGTTAATTTCATTTATTAAATTCTCTTGTTTTCTGCTTTCTCCAGATTCTTTTAAAATCACAAAACCATATAAAGCATGTCCTTTTATGTCGTGTGGAAATCCTACAATGGCACTTTCAGCAACAGCCGGATGTTCGTTAATAGAGTTTTCTATTGGTGCCGTTCCTAGATTGTGACCAGAAACAATAACAACATCGTCTACTCTACCAGTGATTTTGTAATAGCCAACTTCATCTCGCAAAGCGCCGTCACCTGTAAAATATTTTCCAGGAAAAGCGGTAAAATAAGTGTCTTTAAATCGTTGGTGATCGTTCCAGATTGTTCTTGCCATTCCTGGCCAAGGAAACTTAATGCATAAACTTCCTACAACTTGATTTCCTTCAATTTCATTTCGCAATTCGTCCATTAAAACAGGTTGAATTCCCGGAAAAGGTAGTGTGGCATACGAAGGTTTTGTTGGTGTAATAAATGGAATTGGAGCGATCATAATTCCTCCAGTTTCGGTTTGCCACCAAGTATCTACCAAAGGACAACGCTTTCCTCCGACATGATCATTGTACCAATGCCAAGCTTCTTCATTAATTGGCTCACCAACAGAACCAATTACTTTTAAGGACTTCATTGGAAATTTTTGTACATAATTTATACTTTCTTTCGCTAAAGCTCGTATTGCAGTTGGTGCAGTATAAAACTGAGTAACTTTATGTTTTTCAATAACTTCCCAAAAGCGGCTAAAATCTGGATAAGAAGGAACGCCTTCAAAAATAACTGTGGTTGCGCCATTTAATAACGGACCATAAATGATGTAGGAATGTCCTGTTATCCAACCAATATCTGCACTACACCAATAAACATCATTTTCTTCGTAAGCAAAAATATTTTTAAAAGTATAACCAGTGTAAACCATATAACCCGCAGTTGTATGTACCATTCCCTTTGGTTTGCCAGTTGATCCAGATGTATAAAGGATAAATAAAGGATCTTCTGCATCCATAATTTGAGCTACATTATTACTATCGGTAAGTTTCAACTCATCTTCAAGATAATAATCTCGATTTTCGATCATATTTATAGATGAATTCGTTCGTTTTACAACTAAAACGCTTTCTACAGAAGAGCATTTTGTCAATGCTTCATCCATAATATTTTTTAGTTCGATAGTTTTATTACCTCGATAACCACCATCAGAGGTAATTACCATTTTACAATCTGAATCTAAAATTCTGGTTTGGATTGCAGTTGCGGAAAAACCAGCAAAAATAACAGAATGTACCGCTCCAACTCTGGCACATGCCAAAACAGAAATTGCCAATTCTGGAATCATAGGTAAATAAATACAAACTCTATCACCTTTTTTCACACCTTTATTTTTAAGAACATTTGCCATTTTACAAACGCGTTGGTGCAAATCATTAAAGGTTATGTGCTGCGCTTGCTCTTCTGGATTATTGGGTTCAAAAATTATCGCAGTTTTTTGTCCACGTCGAGCCAAATGTCTGTCAATACAATTTTTTGTAATATTTAATTTTGCATTTTTAAACCACTCAAAACGTGCTTCTTCCATATCGAAATCAATAACCTTATCCCACTTTTGGTACCAGCTAAAATTTTCGTCGGCAATCTTATCCCAAAATTTTCTTGGTTCTCTTACCGATTTTTTATACATTTTAAAATAGTTTTCAAGATCATCTATTTTGTAATAACTCATGGTAGATTTATTTTTTTGATATTTAGTAAATATAAAGATTATACTTTAGATTACAAGAACCGATTTGGCATTTTATCTTATTTATTATCCCAAAATTAATAATAAAATTATCACTCTTTACGTCTGTGTTTAATCAAAAAAATCTAACTTTACTTCTAATGGTTGTTACTTCTAATGGTTGTTACTTCTAATTTTAAAACCATTGCTATTGCTTGAACGGTTTTGATTTGAAAAAAGAAATTAAAATTATTTGTAGCAGTAAAATAATTTCGGGTTTTGATATTATCAAATCCCTTTCTATAGGTAAAGATCTTTTTAATTCTGCTCGGGGAATGATGTTTGCTTTAGCTTGTATTCAGGTTTTAGAATGCCATTCAAATACATGTCCGACAGGAGTTGCAACAACAAATCCAGATTTATATAAAGGTTTAGTATCAGAAGAAAAAAGTGTTCGAGTTGCACGTTTTCAAAAAGAAACTGTAAGAGCAGCAATGGATTTAATTGCATGTGCAGGAATAGTACATACCGATACTGTAAATAGAATTGTAGTTAATACTCCAATACTAAAAAATCTAAAATCGAAACCTATCCAGAGTTAGTAACCGGTTGCCTTTTAGAGGAAGTTTCCGTTTCTAGTAACCTATTTGTTTTTTGGAAAAAAGCTTCGGTAGAACGATTTTAGTAGCACTTTAAATCTATAATGTTTTAATATAATTATATAAGCTAAAAAATCCGTTCCTTTTAGATATTTGTTATTACAAACTAAATTAAATAATATGAACGGATTTTTTAAAACTATTATCGCCGGCTTAACTGCCAAAAAACTTGGTGGAGGTTGTATCTCCACCATAATTATTTTCTTAATTATTTATTGGCTTTTAGGCAAAGTATAATTTATTGAAGCATTAGTTGTTTAATATATTTAACTGGAGCACTTCCGAAACTTAAGAACTCTTCATGAAATTTTTTAAGATTAAATGTATTTCCTTGTTTCACTTTTAATTGTTCTCTAAAATCAAAAATTTCTACATAACCAGAAAAATACGAACATAGTTGCACTTGCGATAAAGTTACACGTTTCCATTTTCCTTCTGCTTCGGCATCTTGTTGAAATGCTTCTTTAGTTAATAATTTAATAGCGTCTTCTTTAGACATATTTTTGGTGTGAACCGAATTATCTAAAATAGTGTTGCAAACGGTTCTTAAATTCCATTTGTAATACATTAACCACATCTCATCCGAATTTTTATAGCCACTTTCTAACATCATTCGTTCGGTATAAACTGCCCAACCTTCAATCATTGCTCCATTTCCAAATAACGATTTAATTAAACTTGGCGCTTGATTACTATATACTAATTGTGTATAATGTCCAGGAATTGCCTCGTGAATATTTAAAATTTGAAGTACATAATCGTT
>JBLIJW010000129.1:0-5990 GCA_047636155.1 Flavobacterium sp. | reverse complement strand
ATAAAATAGTCACAAATATAAGTATTCCCAATTTCAATTTACCTCTTCAAATATTAAGGATTTCATAAATTTATGAATAAATTTTTTTATTAAATAGATTTTTAATAGTGTATTTTTTAATTTTTAATTTTAAAATGATTGTATTTGAATAAAAAACCATGATTATTACCCATACATTAACTATACAATAATAATTAAAATTAAAAAAAATGGATTTAAATAAACTTCCTATAATGCATTTAAGGCCTATTTCAATCGATTTCGAAGCCTGTTTTATTGTATAGTTTTTATATCTCATGACGTTAATGACAAAGCGAAATCATTAGCTACATTTGAGAAAATACTAAATTCAAAATATTATGAAAAAAATTACTTTTATTATTGTCATAATGGCAAGTACATTAGGACATTCACAATCATTACCATTTAATTTTAGCTCTGCTAATCAGTTATTTTTTGGTGATAATTGTGTAACTTCTTTAACTACAGACGCTGGGAACGATGTCATGCAAGTGGTAGGAAGCGGTCAAAATTTTGATAATGGGCAAATTGTTCTTGCTCAAAATTTAAATTTATCTGATAATGCAAACAACACTATCACTTTTAGGTTTAAGCAAACAAGCACAACTGGAAGCGGTAACCATTTATTGAAATTCGAAAACGGAACAGGCGGACCAGCAACTGTTGAATTACCATTTACATCTACAGGAACCGGTTGGAACAACATTTCTTTAGATTTTGGAGCAGGACTTGGAAATTTTGGAAAAGTTGTGATTTTTACAGATTTTAATAACGCAACAGCTGGAACATATTTGGTAGATGATCTGGCAGGAGGAACAAATGTAACTCCACCACCACCTTTACCAACACCACCTGGACCAGCTCCAGTTCCTACATTAGCTGCCTCTACCGTAATAAGTATGTATGGCGAATCGTATCCAAATACATTCCTATATTCCTTCGGAACTGCAACTGATGTTGATTTAGATGCTTCTGCAGCGGTTAATAATGCTTTAAAAATTGATTTGTCTGTTGCTGGATTTGGTGCAGGTTATGCTGAAACAAACGTAAGCACAATGCAATTTGTACATTTTGATTATTGGACTTCGAATGCTACAACTTTTAGTTTGTATTTGATTTCAAATAATCCAGTAGTTGAAAGAATATATAACTTACCAGCAAACCAGCCAATTGTTCAAAATGCATGGACAAGTGTAAATATTCCTCTTTCATATTTCACTTCGCAAGGTTTTAATCCTGCAACATGGTTTCAATATAAATTTGATAATGCTTCACCAGTAGCAGGAACAATTTATTTTGATAACGTTTATTTTACTAGTTCTGCTTTGTCTACTTCTAGCTTTGATGCAGCGAAAATTAAAATGTATCCTAACCCAGCTTCTACAAATTTAACTATTGAAAACACAGAGACAATTGATAGTATAACGATCATAAACGCTCTTGGACAAGAAGTTATGAAACAAAATAGTACTACATCTGTAGTATCACTTTCAGTTTCTGACTTACAATCTGGTGTGTATATTGTAAAAATTGTTTCTGCTGGCAATACTGCGACACAACGTTTTATAAAAAAATAATTTTTAACAAATTGTTTCTAAAGCACGACATTTATTTGTCGTGCTTTTTTTTGTTCTAACTTTAATGCTCAATTTGTTATCTTTAGCGTTAGAAAATTACTAAATATGTTTTTGAAACGCTTATCATTTCTCGTTGTATTCCTTAACTTCTATATCTACGCTCAAGATTTACCACCTATCGTAAAGTATTCTTCATCGGCCTACGGTGCTGGAAATCAAAATTGGATGATATCGCAGGATAAAAATCAATTTATATATTTTGCAAATAATTCTGGACTATTAGAGTTTAATGGTTCTAGTTGGACACTATATAATTCTCCGAATGAAACCATTATACGATCTGTTGCTGTGGTAAAAGATCGTATTTATACGGGAAGTTACATGGAATTTGGATTTTGGAAGAGAAACGCAAAACAACAATTGGTTTACCAATCTTTAAGCAGGCAAATAATAAAACAACTTTTAGATGAAGAACAATTTTGGAATATTTTGCAATACGATTCCTATATTATTTTTCAATCATTAAATCGAATTTATATTTATAATTCTACAAATAATAAATTTTCAATTCTTAAACCAAAAAGCGAAATTTTAAGGTCATTTCAAACATCCAATGGAATTTATTTTCAAACAGTTAAAGAAGGATTGTTTGAATTAGAAAATGGCAAAAGCAAATTAATCTGTACGACTCAAACTCTTGAAAATAATAAAATAATTAATCTTTTCTCATCAAATGAAGGAATTGAGATAGTAACCCAAAATAATGGTATTTTTAGTCTTGAAAACTCTCAATTAAAACAAACTCCAACAAATAATAATTATGATTTATCAGGAAGCAGTATTTACAGCTGCCAAAAATTAAGAAATGGTATGCTTGTTTTTGGTACAGTTTCTAACGGTATATTTCTTTTATCCGAAGACCACATTATCAAATACAATATAACCCAAGGAAAAGGACTTAGTAATAATACTGCTTTATCTTTATTCGAAGATGTAGATTCTAATTTATGGGTCGGATTGGATAATGGTATTAATTGTATCAACATGAATTCTCCTGTAAAGAGTTTTGTAGATGAAACAGGGCTACTTGGTACAGTATATTGTTCTTTGGTATTCAATGATAATTTATATATTGGTACAAATCAAGGATTATTTTATAAAAAATACAAATCCGATGAAAATTTTAAAATTATAGAAAATACAAAAGGACAAGTCTGGAGTCTGTTTTTACATGGCGACATTTTATTTTGTGGCCATGATTTAGGAACGTTAGTAATTTCAAATAATCAAGCAAAATTTATTTTTAAACAATCAGGCACTTGGAAATTCTGTAAAATACCTAATAAACCAAACTTAATAGCACAGGGAAACTATTATGGAATCTCAATTTTACAGAAAGTAGGAAATAATTGGGAATTCAGAAATAAGTTAAAAGGTTTTGATTATTCATCGAAATACTTTGAGATTGGAAAAAATAATTCATTATACGTAAGGTGTTTTTAGATTAACAGTTGATTCTGACTTTAAAAGTAGCACAAATTTATATACTTATACAAATCCAAAAAAAGGTAAAAATAGTAGTCTTATTAAATTTAACAATTTTATATACTATACATTTAAAAAAGGTATTTTTAAATTAAATGAAAATTCAAAAGAATTCGAATTAGAAAAAGACTTATCACAAATTTTTAAAAAGGATGATTATACTTCAGGAAAGTTAATTCCGGATGCTTCTGGTAAACTTTGGATTTTTACAAAAAATTATATTAATTATTTTACCCAAAGTAAATTAAGTAATCAGTTAAAATTAAACTCCATTCCCATTCCAAATAGTTTAACTAACACTATGTCTGGATATGAAAACGTATCTAAAATCTCTAACTCTAATTATCTTGTAGGAACCACTGATGGCTATTATATAATAGATATAAACGATTTAATTTTTAAAAACTATACAATTTCCATTTCGTCAGTAGGAGTAAATAAACAAAATGAAAAAATTGAGTATCAAATAATAAATAAAGAAGGAAGTTTTGATAATTATGAAAATAACATTACCATAAATTACACTGTACCAGAATTTAATAAATACATTAATTCTGAATTTCAATATAAATTAGAAGGTGTACAAAACGAATGGAGCGCATGGAGTTCAAAATCAAGTTCTAATTTTAAAAATTTATCTCCCGGTTCCTATACTTTTAAGGTCAGAGCAAAAACTGCCAATACAGCACCCGAATTAACTGCAAGTTATAATTTCGTCATATTAAAACCTTGGTTTTTAACCAATATTGCTATTTTAATTTATATAATAATAGCTGTATCAATAGCAATTTATATACATAATTTCAACAAAAAATTCTATCAAAAACAAGAGCAAAAACTTATAGAAGAAAACAATTTACTTTTAGAAATAAAAGAATTAGAAACAGAACAAGAATTAATGAAATTAAGGAATGAAAAACTAAGTAAAGATGTGGATGCAAAAAGTAAAGAACTTGCTGTTTCTACCATGAGTTTGTTAAAGAAAAATGAATTATTGGCATTGATTAAAGAAGATTTAAAGAAAACATCTGAAGAAACTAATACAAACAGAAGCATCAAAACAGTAATCTCTACAATTAACAAAAACATTACCAATGAAGATACTTGGAATGTTTTTAAAGAAGCCTTTGATACAGCAGATAAAGATTTTCTAAAAAAGATGAAGCAACTACATGCTAGTTTAACACCAAACGATTTAAGGTTGTGTGCCTATCTTCGACTGAACCTTTCTTCTAAGGAAATTGCACCTCTTTTAAACATTTCTGTCCGCAGTGTAGAAATCAAACGATATCGTTTGCGTAAAAAAATGAATTTAGCACACGAAGACGGACTTGTAGAATATGTTTTATCTGTATAGTAACCTTTCTATTTCTTAAAAAAAACTATACATAACCTTTACAAAAACGTTGGAGTTGAATTAATTTAGTAAAATATTAACTTTTCAAAAATATCCTAAAGCCTTGTTAATATTGCCTTTTTTTAACAATTTGTTAAAAATTCAATGTTTTATTTGAGTTGTATGATTTTTGTAGCATCGTTTTCAAGAATTTGATAATATATAATATTAATTTTATAATTCTAAAATACAACAAATTATGAAAAACAATTTTCTGCTACTCAGTTTCCTTCTCTTCAGTTTTTTTGGATTTTCCCAAAATATAACAGTAAGTGGTACAGTTGTAGATTTTAAAGACAAGTTTCCTTTACCTAGTGTCAATGTTATTGACAAAACAACAGGTAAAAATTTATCTACGGATATAGATGGAAAATTTAAATTTACCGAATTATCTAAAAATAGCGTACTTGAATTTTCATTTATCGGATATCGAATTTATTCTTTTAAAGTTACTGATAGTAAAAACGTTACTGTTTCTTTACAAGAAGAAACGAATAGTTTAGAAGAAGTTGTGGTAATTGGTTACGGACAAAAGCAAAAGAAGTTACTTACTGGTTCAGTAACTACAGTAACAGCAAAAACAATAGAACAAATCCAACCTACTAGAATTGAGCAAGCCTTACAAGGAACGGTTTCTGGCGTTACTGTTACTGGATCTGGCGGTGCGCCAGGTGCAAATTTAAATATTAGAATTCGTGGTGTTTCTACGAATGGAGAAAATGGTCCACTTGTCGTAATTGATGGATATCAAGGCGATTTAAGTAATTTAACGCTTTTAAATCCAAACGATGTGGAAACAATTACAGTCTTGAAAGATGCCCAAGCTGCAATTTATGGAACAATTGGCTCTAATGGTGTTATAATTATAACTACGAAAACGGGGAAAAAGAACAGTAAAACTCAAGTTTCGTTCAATTCGTATACCGGTTTTCAAGATTCTACTAAAAAATTAAATTTGCTTAACGCAACAGAGTATGCTTTATTGTTAAACGAAAGTTATGCCAATGGCGGACAAGCATTACCCTTTCCTGATGTTTCGAATTTGGGAAAAGGAACGGATTGGCAAAAAGAAGTTTTCAATCAAGCGCCAATTCAAAGCCAAGATTTTTCTATAACTGGTGGGTCAGATAAAATAACGTATGGGTTCAGTGCATCCGATTTATACCAACAGGGTATAGTTGGCGGCGGAAAATCTGATTTTAAAAGAAATACGGCTCGAATAAATTTAGGTGCAGAATTATCTAAAAAGATAAAAGTTAATTCCAATTTTATTTATACTTATTTAGATAGAGATGCAATTAATGATAATGGTTTAGGATCTGTATTATTTAATGCAATTAATACACCAGCTACCATACCTGCATTAGATGCTAATGGAGAATATAGTTTAATTCCAAATACACCAGGTTTTGGTATAGAAGTAATAAATCCGTTAGCGCAAATCGAAAATA
>JBLIJW010000128.1:0-5992 GCA_047636155.1 Flavobacterium sp. | reverse complement strand
GTGTTGCCGGATATGTTTGTGCAATATGTGGAATTAATTCATCTTCTATAAAGTCAAGAAATTTATTACCTCCACCAGATGTATATTGAATACTATCACCTGTAAAAAAGTCAAAATTTACAGGTGATGGTGTCAAATCACGAGATCTATCTGTATTTGAAATCGCAACAATTATCATTTCAGGAACAATCGTATTTCTAGCGCTTAATTGTTGCATAATTCCGGTTACAGAGTAAAAATGTGAAGGTCCATCCAATAAATACAAAACCGGATATTTAGATGTATTTTTTGAGATGCTCTGATCGTTTTCTGGCAGATGTATCCAAATTTCTCTATCCTCTTCTAAGATATCTGAATGAAGGATTTCTTTGTGTCCAAAAACAATTTTGTTTTCTGATACATTTGTTGTTTCTGATACATTTGTTGTTTCTGATACTTTTTTTGTTTCGCAGTGAACCAAGCACAGTGCAATAATTGTTAGTATTAAATGTTTTTTCATAGTTTTTTTAGTTTAAAATCTTATCACATCTATTTGGTCTATCGAACTGATAGCGGTCACCCATTCTTCCTCAAAAAACGATGTTTGATTGAAATACTTTCAACATTTCCAATTGTATCTTGATTAAATACACAGGAGATGTCTGTATCGCTGATATACAAATCGTTTATTTTATTAGTTCTCAGATTATATTTGAATAAAAACACCCTAAATGCGTACCATAATTTCAATGATTTAAATTTATTTTAATCAATCTAGGAATGTGTAAACTTAAAAATTGACCCAATTTTTTTAGCAATATCAGCCTTTATTTATTCAAGGGTCTATTTTGCCTTTAACAAGCAAAAATTCATACAAATAGTTTTAGTTGTGAAATTCTTTCATAGCAAATAAGAAGAATTACTTCTTGTAAATATATATTAAAAAAAAAGAATAAACAGGGCTATTTATCTTTAAAACAAGTATTTGAGAGAAAGACTATATGTATAGATTTTAGAATTAAATAGATTTTAAGAAAAAAAACCCAAGTTTTTTTAGCTATTGCGATGTATAGTATTGTGACGAAATAGTAGCTTGATGTAACTAACTGTAAAAACGGGAATTATTAATAATAAAGTCAGAGAGTTTTGATTTAAAGCGCTCTAAAAGAAGTTTATTCATTTTATTAAACTTTAGCGCTCTTAAACCTTTGAAGCAAAAATATTAGATGACGTTTTGGCTTCATTCAATTTTATGAAATGGATTTAAAAATAAAAAATTATCTTTATGTATTTGAAGCATACAACTCATTATTGCTTGTCTATTTATTATGATTTTTTATCTTTTGTGCGTAAATTTGGTGTGTATTAAAAATCAAAAAAAATAGCACTGTTGGGATGGTCCATGAAATAATTCCCTTTTGCGTGCATAAAGTCACTAAAAATAAGATTCCCCAAAGAATAAATATTTTTATATTCTCATTCCTTTTTTCTTTTTTTTCATCTGATTTTAATTTGGTGCTGAAAGTATTATTCAATTCTTTATATACTTCTTCTTCGTTATATTTTAAAGAATTTGAAATATTTTTGATGAGCATTTCTTTGGTATAAAACTTTTTTTCATCCGTATGTAAGACAATAGATTGACAAAGCTCTGCAAGTCCAAGAGAAATTATATGCAAAGATGTGCATACAGTTTTGTCGGAACTAAAAACAAAAGAAATTCCGAAATCTTTGTGCTGCAGTTCTTCTTTTAAGTAGGGAAGATTAGAAATAATTTCGGTTGCAAAGTTCTGATGCATTTTAACAAAGGTTTGTTTTCCGTTGAGCTCGCATTTAATTGAGTCTATTTTATTAAGATTGTCAAATTTCTCGAATTCCGAAATAAATTTAAAATTATAATCGAACTCATTAATTTTATTTTCAAGCTCAATTTTTGTTGGAAGTTCAATGTATTGGATAAAGTTTATTAAAGTTGCAGACATCATGTTGCAGAAAATTTAACGTTTATTACTATTATTTATAAAACCAAACGAAGTCATTGTATTTTTCCTTTTCAAGAAAAATAGACTCAACTATTAAGGTTTATAGAGAAATTCTATTAAAACAAAATGGGGGTGGGAAATTTTAAATTTATAACAAAAAATAAATTTACACAAATTTCATTTGTAAATAATTTTTAAAATTTATTGACATACACTTAGATGCAACAATTTAGACAGGTTTTTATGGAGGAATACCTGGGTTTAAAATACCTTGTGAATATAACTTTATAAGTAGAAAAGAATCCTAAGTGAAAAATTTAAATGGATACCTGAAGACTAACAAGTTGAAAGTGAAAAAAAGAACACTTTGCTTTGGGTACAATAAAATAGACATCGTATTTAAAAACAATATAAATTATTTATAATCAGTTTATTAAGGTTTTCTATAACCGTTGAAAATAATACGAGCAAGCGCATCAACAGTGGTTAAAAACATGAAAACCTTATTTTTGTTACTTGTTTATAATTTGAATATTAAAAGAATAAAAAAATGGCAAATACATTATTTGACAAAGTATGGGATTCACATGTTGTCCGTCAAGTTAAAGACGGACCAGATGTATTTTTCATAGACCGTCACTTTATACACGAGGTTACAAGTCCTGTAGCATTTTTAGGATTGGAAAGCAGAGGAAATACTGTGGTATACCCAGCGCGTACATTCGCAACTGCAGACCACAATACACCAACAATAAATCAACATTTACCGGTAGCAGATCCTTTGTCTGCAAATCAGTTAAACGCTTTAGAACAGAATGCTGCAAAACACGGTATTTCTCACTGGGGTTTAGGGGATGAAAATAACGGAATTGTGCACGTGGTGGGTCCAGAAAATGGAATTACATTACCTGGCGCAACAATTGTTTGTGGAGATTCTCACACATCAACCCACGGGGCTTTTGGTGCTATTGCTTTTGGCATTGGTACTTCTGAAGTAGAAATGGTCTTGTCTACACAATGTATTATGCAACAAAAACCGAAAGCAATGCGTATTAACGTAAATGGCAAATTAGGTTTAGGGGTAACGCCCAAAGATGTGGCTTTATATATTATTGCAAAACAAACAACTTCTGGTGCAACAGGCTACTTCGTTGAATATGCAGGTGACGTATTTGATGACATGTCTATGGAAGGTCGTATGACTGTTTGTAACTTATCTATTGAGATGGGCGCAAGAGGCGGTATGATTGCTCCAGATGCAAAAACTTACGAATATTTAAAAGGACGTTCCCAAACTCCGAAAGGAGTAGAATGGGACAAAGCCATGAACTATTGGGAAACTTTATATACCGCAAAAGACGCGATATTTGACGTGGAATACACGTATGACGCAACAGATATCGAGCCAATGATTACCTATGGTACAAATCCAGGAATGGGAATGGGTGTTACAAAATCGATTCCAACTTCAGAAAGTTTAACAGGTGGGGTAGAAACATACAGAAAATCTTTGGGATATATGTCTTTCAATGAAGGCGATTCTATGATTGGTAAAGAAATTGATTTTGTTTTTTTAGGTTCTTGTACAAACGGACGTATAGAAGACTTTAGAGGGTTTTGTTCGATAGTTCAAGGAAGAAAGAAGGCAGAAAATGTTACGGCTTGGTTAGTTCCAGGCTCGCACAAAGTAGTTGCTCAGATAAAAGCAGAGGGTTTAGATAAAATTATAGCGGCTGCAGGTTTTGTTTTAAGAGAACCCGGTTGTTCTGCTTGTTTGGCAATGAATGATGATAAAGTTCCATCAGGAAAATTATCAGTATCCACATCAAACAGAAATTTCGAAGGAAGACAAGGTCCCGGATCTCGAACATTATTAGCGTCCCCTTTAGTTGCTGCAGCGTCTGCAGTGCAAGGTGTAGTTACAGATCCGAGGACCTTGTTAGTAGGGTAAGCTTATAATTAAATGAGCGTAAATTAAAATAACAGTGCTATTAGAGACTGCCAAGACTGAAAAGCGAATGGCGAATAGCAAAAAGCATAAAACAATGGCGTACGATAAATTTAGAATATTAACAAGTACAGCATATCCCTTACCAACAGAGAATGTAGACACAGATCAGATTATACCCGCTCGTTTCTTAAAAGCTACAGAACGTGTAGACTTTGATGTGAATTTTTTCCGTGATTGGAGATACCATCAAGATGGAACACCAAAAGCAGACTTTCCTTTAAATAAAGAAGTATATTCAGGTTCTCAAATTTTAGTCGGTGGTAGAAACTTTGGTTCTGGTTCTTCCAGAGAACATGCAGCCTGGTCTGTTTATGACTTTGGATTGCGTTGTGTAATTTCATCAGCATTTGCAGATATTTTTAAAAACAACTGTTTAAATGTAGGCGTATTACCCGTGCAAGTTTCTGCTGAATTCGCAGATACCTTATTCGCAGCAATTATGGCAGATCCTAAAACAGCCATTACAGTTGATTTACCAAACCAGAAAGTAACGGTAGTGGCAACTGGAGAGTCTGAATCATTTATAATTAATACCTACAAAAAAGACAACATGTTAAACGGCTTTGATGATATTGATTACTTAAAAAATATTGAAAACGAAATTACTGAATTTGCAAAAACAAGACCTTTTTAGCCAGTCATTCCGCATTTTTTTTAACAAAATAAAGAATGCAATTAGCTTTCAATACAAACAAAATGACACTTAGAAAGATAGAAATAATGGATACAACACTGCGTGATGGCGAACAAACATCAGGAGTGTCATTTTCAGTTTCAGAAAAATTAACAATTGCAAAATTATTATTAGAAGAATTAAATGTAGATCGACTAGAAATAGCCTCAGCCAGAGTTTCTGAAGGTGAATTACAAGCGGTAAAAAAAATAACTGCTTGGGCCGCTGAAAATAACTACTTAGAAAAGATAGAGGTGTTAACTTTTGTCGATGCTGGAAGATCGATCAAATGGATGCTTGATTCGGGTGCAAAAGTACAGAATTTATTAACCAAAGGTTCTTTAAATCATTTAACGCATCAGCTTAAAAAAACACCAAAACAACATTTTGCAGATGTCAAGGCGACTATAGATTTAGCGGCAAAGCATGATATTAAAACCAATGTCTATTTAGAGGATTGGTCTAATGGAATGCGAAATTCCAAAGCCTATGTTTTTGAATATTTAGATTTCTTAACAACGCAGCATATAGTGCGTGTTTTATTGCCAGACACTTTAGGTATTTTAACTCCAGATGAAACTTTTGATTTTATCACTGAAGTGCGTCAGAGATATCCAATGACTCATTTTGATTTTCACAGTCATAACGATTATGATTTAGGAGTTGCAAACGTGATGGAAGCTGTCAAAGCTGGAGCAAACGGATTGCATTTAACCATTAATGGAATGGGCGAGCGTGCAGGAAATGCACCAATGGCTAGTGTTATCGCCGTGATTAATGATTTTTTAAAGGAAGTTGAAATTACGGTGAATGAGAAAGCACTCACAAAAGTGAGTAAGCTTGTTGAAACATTTTCTGGATTTCGAATACCTGTAAACAAGCCCGTTGTAGGTGCTAATGTATTTACACAAACAGCAGGTATTCACGCAGATGGAGACACTAAAAACAATCTTTATTTTAATGATTTAATGCCAGAACGTTTTGGAAGAAAACGGAAGTATGCATTAGGAAAAACTTCAGGAAAAGCAAACATTCAAAAGAACTTACACGATTTAGGTTTGAGTTTAAATGATGATGAACTTAAGAAGGTTACCCAAAGAATTATCGAATTAGGCGATCTAAAAGAAGTCGTTTCTCAAGAGGATTTGCCCTATATTATTTCTGATGTTTTAGATAGTGATACGATTGAAAAGCGTGTGATTGTAGAAAACTATGTTTTAGGACATGCAAGAGGAATGAAGCCTTCTACAACTATAAAATTAAAAGTAGCAGGTGTTATTTATGAAGAACACGCACAAGGAGACGGACAGTTTGATGCTTTTATGAATGCTTTAAAAAAATTATATA
>JBLIJW010000127.1:0-6293 GCA_047636155.1 Flavobacterium sp. | reverse complement strand
GATTTAAGAAAAAAAATTGAAAACATAAAATGTCCCTCCTTAATTTTATTGGAAGACTCTTTTAAAACTATAAAACCAGCTATTAAAGAGCAATACAAAAAACTAAAAAATGCCAATTTACAGTATTCAACCAAAGGGTTACATTTTATAATGTATGATGACAAAGAATGGTATTTGAACCAATTAAATAACTTTTTAAATTAATTACAATGAAAAAATTAAACTATTTTATACCAACTAAGCAAGGAATCATTATTGGAGCCGCAGTTGGAATAGCAACAAAAAATATTGCAGTAGGTATTGTTCTAATATTAATCTTTAGCTTAGCGTCTAAAATAAAATTAATCAAGCGATAAATGCAGGTGTTTGAAGAAATATATGAAAGCTATTGGCAAAAGATATTTCGCTTGTGCATGGGTTATGTAAACGACCATAACCTTGCACAAGACCTAACACAAGAAACATTTATTATTGTTTGGCAACAACTCCCTAAATTTAGAAACGAATCGAATATTGGAACTTGGATTTTTAGAATTGCTTCCAATAACTGTTTGCGGCAAATTGAAAAACAAAATCGTTTTCCAAAAGGACAATTGCCCTTAAATTTATCCGAAGAGAAGCAACCTAATATTGAACCTCAAATTCAGTTTTTATACAAATGTATTGCTGAACTTCCGGAAATTGACCGTATCATTATTTCACTGGAACTTGAAGAAATAAAACAAGCCGAAATAGCAAGTATCGTTGGATTATCAGAAGCCAATATTCGAGTAAAAATTCACAGAATAAAAGAAAAATTAACTCAAAAATTTACCAGTAATGAACGATAATATAAATTTTAAAGACCTATGGGCTAAGCAAACATCCGTTGCGCCTAATCCGGAAAATTTAATAGCTGATATTAAAAAAATGAAACAATCTAATTTTAAAAAATTAGTATTTACAAACCTATTATTCATTGCGACCTCAATATTTATAATCTGCATTTGGATATATTATCAACCCCAATTACTCACAACTAAAATTGGAATTATATTGATTATTTTGGCAATGGCAGTGTTCCTATTTGCTTATAATAATAGCTATTCACTTTTCAAAAGCTATAAGAACTCACAAAGCAATAGCGATTATTTAAAAGATTTATTAGCCATTAAGGCAAAACAGAAATTTATGGAAACCACTATGTTGAATTTGTATTTCATTTTACTTTCAATAGGAATTGGGCTATACATGTATGAATATACATCCCGAATGAAACCAATTTGGGGATTAGTTACTTATGGAATTACTTTTATATGGATTCTATTTAATTGGTTCTATTTAAGACCAAAGCAAATAAATAAGCAAAGAGCAAAATTAGACGCCATAATCTCCAAATTTGAAATGGTAAACAATCAACTTAATGGTTGAAATGCGCATGATATAGATAACTTTTGAGTTAATACAGCTAATTTAATAAATAAACTGTCTAATAAACAACGAACCACTAACACAGGTTTTGCGCTATTGCGGTTTTTGTTTTTAATTTAAAGTTTGTTTTGTACTTTTGAAATCAGTTCTTAACCGAAAATTTCGGCTTCTTTAGTCCGCAACATCACAAAGCATAATAACGTTATCGGAAATAATCAAAAAACCGACGAACTAAATAACTTAATGCAACAAATCAAAATTTTGAAAACATAATGTCTATCTTTGAATACATAATTTAATTTGCTTAAAAAAATGAAAATGGAAAATACTAATAGAATCGGGCTTGATAACAATAAGGCAAAACTTTTAGCTGAAAAACTAAATGAACTCTTATCAAACTATTCAATCTTTTATCAAAATACTCGAGGATATCATTGGAACATAAAAGGAGAAAAATTCTTTGAACTTCATTTAAAGTTTGAAGAACTGTACAACGATTTGCTTTTGAAAATAGATGAAGTAGCGGAAAGAATTTTAACCTTAGGACACACTCCAAAACATAATTTTGCTGACTATCGTTTAAATTCAAAAATTAAGGAAAGTATTCAGGTTAGTGATGGGTCAAAAGCTGTCGAAGATATTCTGTCTTCACTTCAAACTACTATAATAATGCAACGAGAACTACTTTCTATATCGGCTAGTGCAGATGACGAAGGGACAAATGCATTAATGAGCGATTACATAAGGTCACAAGAAAAATTAGTTTGGATGTATTCTTCTTTCCTAAATAAAAGCTAATTTAAACAGAAAAACGCCTGCATCTAATAGCCGTATGGCGCAATTGAGATTTAAGTGTTAAATTTAATATTGGCTTGTACTTGTAAATTTTTGTTTTAATTAGATATTTTTGGATAACTAAGTCTGCAACTCTGCAAGCCAACAAACCTTATGCGACACTTTCGCTAGTGACGACGAATTCAATAACTTAATGCAACAAATGATAAATTTTATCTTTGTCACATTATGTGAAAATTACGCAGACGATTAACATTAAATGGGCGGATTATTATTATAACTTAAAAATTGTTTTAATCATTGCAAAAAATAATATTTCTTATGGTCGATTTTAAGCGATGAATTTTAATTTTCCTAAAGAAAAACAATTTTTATCCATAAATAGAAAATGCTAAAAATGAAATTTTCGACAATAAACTAACTTTTTGTCCTTCTTTTATTCTCATGCAATAAAGAAGAATTATCTTCTGATATAGTAGATAATTCCAAATCGTATTCTGTTAGTGGTAGTGTGAAAAATAATTTTGGTATCGGAATTGAAAGTGTTAAAATTTATTATGGAACTTCAGAATTTACTTTAACCAATAGTCAAGGCAATTGGGTTATTGCTAATTTAAGTGGTCAGCGTAGTATTTCGTCTTATACTGTAGATTATACTTTCTATTCTTACACAATTCCAATAAATTCGTATACAGAAAATATATTATTTGAAGGCACTATAGTTTTGAGTGAAAAATAAACTCGCATTTCCTAAAAATACTAATTTTATAATTATATTAAAAAATTACGTAACTCGTTTTATATAATATTCTGTAATTTTATAGAAAATTAAAACTTACTATTATGATCTCAACAAATCAAAACCAGCAAAATCACAACAAAAAAGGTTCAGACAATCGAAGTGACATGAGAAAACATGAATATAAGGACTTTGAAGAAGTATTAAAAAATGATGAAAATTACGATGTAGATACCCAAAAATTTAAAGGCGAAAAACCAGATTGGGATGATAAATTGAATAACGAAGAAAAAAAATAAATTTATCTAAAAACGACTTACAATTGGGTAAGTCGTTTTTTATTATCTCCTACCCCATCCAAATTAATTTGAATATTTTAATCTTTCAAATACCATCCAAAAAAAATATAATTATAATAGCATTTTATTTAATAAAAATGCTTGACATATACCAAGATAAAATAAAAATGCAACAATTAGTATCAAATAGAAATTGAAATTTTGTTCAGAAAAAAAAATGGTAATTCAGATAGACCAACTATCTTAAGAATATCGTTTATAAAAGAAACCATAAACAATAATACGATGGGGAAAACAAAATAAATAACCCAGATTTTCTTTTTACTTGTAACTACAGACTGGATCATAAGTGATAAATAGACATCAAAAGTTATTTCTGTAAGCACTTCAAAAATTTCTATAATCAGATTTTCTTCAAGCAACTTTATTCCAATTACTTCCAGAATTACATTACAACCATTAGGTAGAAAAAAAGATAATCCAATCTAATAAATTTTTCTTTTCCACTCTTGTAATACCGAAAAAATAAGAAAAGGAATGTCACAAATAATGTGTTATCAAAAAGAAACCAAGAAATATTTTTAACAAATAAATTATTTTTATCATCACCAATTATATACAAAATTATAGAAAATAGGCACCGAATAATAGCCAAAAAGTAGCCTTCTTGTATTCTTTACGGTTATTAAAAAAACAAAAAGGACAAAAAGTCCTTGAATTAAAGCAATTATCTGAATTAATCGAAGCATATTTTAATTTTAACCTCGGCAGGATACAAAATTGCAAAATCAACGCACAAAAAGTTAGAAAGTTGTTATTTTTTTTTAAGTTTACTCCTAAATGAAATAATAATCAATTCAAATCTACTTATTGAAATAGGAAGATTAAAAAAAATTATTCCTACCATGATGCAAAAGCAATTATCAGATCTTTTACTTAATCAAAGTAAGGAATTAATTTGGATGGTAAACTCCAAGTTCGAATTGATTTATGCCAATACTGCATACTTAGCTTTCCAAAAAAAAATTAGCCGTGTTGATAAAAAACTTAACCAATTAATATTCAACGATGCTACAGATAAGAATCAAATAAAAAAATGGAAAAGCTACTACGATAAAGCATTTACGGGAGAAAGCTTTGAAGTACAAGAAGATTTTCTTTATACTGATTTAAATATTTATCACCACCAACAAATTACCTTAGAACCAATTTTTGGAGACAACCAAGAAATTATTGCTGTTGCATGTAAAGCGATAGAATTACGAACCAAAAAATTAGAAGCAAGTAAATTATTAGACCAATCTTTAGATGTATTTTGTACCATAAACGATGAAGGGAATTTTGAATATGTAAGTGAAGCAGCAACATACCATTGGGGATTTACTCCAAAAGAGCTTGTTGGTAAAGCCTACCAAGATTTAATTTTAGAAGAAGATATCCCTAAAACTATTGCTGTTGTAACAGATTTAATGAATGGGAAGGAAACAAAAACATTTGTCAACCGATATAAAAAGAAAAATGGCGAAATAGCATATAATTTATGGTCCGTAAAATTTGACAATGGTAAAAAGGTATTTTACTGTGTTGCCCGAGATGCAAAAGAAAAATTAGAACAAGAAGTAGCTGTACGACTAAGTGAACAACGCTTTAAAGCCATGGTGCAAGAAGGTTCTGATTTAATCGTAGTTTTAGATACAAATGGAACGTACCTTTATATAAGCCAAACAACTACAACTGTTTTAGGTTTCGGCATCGACGAACACTTGGGTTTGAATGTTGCTGAATTTATCCATCCTGAAGATTTAGAAAAAACGTTAGATTCTTTAAACAAAATAAAAACCGAAAAAAGAATTGCATTAGAACCATTTCGTTTTCAAAACAGTAAAAAAGAATGGCGATGGATGGAAACTGTTTTAACAAATATGTTAGAAAATCCTGCTATTAAAGGAATCGTTGCTAACGCTAGAGACATTACTGATAAAATTACACAAGAGCAACAAATTGTGCTAAGCGAACAGAGGTTCAAAGCTTTAGTTCAAGAAGGTTCTGATCTTATAGGAATTCTTGACCAAAAAGGAAATTTTAAATACGTAAGTCCAACTAGCTACATTCTATTAGGATTTCATCCAGAAGAATTTATTAGAAGAAATGTATTTGAATTTATCCATCCAAAAGATGCAGAAAAAACTTTAGAAAGTTTAGAAAAAATTAGTCTCGAAAATTTGGTGGTTTTAGAACCATTTCGTTTTCAAAACAGCGAGAAAAAATGGCGTTGGATGGAAACCGTTCTGACTAACATGCTAGATAATCCAGCTGTTAAAGGTATTGTAGCAAACTCTAGAGATATTACCGATAAAATTAACGAAAAACAAAAACTAAAACTTCTAGAAAGTGTTATTACAAATACAACCGAAGCTGTATTAATTACAGAAGCCGAGGCAATGGATGAATCGGGACGAAAAATTATTTTTGTGAATGAAGCTTTTACAAAAATGACTGGTTACACAGCAGAAGAAGTTATTGGTAAATCACCAAGTATTCTACAAGGACCAAATTCTGATAAAAAAGAATTATCCAAAATTTCTAAAGCAATTAAAAATTGGGAATCTTGCGAAATAACTGTTATAAATTACAAAAAAAATGGAGAAGAATTCCTGATAAATTTCACCATAACTCCGGTTGCAAACGAGAATGGTTGGTATACGCATTGGATAGCTATTGAGCGTGATCTTACAATTCAAAAAACCAAAGAAATTGAAAACGAATTTATAAGAACAGTTATCAATAGTTTTCAACAATACCAAGATAATAATCTAACCCGTTGTCTAAATAAATTATGCGAGCAAGTAGTTAAATATGGCGATTTTGATTTTGCAGAAATGTGGCTTCCTACTATGGATAATAAAACCATTAACCAAGTTACCAATTATTCTCAAGGACCAAAAGGAAAAGCATTTTTAAATGAAACAAAAAAAATAAAATCGTTTGATTTAGGAGTCGGAATTCTAGGCCATATTTGGAAAAATAGAGAAATAGAAATTTGGGACAAT
>JBLIJW010000126.1:0-6582 GCA_047636155.1 Flavobacterium sp. | reverse complement strand
GATGGTGAGCCAAATAATTCTGCAGGGATGCCTATTTATGGTCAAATTCAATCTTTTGAAGTAACCAATATTTTAATTGTGTCCGTACGTTATTTTGGAGGAACAAAGTTAGGCGTTGGAGGATTGATGTCTGCCTATAAAACTTCTGCTCAAATGGCTTTAGAGGCCTCTAATATTTTAGAAAAGACAATTAATATTCACTATCAATTGAATTTTAATTACGATTTAATGAATTCTGTAATGAGGATTGTAAAAGAAAAAAATATTGAAATCGTGGATCAGAAATTAGAAATGGATTGTCAATATATCATTTCTGTTAGAAAAAAGAATGCAAGTGAAATTTTTAATATTTTTGATCATCTTTATAAAGTTGCAGTTAAGGTTTTGGAATAGACTGTTAATAGTTCAGAAATCTTCAAAATTGAAGAAGTTGATTAAAACCCCAAGCTTTTCAATAAGTATTCAGGACAACGCCTAGGTTTCGTTGTTTTTATATTCATAAATGCCAAAACAGAATTTCCTGTACAAATTAATTCATCCTTCTGATTTTTAATTTCATAATCAAATTCAATCTTTACCAAAGGCTCTTTTTTTAAAAAAGTATGTATGGTTAAAACGTCATCATATAAGGCGGATTTTATAAAATTAAATTTTATAGAAATTACAGGAAGCATTATTCCGCTCTTTTCCATATCTTTATATGTTACTCCCAAAGAACGTAACCATTCTGTTCTACCCATTTCAAAAAATTGTGCGTAATTGCCGTGATAGACTACCCCCATTTGATCTGTTTCAGAATATCTAATTCTTGTATTCGTTGTTGATTTCTTCAATATTTTTTGTTAAATTTATGAGAACAGTTTACGGAAAAAATAATTAACAATCAATAGTGAATTGATTTTTTTATATAGAAATTTATTCACATTTTTGTATTCCCCAAACGAATGCAGAGTAAAATCTTTTGTCAACCAAATCAATTAACCCTAAAGTACCACATCAAATAATGAATCTAACTGCTGAAACCGTTTGGAACGATTGCTTGTCCTTTATAAAGGACAATATTAAGCCACAAGCCTACAAAACTTGGTTTGAACCCATTAAACCAGTAAAACTCTCAGGAGAAGCTTTAACGATACAGGTGCCTAGTAAATTTTTTTATGAATGGTTGGAGGAGCATTATATTAAATTATTAAGAGTTGCATTAGTAAGACAATTAGGGAATGATGTTAAATTGATCTACGATGTAAAAATGGAAAACAATTATAGCAGCAACAGACCTCAAATTGTTAAAATACCAAGTTCCAATAGAGACCCTTTAAAACCGCAAAAAGTCACAGTTCCTTCCGATGCAGGAAAAAGAGAATTAAGAAATCCGTTTGTAATTCCAGGGTTACAAAAAGTGAAAATCGAGTCTCAATTAAATCCAAATTATAATTTCGTTAATTTTATAGAAGGAGATTCTAATAGGTTGGCGCGCTCTGCCGGCATGGCAGTTGCGAATAAGCCAGGAGGAACCTCTTTTAATCCGTTGTTAATTTATGGGGGTGTTGGTTTGGGTAAAACTCATTTAGCACACGCTATTGGTGTTAATATCAAAGACAAATATCCAGATAAAACAGTGCTTTATATTTCATCGGAGAAATTTACACAACAATTTATAGATTCAGTAAAATCGAATACAAGAAACGATTTTATTCATTTTTATCAGATGGTAGATGTATTAATTATAGATGATGTTCAGTTTTTATCAGGAAAAGTAGGAACACAAGATGTTTTCTTTCATATTTTTAATCATTTACATCAAAACGGAAAGCAAGTTATTTTAACATCAGACAAAGCTCCTGTAGATATGCAAGACATAGAACAGCGTTTGTTATCTCGTTTTAAATGGGGATTGTCTGCAGAATTACAGGCACCAGATTATGAAACTAGAATCTCTATTTTAGATAATAAATTGTTTAGAGATGGTGTAGAAATGCCAGAAGAGATTGTAGAGTATATTGCTAAAAATATCAAATCTAATGTTAGAGAATTAGAGGGGGTAATTATTTCTATGATTGCACAAGCTTCCTTTAATAGAAGAGAATTTTCTTTAGAATTGGCAAAACAGATTGTAGATAAATTTGTAAAAAACACTAAAAAAGAAGTTTCAATTGATTATATCCAAAAAGAAGTTTCTAAGTATTTTGACATGGATGTGGCTACTTTGCAATCGAAGACAAGAAAACGTCATATTGTTCAAGCGCGTCAATTAGCTATGTTTTTTGCCAAAAGATTAACGAAAACTTCTTTGGCAAGCATTGGCAATCAAATTGGACAAAGAGACCATGCAACTGTATTACATGCTTGTAAAACCGTAGATAATCTTACTGAAACTGATAAGCAATTTAAAAAATACGTAGACGACTTAACAAAGAAGCTAACGTTTTAAAAACCACATATTTTAAAAGCATAATTTTTTAATTTTATTCTGATGAAAAAAATACTGATGGTTTGCTTGGGAAATATTTGTCGTTCTCCATTAGCAGAAGGTATTTTGAAATCTAAAGTAAACAATACTCTTATTTTTGTTGATTCTGCAGGAACAGCCGCATATCACGTTGGTAATTTACCTGATGAGCGCTCTATTGATGTTGCTAATAAATACGGAATTGATATTACAAATCAAAAAGCAAGAAAATTTACAGTAAAAGACTTTGATATTTTTGACGTTATTTATGCAATGGATGCTAGTAATTTTCAAAATATACTTTTGATAGCTAGAAATAATCAGGATGTTCAGAAAGTGAAGATGATTTTAAATGAAAGACAACCTAATAAAAATATATCTGTTCCAGATCCTTATTATGGAGGAAATGCTGGTTTTGAAAATACATATAAAATGCTAGATGAAGTTTGCACTGTTATTGCAGAAAATGTAACTTCATAGTTTTTAAATTAGCATCAGCTTAAGCGCTTAAAATAAATACAATGACTGGTAAACTCTATTTAATTCCCACAACTTTAGGAGACACGGAACCTCTAGAAGTAATGCCTTTATCTGTAAAAAAGGTAATAGAGCAAATTGATTATTATATCGTTGAAAATGAAAAATCTGCAAGGGCTTTTATAAAAAAAATTTCACCTAAAAAATCGCAGCCTTCACTTCAAATAATGTCTTTAGACAAATACGCCGAAGAAATTGAAACAAGAAGGTATTTAGATGTTTGTAAAGAAGGAATAAATGTAGGTTTATTGTCTGAAGCAGGTGTGCCAGCAGTTGCGGATCCAGGAGCAAGTATTGTGAAGTTAGCCCATGAAAATAACATTCAAGTGGTGCCTCTAGTTGGACCGTGTTCTATTATAATGGCATTGATGAGTTCTGGTTTAAATGGTCAGAACTTTGCTTTTAATGGGTATTTACCAATAGACAAAGGAGAAAGAAAAAAGGCTATTAAAGATTTAGAGCGGCTTTCTAAAGACAAAAGCCAATCTCAGATTTTTATAGAAACTCCATATAGAAATGAAAAAATGTTTGCAGATCTAAAGGCGGCATTAACACCAGCAACAAATTTATGTATTGCTGCAGATATTACATTGCCATCAGAATTTATTAAAACACTTTCTATGCAAGATTGGAAACATCAAACACCGGATTTACATAAAAAGCCAGCTATTTTTATTATTCAGAAATAAAAAGCAAATAGAAATACACAATTTTTATAACGTTTTGTTGATGCTGAAATGGTTTAGTAAAACTCAGACTGCAAAAGTTTCCTAACTTTTCGCGCAATTAAGTTTTATCCCTTTATGTTATTGTGGAATTATTTGTGATGCAACAGCTGTGAGAATTATGGTACTTAAACGGTAGCTTTTTGATTTGCTTTTATACTAGAAACGTTATAATCTTTAAATTTCTTTAAATACGATTGAATACTTGAGCCATACGCGTCAGAAAAACCTCTAGTGCCATTGCTTCGTAAAAATTTCTTTACATTTCCAGCGCCACTTAAATGCGCAGCAGCTAAGATTCCAGATTCTGTAATCTTAATTCCGTTTATAGTTTTACCAACCGATCGTTTGATATCTTTTCTTAAAATCCATTTATTTACTTGACACAGCGCTACAAATGCTTTTTCTTGTAACGTCGGATTTTTTAAAAATTCTTGGGTATTGTAAATATTAAACCTTTGTAAAGTTGTCCTTCCAAACTGATATTTCCCTAAATATCCTAAAGTATTTACAACTTCATATTTACCTTGCGATTCTTTAAAAGCAACTGCCTCTTTAAAAGCAACAAAATCTCTTTCTAGATAAAAGATATCACTCCCAATAGATTTTGGAAAGCCCAACTTCTTAGATGCAGTTTTCTCCAACTCTGAATTATTTTTTCGACCAATTGAAATTGCATTGATAAAAAGAATAACGATACTGAATAAAAGTATTTTATTTTTGATAAAAATAGTTTTTTTGTTATGCGGTGCAAATTTACAATATAATTTTAAATCAATTGATTATCAATATGTTAAATTTTATTAAATAAATAATAATTGAAAATTTAGGTTACTATTGGTGTTAATTTAAACAGTAGTAGCAAGAATGTTTATGAAGATAACAATAGAAAGGATAGAATGTAACAGTTTCCTGATTTTGATCTTATTGTCGATATAATTTTTGTCAGGTACTTTCTTTTAGCGCAAAATTTAACCGTTTTAATCCGCAATCGTATTATTTTATTAAAAATTCAAATTTTTATAGATTTCAGAAGGTGTATTCATTCAGCAATAACACCGTTGGAATTTATGAAATTATTTTTGCAACGCTTAATGCAGTCAAAAAAGTAGCTCTCTGTTGAAAGGCATTTTCTAAAAGTTTACGAACTCGTGAAGGATAAACTTTAAAAGCGGTTCTCATAAAGTGGTGCTTTTAAAGAATGAAAAATTATTTTTAAAAATTATATTTGAAAATGAAAAAGAGAAATAAATAAATTTTTTTTTTTTATAATTATCGATGAATTTTTTGCTCGTTCATCCATCGATGATATCTAGCAGCATTCTTGTTGTGTTGTGCAAGGGATCTCGCAAAAGTATGATATCCTAATTTATCAATATTTGCACACATATAGAAATAGTTGTGTTTTTTAGCATTTAAAACGCCATCAATAGCAGAAATATCAGGCATTGAAATTAATGTAGGTGGTAAACCTTTGTTTTTGTAAGTGTTATACGGCGAGTTAATTTCTAAATCTACAGTGAGCACTCTTTTCACTTTTATGCAATAAATGATGGTGGGATCGGCTTGCAATGGCCAATCATTTTTTAATCGATTCAAATACAAACCAGCAACAATTGGTCTTTCAGAAGTTTGTGCAGTTTCCTTTTGTACAATGGAAGCCAATACAATTACTTCTTTATTAGTTAGATTTAGTTTTTTTGCTTTTTGTAATCTGTTTTTGTTCCAAAATCTCTTGTAAGATGCCAACATTTTTGTTCTAAATCTTTCTGGAGAGACGGTCCAATAAAACTCATAGGTATTCGGAATAAAAATCTGGAGTACAGATTTTTCAGTAAAATTATTTTCGGCTAAAAATTTTTCACTTTTAAAAGCAGCGAGCAAAGAGAGAGAGTCTGTCGCAATTTGTGTTGCAATTCTGCCCGCAAATTTCTCTAAAGTATTTTGATTATTAAAGGATAATTTAAAAGGCGTTTGTCTTCCAATCCTGAACATATTTATAAGATCATTGTTAGACATTCCCTCTTCTAAAATATACCTGCCAGCCTTTGGTTTTGAAAAACTTTTTTTAGCAGCAACCCAAAGAAATGCGTCAGGGTTCTTAGAAAATGCTGCAATTGCCTTTTGAATATCTAATAAATTATCTGCGGATTGTATAAAAAGAATGTGCTTTTTTGTAATTGCTTTACCGAATATTTTTTGATAATAGTTGTATCCAAAAATTCCACTAATTATAAAAAGTAGGGCTATTGTGTAAATTACTTTTTTCTTCAATTGAACATATTTTAAGAATGTAAAGTTACTATTTTATCAATTGAAATGTAGTTTCATCTTTAAACTTTCCACGTGATAAAATCCAATCTTTTTTTACACCTGTTTTTTCAAATTGATGCTTGGTAAATAAAGAAATACTTTTGGAATTATTAGTGGTAATATTAGCGTATAATTGATGTAAATTTAAATGTGTAAAAGCATAATTTATTAAAAGAGACAATGCTTCAGAGGCAAAGCCATTTTGTTGAAAATGGGGATGAATTAAAATTCCAATTCCCGCTCTTTTGTGTTGCGGATTAAAATCAAATAAATCAATCATTCCTATTTGTTTTTTTGTCGATTTTTCTTCAATCAATAATCGTAATTGTTTTGCTTCAAAAATATCCAGATGGGCATTTTCTAAATACTGTTTCAAAATATAATTAGAAAAGGGTGCTAGAGTATGACTTATTTCCCAAAACGATTCATTATTTTCTATGGTATATAGAAATTCTAGATCTTCTGGTTCTAGTGCTCTTAGATTTATTTTTTTACTGCTTAACGTCATGGTTTATTTTCTTTTTTAACAGATTACTTGGCGGAAAATCGCTTTAAAAA
>JBLIJW010000125.1:0-6582 GCA_047636155.1 Flavobacterium sp. | reverse complement strand
TGGTTTAAGTTTAAGTAGATTTGAAAAAAAATCAGAAATAAAAAAAATAACTATTTTACACACCAACGATGTACATAGTTATATTGATCCTTTTCCTGCAGATCATCCTAGAAATCCTGGAATGGGTGGTGTTGCTCGTCGTGCTTCGCTTATTGAAGCAATACGTAAAGAAAATAAAAACGTATTGCTTTTAGATGCTGGTGACATTTTTCAAGGAACACCTTATTTTAATTATTATGGTGGCGAACTAGAATTTAAACTTATGAGTATGATGCAATATGATTTGGCAACAATGGGTAACCATGATTTTGACAACGGTATTGATGGGTTTTATTCGCAATTACCAAATGCCAAGTTTGATTTTGTCTCTGCAAATTATGATTTTAAAAATACCATTTTAGACGGAATTATTAAGCCATATAAAATTTTCAAGAAAGACGGAATAAAAATTGGAGTTTTTGGATTGGGTGTTGAACTAGAAGGATTGGTTGATAAAAAAAATTATAAAGAAACTGTTTACTTAAATCCTTTAGAGAAAGCTACAGAAATGGCAGATCTTTTAAAGAATAGAGAAAAATGCGACCTTGTAATATGTTTGTCTCATTTGGGATTTAAATACAAAGAAGAACCAGAAAAAATTTGCGATATTTTATTGGCACAAAAAACAAAGAATATTGACTTAATTATTGGCGGACATACCCATACTTTTTTAAGCAAACCAGTTACAGAAAAAAATCTTGATGACAAACAGGTTATAATTAATCAAGTTGGCTGTTATGGTTTAAACTTAGGTCGAATTGATTTTTATCTAAGTCAGAATAAAAAATTACAATCAGAAGGCTTATCTATTGTTGTTTAATTTTATAACTTTCTAAAATAAATTTGTAAAAACTAAAAAACGCTAATACGTTAAGTAGTATTGCGATTGGTCTTAGCGGAACTATATTTATAGAATGTAGAAAATATTTTTCTACATTCTATAACTAACTGTAGACACAAAAACAAAAGTCCTGCAATTAATAAATAGGCACTGATTATGGTATCTTTTTTTATATAGTTGGTTATACAAAGCGAACCTAAAATTGAAACCAGAACAGCATTAAAAATTAATAACATAAAGGAATTTGCTGGTACATCTGAGGTTTCTAAAAACAGATAATAAAAAATAGTAAATAAAAGTGCTGCAATACTTGCTACTTTATACCAATTCAAAGTGCCTAAAGATTTTTTAATTAAATAAAGTAATAGCAGCCGGTGTAGCGTAAAGACTATAACGCCATAAAGAATAACGGTTTCATTTTCTGGAATAAATAATAAATTGGTTATTGAAGAAGTAATACACACCGTTTAAAACAAAATTGGGAACGATTTAGTTTCTAGCCAAAACAATACAAGTAATTATATTGGTATTAATGGCTTTGGAATAAATATAATTAAAAGAATTTGAAAATATTCTGCAACAACCTCAATTAGTCCATTTATAAAAAATAGATAATGTAGAGAAGGCTTATATTACTTGGTTTCTTGCATTTCATTATTACAGATGATTATAAATTATATTTTAGCAAAACTTTTCTTAAAAATGTAAATTATTTGTTTTTTGCTTTAAAAATTAAGTAATTTTCTTGATTATAAATAAATAATATTAAAAACAAATGCGATACCATTTGACATATAAAATGAATAATATCTAACATTTTAATAGGAAATTGATAATAATATAAAACATAAAAAGCACCCGAAATTATTAAGGTACAAGCATATAAAAGTAAATAATTTGAAGAAACATTAATACTCCTCATAATTTTATAAGAAGCTAAAACACCCAATAAAACAAGGGCAATTCCGTACAACCCAATTTCAAGAATAAAAATGAAGTTTCGATCTAAAAAAAGACGGTTAATTAAATACTAAAAGAAAGATAATATTAACAATATAAAACCGACAATTAAATAGCTTGGTAGTGTTATTTCTTTAAATTTTCCGGTGGTTAAAATAAAATAAATAATACAAATGTTTGCTAAAAAAAAAGGTGCAATTAAATAGGCAATTTCTGCACTAAAATCGAAAATAGCAATACTTTCACCAATAAAATTAAAGGCACAAATAACAAAAACTAGAGGTGATTTTATTTTACTTTCTACAAAATAGTAAAAAATCAAACTAGGTACTACAAATGGTTTACCAAGTAATATTAAACTACCAGAGTCAAAAGCACTTCCTAAAGTAGCAATAAATGAAGTTATAAAAAAAACATAAAGAGTTACTGTGCTAAGCTTCATTTAGTATATTTATAAATTCTTGTTCAGACAGTACAATTACGCCAAGTTTGGTAGCTTTTTCTAATTTTGATGGTCCCATATTTTCTCCAGCAACCAAATAATTTGTTTTTGCAGAAATTGAACTGCCAACCTTTCCGCCGTTATTTTCAATCAATTCCTTAATTTCATCTCTAGAATATATTGCAAATACTCCAGAAATAACTAAAGTCTTACCTTTAAAAATATCCGAAATTATTGTCGATTCTTGTTCTTCCATTTCTAACTGAACTCCATAGGTTTGAAGTCGGTTACAAATTTCTTTGTTCTTTGGATTATCAAAAAATTCAATTACACTTTGGGCGATTCTTTCTCCAATTTCATCCACTAAAATTAGTTCTTCTAAAGTTGCTTTGGATAAATTTTCTAAACTTTTGTAATGAAAAGCCAGTTTTTTAGCCACTGTTTCTCCAACATATCTTATTCCTAATGCAAATAAAACTCTTGCAAAAGCTATATTTTTTGATAGTGCAACTCCATTCACCACATTTTCTGCGCTTTTTTGCGCCATTCGTTCTAAAGGCAGTATTTGCTCTATGGTCAAATCATATAAATCGGCATAATTTTTTATCAAATTATTCTGAAAAAGTAAGGCAATCGTTTCTCCTCCAAGACCTTCAATATCCATCGCTTTTCTGGATATAAAATGCTGAATACGACCAATTATTTGTGGCGGACAACCATAAAAATTAGGACAGTAATGCTGTGCTTCGCCTTCCTTTCTTACTAATTCTGCATCACATTCTGGGCAATTAGTTATATAATGAGTTGGCTCTGTTTGTTTTCCTCTTTTACTTACTTCAATAATTTTCGGAATAATTTCACCACCTTTCTCTACAACTACTTCATCGCCTTCGCGGATATCTAATTTTGCAATTTGATCTGCATTGTGCAACGAAGCTCGTTTTACGGTTGTTCCGCCTAATTGAACCGCTTGTAAATTTGCAACTGGTGTAATTGCGCCGGTTCGACCTACTTGGTAAGTGATTTTCTCTAAAATTGTAGTTACTTGTTCTGATTTAAATTTATATGCAATTGCCCAACGTGGCGATTTACTTGTAAAACCTAATTCGTCTTGGTGAAGTAAACTATTAACCTTTACTACTACTCCATCCGTTTCATATGGCAATTTGTGTCGTGCAAGATCCCAAAAATCTATAAAAGCAAAAACCTCTTGCATGTTTTGAGCCAAAACCGATTGGTTCGGAACTTTAAAACCCCATTTTCTTGCTTGTTCTAAACTTTCGAATTGTGTTTTGAAAGGTAAATTTGTTCCGGTAACAGAATATAGTAAACATTCTAAAGGACGTTTTGCAACTTCTGCACTATCTTGTAATTTTAAACTACCAGAAGCTGTATTTCGCGGATTTGCATAAGGTGTTTCTCCGATTTGAATTAATTGCTCATTCATTTTTTGAAAACCAGCAATTGGTAAAACAATTTCACCTCTAATGGCAAATTCGCCTTCAAAATTTTCTTTTAATTTTATGGGAATTGAGCGAATAGTTTTAATGTTACTGGTAACATTATCTCCTTGGATTCCGTCGCCTCGAGTGACTGCATTAAATAATGTTCCGTTTTTATAAGTTATACTTATCGATGCACCATCGTATTTTAGCTCGCATGTGAATTGCAAATCTACATCACCTAAAACTTTTTGAATTTTATTTTCCCAATCTATTAAATCTTCTTTAGAATAACTATTGTCCAAAGAATACATTCGGAAATCATGAATTACCGTTTCAAAATTTTTAGTAATTGTACCGCCAATCCTTAGAGTTGGAGAATTTTCGTCAAAAAATTCTGGATTTTGATCTTCTAAATTTTGTAATTGTTTGAGTTTGGTATCAAACTCAAAGTCAGTAATAGTAGGTTTATCTAAAACATAATAATTATAATTATGTGCATTAAGTTCTTCTCTTAAATTTTGAATTTGAATGCTAATAGTCATAAAAATTGGTTGTTTTTAACTTTTTAAAAGTAATGAAATTTACACTAATTCAAACTACTTATAAAAGTGTTTTTAGATTAATTGCTAGCTGTAATTATAATTTTAGGTAGGATAACTTTAAACTACCAGTTACCAAAACTACTTCTTTAAAACTACTTGTTTAGCAATTCATTAACCTGCATATATAATTGACCATCGCTTAAAATTGCACCTTCTGTAATCAATTTAAATAAATCGTCATTTCTATTTAAGCTGTATTCTTTTTTTCCTACATGCAACTCTACGGTATCTGTAAAAAGATTATCGCTTAACCATTGTAAACCATCTTTATTTAAAAAATCGACTTCTGAAACCAAGGATTTAATAATAATGGATCGCAATTGAATTTCTTGACAATGAAATAAAAATATATGATTTTTAGAAAAATGTTCTAAATAATTGGTGTTTTTAAGTACACCTTCCCAAACTAAATCAGAAAAAACATCTAACTCTTGTTCGGCTACTTCTGGTTTTTCAGTTTTAATAGTATCCCATTCTGCTTTATCAATGGATTGTGTTGCAAGAAAATTTGCAAATTCTGAATGTAATGTTTCAAACTGTTCTTTGGTTAATCTTTTGTACTTCATGCTACTATGTAATCTATAAATAAGTAAAACTATTTACTGCAAAATTGAATATTATTATCGTTAATAGAAAGAAAAAACTATATTATTTCTGTTCTAATTCCAAAAAAAAAGAGGTTATAAAACAAAAAAAATCCCATTCCGAATAACAGGAATGGGATTTTTAAAATATATTCTTTTAATTATGCTTCTGCGATAATTTCGTAAGGCAAATCAACTATAACATCACGGTGCAAACGAACCGATGCATTATATTTACCAGTACGTTTTACAACACCACTAGTGATAAATTTACGATCGATAGAAATTCCTGCTTTGTTTAAAGCTTCTGTAATATCGATATTGGTAACAGAACCGAATAATTTTTCTCCACCAGTTTTTGATGTAATCTTAATTTCGGTAGCTTTAATCTTTTCTGCTAATTCTTTAGCATCACTTACAACCTTAGCTTCTTTGTGTGCTCTTTGTTTTAAGTTTTCTGCTAAAACCTTTTTTGCAGATACAGTTGCTAAGCTAGCAAATCCTTGTGGTATTAAAAAATTACGTCCGTATCCAGCTTTAACTGTTACGATATCATCTTTAAATCCTACGTTTTGAAGGTCTTGTTTTAATATAAGTTCCATTTTGTTGTCCTTTATTATAGAAGTTAGTCCCGATTATATCGGGACAACAATTGTTATTTTAAATTATTTTAGTAAATCGGCCACGTATGGCATTAAAGCTAAATGTCTTGCTCTCTTAACTGCAACAGACACTTTTCTTTGAAATTTTAAAGAAGTTCCTGTTAAACGACGTGGTAAAATTTTACCTTGCTCGTTAACAAATTTCAATAAAAAATCTGCATCTTTATAATCGATATATTTGATTCCAGATTTTTTGAAACGACAATACTTTTTAGTTTTGTTAGTATCAATATTTAATGGCGTTAAATAACGAATATCTCCGTCTTTTTTACCTTTTGCTGATTGCTCTATAGTTGCCATATTACTTACGCTTTAATTTTTAATTTTTCTCTTCTTCTTTCTGCCCAAGAAATTGCATGTTTGTCTAAAGATACCGTTAAGAAACGCATAACACGTTCGTCACGACGGAATTCAGTTTCAAAAGCAATTAAAACTTCTGCAGGAACTTGGAATTCGAATAAGTGGTAAAAACCACTTTTCTTGTTTTGGATTTCGTAAGCTAATTTTTTTAAGCCCCAATCTTCTTTGGAAATCATTTTTGCACCTCTAGTTGTAAGAAAATCTTCAAATTTGCTTACTGTTTCCTTCACCTGAACTTCAGATAAAACGGGATTTAAAATGAAAACAGTTTCGTAATGATTCATATAAATTTGTTTAAATTATAAAATTGGCTGCAAAAGTACATAATAAATCTTATAAAACAAGTAAAAAATAAAAAAAGTCGCTTAAGTGCAAAAAAATCCGATAAACATTAGGTTTAAATGATAAAAAGATATATTTTTACTTCACCAAATCTTAAATATCACATAAATATGAAACTAAATTGCGTAATTGTAGACGATAGTTCCTTGCAAAGGATGGTCATTGCAAAGTTAGTAAATAATCACCCAAATTTAAATTTAATTGGAGATTTTTCTAACGCCATTGAAGCAAAAAACTGCATGACAGTTAATACTATTGATTTAATTTTCTTAGATGTTGAAATGCCGGTCATTAGTGGCTTTGAT
>JBLIJW010000124.1:0-6659 GCA_047636155.1 Flavobacterium sp. | reverse complement strand
TGTAATGGTTTTCCGCTATCTGTTTGTCCTTTTTCAATTACTTTAATTTTATCAGAAAAAGCATTTAAATCTGCATAAAATTGAATGCACTGGTCGAATGTTGTGGTTTGATTTTTATTTCCTAGTTCGAAAGGAATTTCGGGTAGTTGCTTTTTTTGAGATTGTGCAGCAAAAGAGATAAAAAATAAACAGAAGAAGAAATGACGCATACTAGAATTTTAGAATACCAAAAGTAAAGAAAAATATCAAATTCTTAATTCTTAATTCGTATTTCATAATTTGGTTTTACCTTTGCCAAATGAATACAAATCCACAATCCAATAATTTACTTTTTAATTTAGGCATTAAAAACCTGAATGAAATGCAAGAAGTTGCACAGAATTCTATTTTAAATGATAGTAATGTTTTATTGTTATCGCCAACTGGTTCTGGTAAAACCGTAGCTTTTTTACTTCCAATTTTTAAAATGTTGCAAGAAGAAATTTCTACAGTGCAATGTTTAATCTTAGTTCCGTCTCGCGAATTAGGCTTGCAAATTGAACAAGTTTGGAAGAAAATGGGAACCAGTTATAAGGTAAATGTTTGTTATGGTGGTCATTCTATTGAAACAGAAATTAAGAATTTATCCAATCCGCCGGCTTTATTGATTGGAACTCCTGGAAGAATTGCAGATCATTTAGAAAGAGGAACTTTTAAGACAGATACTATAGAAACTTTGGTTTTGGATGAATTTGATAAATCATTGCAATTGGGGTTTCATGAGCAAATGTCTTTTATCATATCCAGATTGCAAAAACTGAATAAACGCGTTTTGGTTTCGGCAACTTCGGATATTGAAATTCCAAAATATACCCGAGTTACAAACCCTACTGTTTTAGATTTTATACAGGAAGATGAAGAAAATTCTAATCTTTCAATGAAGCTAATTGTATCTAAAGAGAAAGATAAAATAAATAGTTTATTTCAATTATTGTGTTCTTTAAAATCACAGTCTGCGATCGTATTTTGTAACCATCGGGATGCAGCAGAACGCATTAGCGATACGTTGAATGAAAAAGGAATTTATGCAACTTACTATCATGGCGGAATGGATCAGGACGAACGCGAACGCGCCTTAATTCAATTCAGAAATGGTAGTGTAAGTTATTTGGTTACAACCGATTTAGCTGCTCGTGGTTTGGATATTCCAGAAATGAAACATGTAATTCACTATCATTTGCCATCAAAAGGAGATGAATTTACACACAGAAATGGTCGAACTGCAAGAATGTTAGCATCTGGAACGGCGTATATAATCATCCACGAAAGTGAAAAGAAAATGGATTATTTAGATTATGGAATGTCTGTTTTAGATGTTTCTAATTCTACAACTTTACCAAAACCACCAGAATTTAAGACGATTTATATTAGTGGCGGAAAAAAGAATAAACTAAACAAAATTGATATTGTAGGTTTCTTTTCTCAAAAAGGAAAATTGGAAAAAGGCGATTTGGGATTGATTGAAGTAAAAGATTTTATTTCTTTTGCAGCCGTTAAAGCTAAAAAAGTAAAAGATTTATTAAACAATATTCGGGACGAAAAAATGAAAGGGAAAAAGTTTAAAATTGAAGTTGCCAGAAAAGTAGTTAAGAAAGAAGAAGATTAGATTTTTCTTTCATATAGTAGTTAGTTTTTACTTAGTTTCTTAATTTCAACTACTCAAAATTAGATTAGCGTAAAATTACCAATAGCTTAAACCTTTGTAATACTATATTATCAAAGGTTTATTGTTTTATGATATGGAATGAAACTCGACAGCAATTTCTTTTAAACTACTTCTGTTGGATTTTTTTTTGCAGTGACAACAAAGTACAATCCTATTATTATAAACGGAATGCTTAACCATTGTCCTGTAGAGAAAATGTGTAAGGATTCTTCAAATCCGCCTTGGCTTTCTTTTAAATATTCTACAATAAACCGAACGGTCCATAAAAGAACTAAGAATAATCCAAAAAGTAACCCGCGTTTGTTTCTTGCATCCGTTTTCCAGTAGAGAAAAAATAAAATGGCAAATACAAAAATGTAGCAAAACGACTCGTATAATTGTGCAGGATGACGCAAAGGAACTTGGGATAATAATTCAGAAAACTGAGGATTTGTTGCAATTGCATCATATGCTTTATCAGGATCTGCAATATTGGTTTGTGCAACAGCATCGCGCGGTGTGAAAGTATCTCGAATAAATTTAACTCCAAAAGTGGTATTTGTGGTTTCTTTCCCGATAATTTCAGAATTCATAAAATTACCGATACGAACAAAAATTGCACCACTAGCAACTGGAATCACAATGCGATCTAAAATCCATAATATTGGTTTTTGTATTATATTTTTGCTGTAAAAATACATCACTAAAATGATAGAAATTGCTGCACCATGACTTGCTAAACCTGCAAAACCAATTATTTCGAACTCGGGTTCAAAACGTACTGGTAATACTATTTCTAATAAATGATTTCTAAAATATTCCCAATCATAAAAAAACACATGTCCTAGTCTTGCGCCAGCTAAAGTTGCCAAAACAGTCCAGATAAATAAAGTATCTAATTTTTCTAAACTTAATTTTTCTCTTTGGTAAATATTTTTCATTATATACCAACCTAAACCAAAGGCAATTACAAACATTAAGCTGTAAAAGCGTAAATTAATCGGACCAAGGTGAATGCCTTCTGACGGATTCCAAACCATAATTTTTGGTATTATATTTTTTTCAAAAATAGAATTTTTAATACTAACAATGTGTGCTGCCGTGTTAATTATTTTGTAAGATCTTTTTTAGGTACTGGATCGTAACCTGTTTTTCCCCAAGGATGACAACTTATTATTCTTTTTATACCAAGATAACTACCATAAAAAAGTCCGTGCGTTTGCAATGCTTCTATAAAGTAACTAGAACAAGTAGGAGTGAAGCGGCAAGCAGAAGGCAGAAATGGTGAAATTCCCAATTGGTAAAACCGAATTAAATAATGCAACGGTAGTGTTGCAATTCTGCTTAGCTTTTTCAATACAAAATGAATTTAAATAGTAAATGCAGTACCTTCTTTAGTATCTTTTAATTGAATGCCAAGATCTAGTAACTTATCCCGAATTTCATCAGATAATTTAAAGTTTTTATTCGCGCGAGCTTCGTTGCGCATTTCAATCAATAAATTTACAGTACCTTCTAATTTTTCTGTAGAATTGTTTTCGTTTTTTTGATTCTTAATTCCTAAAACATCAAAAATAAATTCATTTAATGTAAATTTTAAGAGCTTTAAATCATCTCCGGAAATAGTTTCCCTTTTATCATTTAAAAGATTTACAAATCGAATTCCTTCAAATAATTGTGCGATTAAAATAGGAGTATTAAAATCGTCGTTCATTGCATCGTAGCAATTTTGTTTCCAGGTTGTAATATCCAAACTAGAAGAATTAGAAACAGCTAAGTTATCTAACAAATCCATTCCTTCCATTAATCTATTAAAACCTTTTTCTGCAGCAACAATTGCATCGTCAGAAAAATCTAAAACACTACGATAATGTGCTTGTAGCATAAAAAAACGAGCAACATTAGGAGAAAAAGCTTTGCTTAAAAATTCGCTTTCGCCAGTAAAAATTTCTCCAGGTAAAATATTATTGCCTGTTGATTTACTCATTTTCTTACCGTTTAAAGTAAGCATGTTGGCGTGCATCCAATAATTTACTGGCGAATTACCAGTACAGGCTTCATTTTGTGCAATTTCACATTCGTGGTGCGGAAATTTTAAATCCATTCCGCCACCATGAATATCAAATGTTTCGCCCAAATATTTGGTACTCATTGCAGTACATTCTAAATGCCAACCTGGGAAACCAATTCCCCACGGCGATGGCCAACGCATAACATGTTGTGGTTCGGCGCGTTTCCATAAAGCAAAATCAACGGGATTTTTTTTGTCCGATTGCCCTTCGGTTTCTCGGGTATTTGCCATCATGTCTTCTACATTTCTACCACTTAATTTCCCATAATTATGGTCTTTATTAAATTTTTCGATGTCAAAATAAACCGATCCATTCGCTTTATAAGCAAATCCGTTGGCAATAATTTGTTTTACAATTTCAATTTGTTCAATAATATGTCCAGTCGCTGTAGGTTCAATACTTGGCGGCAAAAAATTAAATTTATCCAAAATAGTATGAAAATCAACAGTATATCGTTGTACAATTTCCATTGGTTCTACTTGCTCTAATCGCGCTTTTTTTGCAATTTTATCCTCGCCATGATCCACATCATCTACAATATGACCAACATCGGTAATATTTCTGACATATCTTGTTTTGTAACCCAAATGTTGTAAATATCTAAAAACAATATCAAAACTCATAAAAGTTCGCACGTTACCTAAATGTACGTTACTGTATACTGTTGGTCCGCAAACATACATACCAATTGCACCATCATGCACAGGTTTAAAGATTTGCTTTTCGCCAGATAACGAATCGTATATTTTTAAATTTTGCTCTTTATATAAGGTCATTTTTTTTTTTTTAAGCTAATCCAGCTATTCCTTCCAAAAATTGCTTTAAAATTTTGGTTTTGTATTTCGCAAAATGTGTTTCCTTTGGTCGCAATTTTACTCTAACAAAACTAGCATTTTACCAGCATTTGTTTTCAGTTCTATCTGGGCTAATTTATTTCAATTTCAACTCGAAAAATTAATTTCAAACGGTATAATTAGATAAATTAAAAGGTAGTATCCATTTTAATGTAATCTAAAAATTCTCTGCGCGTACTTTCTTCTTTAAATTTTCCGCCAAATTCTGCAGTAACTGTGCTACTTTCAATATCTCTAATACCGCGACTGTTCACGCACAAATGTTTTGCATCTATCACGCAGGCAACATCTTGCGTGTTTAGAACTTTTTGTAATTCACGAACAATCTGAATATTTAATCGTTCTTGAACTTGTGGTCTTTTGGCAAAATAATCTACAATTCGGTTCATTTTAGATAATCCAACAACTTTCCCATTACTAATGTAGGCAATATGCGCACGACCAACTATTGGCAATAAATGGTGCTCACAGGTAGAATATAAAACAATATTTTTTTCTACCAACATTTCGTTGTATTTGTACTTATTGTCAAAAGTAGAAGAACTCGGCTTTTTATCCGGATTTAGTCCGCCAAAAATTTCTTTCACAAACATTTTTGCAACTCGGTTAGGAGTGCCTTTTAAACTATCATCTGTAAGGTCTAGACCTAAAGTATTTAAAATTTTCTCTACATCTGCCTTGATACTTTCTATTTTCTCTTCATCAGATTGAACGAAAGCATCTGCTCTTAAAGGTGTTTCTTCGTTTGTTGCAAAGTGGTTATTCCCAATTTCATCCAAAAAATCTTCGTTATTTATCATTATTTAAGTTCTACTTTTTTTCATAAAAATTTTCACCACAAAGATAAATATTAATGTATAAATAACTCTAATAGAAAAAAGGAATTTTAAAAAAATGAAATTTTAAGATATTTATTAGTTAAAATTATGTAAATTTCGCACAATAATTTGTTAAAGAAATGAAAAAGAAATTACTATTGTGCTTGTTTAATTTGTTGGTTATCAATGTTATATGCTCTCAAAATTTGTTAACAAACGGAGGTTTTGAAAGTGGTGGAAATAATGTAGGATTTAACATAAACGGAACCGGTTATAATTTAAAAACAGCTCCATTTACTGGAACCACAAATTCTGGTGACTACGCATTTACTACCAATCCACAACCAATGAATCCTGCGTTTTTCCTACCTGTAGGAGATCATACATCAGGAACAGGAAACATGATGGCGATTGACGGCAATACAACCGGTGGAAGCCAACGTTTTTGGCGCGCTGGCGCAAATGGTAGTGGTGTTTGTGGTTTAATAATTGGCCAAACCTATACTTTTTCGTATTGGATTCGTTCTATTTCTGCAAATTCTTTAAATGCTGCAACTTTAGCAAATATTGGAATTCAATTTACAAACACTAGTTCTAATACCCTAGTATCTGGAGCGACAACAGCACCAATAGCCGCAAATGGATGGCAACAAGTGAGATATTCTTTCGTGCCAAATAATTCTTGTGTTTTTATTGAGCTTTTTAATAGTAATACTAATGCTGTCGGTAACGATTTCGCTGTAGATGATTTTGCAGTAAATCCTCCAACAGCTCCATTATTTGCAACAGCTTCTACTACATCATTATCTTGTCCGGGAGTAAATGACGGAACTATAAGAATATATGCAACGGGAGGAACGCTTCCGTATGTTTCTTATGTATTAACCGGACCAACACCACAAACTAATGCTACTGGAATTTTTTCTGGTTTAGTAAATGGTTTGTATACATGTGTTGTAACTGATTCCAGCGGAGCCACTTTTACTGTAAGTAATATTTTTGTTGCAAACGCAACAAATGCATTAACAGGTACATTTAATAGTACTATTTGTCAAGGTAGTTCTATCACATTAAATGTAGCTGGAGGAACAACCTATACCTGGACTTCCAATCCTGTTGATCCAACGTTAATGCAACCAACTAGTGCAACACCAACGGTAACACCTACAGTTGCTACAACATATACAGTAACATCGCCGTCTACAATTACACGCAATTTGGTTACAAACGG
>JBLIJW010000123.1:0-6751 GCA_047636155.1 Flavobacterium sp. | reverse complement strand
TTATTATTATTATTCGGAACGGTTATAAAAAACAGCTTATAAAGAACATTCAGAATCCGTTTTATTTTATGGCGTTGTATAATAAGGCGAAAAAAAAAGACAATCAAAAACCAACGGTGTTTTCAAAAGAAGCAATGGACTATGTGGGTGTTTTAGCAAAGAAATATCGGCTCAAGAGCTAATGTTTTTATCTTAAAATAGATTGGAAATTTGAAACTGTAATTTCCTTTTTATCGTAATTACTATTATATTACCAATTAAAAACAAAGTGAATGTCAACCAAATTAGTTCTTAAAGTAATTCTTCCTGTAACACTATTATTACTTTTATCTCAAGCTGCCAATGCGCATGTTGCCGTGGTAGATTTAGAAGATATGTCTGCTACTGACACGGTTTTTTTGTATATCAAACTGGGTTTTGAACATATTATTCCGCTAGGAGTTGACCACATACTTTTTGTATTGAGTTTGTTTTTGCTGAATCCTAAATTAAAGCCTGTTTTGCTACAAGCTACTGCATTTACTGTGGCGCATACCGTTACTTTGGGATTGTCTATGTACCAAGTTATCAATCCGCCTGCTTATATTGTAGAACCGATTATTGCGATTTCTATAATGTATGTTGCGATGGAAAATATTTTATCTAAAGAATTAAAGAAAACCCGAATTGGGATTGTGTTTTTGTTTGGATTGATCCACGGAATGGGTTTTGCCAGTGTGTTGAGCGAACTGGGTTTGCCAAAGGAATCGTTTTTAACGTCGTTATTGATGTTTAATGTTGGGGTAGAATTAGGGCAAATTTCGGTTATAGTATTGGCATACTTTTTATTAGGAAAGTTTTTTGGCGACAAACCTTATTACCGAAAATTTATTGTAATACCAATTTCTGCATTTATTTTTATTGTTGCGACTTACTGGATGATAGAACGTATTTTCTTTAACTAAACATCTGTAACATATTTTAATAATGTCTTATAATTATTCTTGGGACTAAAATTATATAACGCAAAAAAGGCGAGATTACTTCTGTAAGTAATTGCGCCTTTTTTTTGTATTAATTACTGTTTTTTTTTATTTCTATTCTAGTTTACTATCTAAATCGCGTGCAATGTTCGGACTCAAATCGTAGTAGTTTTCGTTTGCGGCTTTAAAAAACTCTTTCGCATTATAGCCTTTATTAGAAGCTTCCATCAATTTCCCCATAAAATATAATTCTAATGCTTCTAACGGTTTGCCAGAAATATGTTTTTTATAAATGGCATTTGCTTGCTCTATTTTTTTGTTTTGCAATAATGCGTATGCATACCAAACATAAGTTTGTGGTGTTGTTCTGTTTTTTAGCTCGTCTTTTGCAATTTCTTCTGCTTTGGCAGGATTTTTTAAAACATCGGTATATAATTGAATTAGATATTTATTATACATTCTTCCGTAAAGAGAATCGGTTACAATTGCTTCAAATTGCTTGGCATATTCTAATTCTTTTGCCTTGTCTTTATTATGTTGTGCTACCAATATTAATTTATACAATACATCTGGAGATTTTGATTTGGATTGTACAAATTTAAAAATTTTAGTTGCTAAAGTATCGTTGTTATCCTTAACTAATGCAATCCAACCAATTCCCATAAGACTATGCAAGTCTGATGCGTTTACTTTAATAGATTTCTTGTAGCTGTTTACTGCTTCTTCTAACTTGCCGGCATGAGTATACAAATCGCCAACATTGGATAAAGCAGTAGATTGTAAAAGTGCATTGTCATTAGAAACAGAATAGGCTTTTTCCATAAACGATATCGAAGAATTTAATTCGCCTAAATAATGCGCCATTTTTGACTTTCTGAACGGATATCCAAAATTGCTAGGATCGTTCATTTTCTCTAAACTAGCCGAAGCAGTTTCTATATTTCCCAGTTCAAAATCTACATCAAAAGAAGTTGCATAGTTTACCGTATTATCGATACCAATATCTTTTGCTTGTTTTAAATAAGAGGCTGCATTCTGAAAATTATGCTGTAAAATGGCATTAGAGGTTAAGGCTATAAACGGACTTGCTTGTTTGTTATTAAAATTCTTTTCGATATCCAACAACAGACTATCCGCTTTTATAACGTCATTAATATCGCCCAAAAGATGAAAACGTGCTACTAAATTTGCAGCATATTGATATTTGTTGACTATATCAAAAGAGTTGTTTGTTATACGGTTTTTCCAAAAATCTATTTCTTTTGCGTTCGCGGTGATTTCTTTGGGTACACTATAATTTGTAATCAAACTATCAATATATATATTGTCTACCAACACCGTTTCTTTTTTTTGGCATTGTATTAAAAAAATACTGCTTAAAGCTAAAAGGGTAATCTTTACAGTTTGCATGTTTTTTTGTTTTATTTAAGTACGATAATTGGTAGTTCTTGGATTGTAAAATTAATAAATAAGATCCTATTTTTAGACACTTTTATGTTTTTCTGGTTTACCGATTTGAATATATAGTTTCTAGAAAGTAATACAATAATTGGTTTCTATTGCTGTATTGTTTTCATTTTCAATGTTAAGTTTTCATTCTAAAGTAAAACTTAACATGGCCGTGACTCACAATTGTTTACATTTGCTTAACACTAGCATAATGTTAAATTAACTAACTCACTATACAACATGGAGGAAAATACACCATCTGAAATTGGCAGTCAAGAAGAAAACACAACGCCAATAGTAGATACAAAAAATACGGTAGAGAAAAAAACACCAGTAGCAAGAAAGCCAACGGTTCGAAAAACAGCAGTTAAAAAAGAATTGACGGTAACTGCAATTCCTGCAGAAACTAATGTGGCTCAAGAAGCAATAACGAGTAAAGTTTCTTCGGTTGTTGCAACAGAAGTGAACACTAAAGAGAATCATAAACTAGATAAAAAAAATTTTAAAAAACTAAAGAAAATGAGCAATAAAATTAAAGAAAGCGAAAAAAAAGCAAAGGATAAAGCGAAAGACAAAGCAAAAAAAGTAGCTAAAAAGAAAAAAGAGAAAGCCAAAAAAGAAAAAGCTAAAAAGAAGTTGAAAGAAAAAAAAGCGAAGAAAAAGGCTGCGGACAAAAAGAAAAAGTCTAAAAATAAATCGAAGAAAAAATAATTTATAATTCCAAAAAAAATCAGAACTAAGAATTCTGATTTTTTTTGTTTACTAGTTTCGTATTTCAATTTAATGCATCTTATCTAACACCAACAAATACTACTCTAAAAGAAGTATCTTTAAAACGTAAATAAAACTCCTACAGCATGAGCAAACAGTTTGGTGCAAAACCTAAAAAAGCAGATATCCAAAAATACGAAAAATCACCGAATTGGGATGGTTCTAAATTTGTAAATCTGGTAGATACTACGATGTCAATCACCTTACGAACCCTGCCAAAACTATTGTACAAGCAATTTTGCGATAAAAAAAACAGGGAACCAAGCAAACCTTTAAAAGTAATTCCTTTTGACAAAGATAAATGGAATGCTGCAGGAAATGAAACCAAATACATTTGGTACGGACATTCTGTAATTGTACTAAAAATAAATAACTTAAATATTGCCATTGACCCAATGTTTGGACCAGATGCTGCTCCAATTGCTCCATTTGCCGTAAAGCGTTTTTCGCGGAATACTTTAGAAATTCTGGACACGCTTCCTGAACTCGACTTGGTGCTTCTTTCTCACGATCATTACGATCATTTAGATTTTGATAGCATTACAAAACTAAAAACCAAAGTAAAAGCATTTTATGTTGCTTTGGGCGTGAAAAGGCATTTGGAAGCTTGGGGAATTGATTCGGAAAGAATAACTGAATTCGATTGGTGGGAAAAGCAGACTTTTCAAACTATAGACATCACATTTACACCAAGTCGTCATTTTTCTGGACGTGGATTAACAGATAGGGCTAAATCTTTATGGGGTGGTTGGGTTTTAAAAACAGAAAAAGAAAACATTTGGTTTAGCGGCGATAGCGGATATGGAACACATTTTAAAGAAATAGGAAAACGTTTAGGACCATTTGGTTTTGGGTTTATGGAATCTGGTCAGTATAACGACAATTGGAGTCAAATTCACATGACGCCAGAAGAAAGTGTGCAAGCCGCAAAAGATGCCGGAGTTACTAATAAAATTCCGGTACATTGGTCCGGTTTTGCTTTGGCGCAACATACTTGGACAGAACCTGCAGAACGATTTGTAGCAGCATCTGAAAAAGAAGAAAGCGATTATCATTTGCCAAGAATAGGAGAAATGTATAGCATTAAAGATACCGATCGCATCAAATGGTGGAATGAATTGTAGGAATAAAAAAGATATTTTAAAATAATTAGCCTATAGTTTTAATCTTGTTGCAAAATTACGTTGATATTAGCTAAAGTTATTGGTTTAGAATAATAACCTAATACATTGGGGTACGAAGTTGCAAGTTGAATATCTTCATAAGAAACAGAGGAACTTACTATAAAATTTTTAGTGGCGATACTAACATTTGTTTTAAATAAACCTTCCAATTTTTTCATAAAATCCCATCCATCCATTATGGGCATTTTTATATCCAACAATATAAAATCGGGTAATTCTGTAGATATATGAAGTTTTTTACGGATATTTTCTACCGCATCTTTTCCGTTTTTAAAGGAAACGACGACAGCATCCGTTTTAGAAGTTTTTATATTTTTTTTTCAAAAATTGATAAATTTCATCTTTATTCATAATACAGGTTATTTTCCTCATTTAAAATAAATTGAAAAGGTAGTACCTGCATTCAATTCACTATCTGCAAAAAACCGAACCATCCATGGCTTCGATCGGATTTTTAGCAATAAAAAATCCGATGCCTTTACTATCAAGATGGTCATTAAAAATTTTATATAATCCGCAAAGCTTATCTCCACCGCGTTTCATATCAATTCCAATTCCGTTATCGGCAATTTTTAATAATTGGGTTTCTTTATTAAAATTTATTTTAATGTTCATTTTAGTAAACAAGGCGAACGTAGAAAAGAATATTTTAAAAATTCAATTAGGTAATTACCAAGGACCAATAAATTAAAAATTCAAACTTATTTGGAAAGCAATTCGAAGCGTTTTTATTCAAAATTAAAAAAAGGAACTATTATTTTTCAAATACTAAAGAATCGCTAGAAGCACCTAATTCTGCCAAGGCATTTTTAATGGCATCCATAAATTTTGGTGGTCCGCAAATATAAAATTTCTGATGAAAGTTGCTAATGTGTTCTTTTAAAAACGAAACATCAATATGTCCTGTTTCGTATTTTGAATTGTTCTCATCTGTTAGGATATTAATAAAGTTAGAACCCAACATTTCTTGAAATTCATTTTCTAAAATAATATCTTTTTCGGTTTTGTTGGTAAAAATAAGTTTGTTATTTCCTAACTTATTTTCTGCATGTAAATTTTTTAAAATAGCAATAAATGGCGTAACACCAGCACCACCAGCGATAAACACACCTTCTCCTTGGTACTGAATTGCACCCCAAACGTCGTGGATAATTAATTCGTCTCCATGGGATAGTTTATCTAATTCTTTGGTAACACCATCATGACCTTCATAGATCTTTATGGTAAATTGTAAATTCTTGTTATCTTTTAAACTAGTAAAAGTAAAAGGGCGTTTTTCATTCTTTAATTCTGGTGTGTTAATAGAAACATCTGTGGCTTGACCGGGTATAAAATCGTAGTCAGCTGGTTTTTGGATGGTAAACTGCTTAACATCGTGGGTAATATTTTGAACGGATATAATTTTTACAACATGATTTTCCATAGTAATTTGTCTTTAATAGTTTTATTATAATACTGTTGTAATATACTTTTTATTAAAGATAAAAGCCTTACAGAACTTACTGTTAAACTTATATAATGCCAATAAAATTTAATTGGGAAATGATTTTAGGATACGTGGATATTTACTTTGTGTTTTATAAATTCAGATTAAAAATTTAATTTACTGCAGAAAAACCCATTTTTTCTCGCTATTGAGTTTAAAAGTACCAACGTGTTCTTTGTTCCATTCGTTCGGGGCAATAAGAGATAGAAAGTTGCTGCCGTTATCGTCTCGATACAAATGGTAAATTTCTCCAATTACAGGCTCAAAAGAAAATTTAGCATTATAAACTAATTCGTTCCATTCGAATTCTTCCATCAATTTTTGGTACTGTTCTTTGAGTTCGTTAAACTTACTTTCGAGTTGTTTGTTAACAGTACTAATTCCTCTGGACTTCCAAGAAACTACATCGTCTATCTGAATAACTGACGCGCCAACGTTTGTACCATAAGGCAAAATACGGGCATTAAATCCTTCTGTATCTGAATACACCACGTTATCGGGTCTTTTACTTTCCATCCAATTGAGCTTTTAATTTAAGGGTATTTCAAACAAGCAAATTTATTGCTGTTTAATCTTTAAGTTGCAAAGTTAAACAAAAATAAAGAATTTCTCTTTTTTAAACTAAAATTATTTGAGGAAATAGGATTTTTTGTAAACATAATATGAGTATAAAAATGAATACAAGGTTATTTGGGTTTTAGGTTGGTTTTATTTTCGGATATAAAAAGTAATAAACCTCATTTTTACAAGGAATTTGTATTGAAAAAGTATAATCCATTGTTATAAATGATTTTTAAGAAGCAGTGCTTCTTTTAGATTCGGCGCTTCTTGCTGAAAACACCTAAAAATTTAATTTCTATATAATTTATTTAGCAACGCCACATCGTTTTCGTTACTTT
>JBLIJW010000122.1:0-7147 GCA_047636155.1 Flavobacterium sp. | reverse complement strand
ATTTATAGCCTTAGAGGATTAAATGCCTTTTTGAAAATTGCCAAACAGAAAAAAATTACCGCCTATCCTATTCATATAAAATTAGATACTGGCATGCATAGACTCGGGTTTCAGTCCGAAAATTTATCTGAATTAATTGGTATTTTAAAAGAAACCACTTTGGTTAAAGTTACTTCAATTCTCTCTCATTTGGCAACTAGCGATGATGCAAATAGTTCTGAATTTGTTTTGCATCAAATAAAACTATTTGAAGAGCTTTCACAAAAGGTTATGCAAGAATTACAAACTCAACCAATTCGTCATATTTTAAATACTTCTGGAATTTCTAACTATACACAAGCACAGTACGAAATGGTTCGTTTAGGCATAGGTTTATACGGAATTTCAAACGATCCTGATGAACAAAAATATTTGCAAATTGTAGGAACATTAAAATCGATAATTTCACAAATTCGAAATATCAAAAAAGGAGAAAGTGTTGGCTATAGCCGTAATTTTATTGCAAATAGAGATTCAAGAATTGCTACAATTCCAATTGGTTATGCCGATGGAATTTCAAGAAAACTTGGTAACAAAAACGGATATGTTATTATCGGAAAACAGAAAGCATCAATTATAGGTAATGTTTGTATGGACATGCTAATGGTAGATGTAACTGATTTAGAGTGTTTTGAAGGTAGCGAAGTAATTCTTTTTGGAGAAAAACCAAGCGTTCCAGAACTTGCAAATATTGTAGGAACTATTTCTTATGAAATTTTAGTTGGTATTTCCCAACGCGTGAAGCGTATTTTCTTTCGAGATTAAAAAAAATCACAAAGCATACAAAATTGTTAAATTTTTTTACTAACCTTAAAATTAATAAAGATGAGATTTTTTACAGATTTCAAAGGGTCGCTAATGAAGGGCGATGTTCTTAGTTTGGCAACTGCCGTTGTAATTGGAGCAGCTTTTGGAAAAATTGTATCATCTGTCGTTGATGATGTTATTATGCCAATAATTGGTTTAATTACTGGTGGTGTAGATTTTACAACGAAATATATTACATTAGATCGCAATACGTATGCCGATTTGGATGCAGCAAAAGAAGCTGGAGCAGCCGTTATTACTTATGGTAATTTAGTGCAATCCGTAATTAATTTTGTTATTATTGCATTTTTTGTGTTTGTAGTTTTAAGAGCCGCAGAAAAAGCAAAGCGAAAAGAGGAAGTTATTGTTGCAGCAACAGCAACAGCCGGTCCAACCCAAGAAGAATTACTAATTCAAATTAGAGATTTATTAAAAAAGTGATTTCCGCTACATTACTATATTCTAACTAAATCCTGTGTATTGCAGGATTTTTCTTTTTAAAAATATTTTATCCTATAAATTCTATATACATTTGCTTTTATAAATTTAATAAATTAAAAGTATGAAAGTTGCAGTAGTTGGCGCTACCGGTATGGTTGGCGAGATAATGCTAAAAGTTTTAGAGGAAAGAAACTTTCCTATCACCGAATTAATTCCTGTTGCTTCTGAAAAATCAGTTGGAAAAGAAATCGAGTTTAAGGGAAAGAAATATAAGGTAGTATCTATACAATCTGCAATTGATAAAAAAGCAGATGTTGCATTATTTTCTGCTGGAGGAGAAACTTCTTTGCTATGGGCACAAAAATTTGCGGATGCAGGAACAACTGTTATCGACAATTCATCTGCATGGAGAATGGATCCTACTAAGAAACTTGTAGTTCCAGAAATTAACGGATCGATTTTAACCAAAGAAGATAAAATAATCCCGAATGCAAACTGTTCTACCATTCAATTAGTAATGGCTTTAGCACCTTTGCATAAAAGATACAAATTAAAAAGAGTTATCGTTTCTACCTACCAATCTATTACCGGAACAGGAGTAAAAGGAGTAAATCAATTAGAGAATGAATATAAAGGTATTTCTGGCGAAATGGCTTATAAATATCCGATTCATCGAAATGCCATTCCGCAATGCGACGTTTTTGAAGAAAATGGTTATACCAAAGAAGAAATGAAATTGGTGCGAGAAACGCAAAAAATTTTACAAGACAATACTATTGCAGTAACGGCAACCGCGGTAAGAATTCCAGTAGTTGGTGGTCATAGTGAAGCGGTAAACTTAGAATTTGAAAATGATTTTGATATACTAGATGTTAGACAAATACTAAGTGAAACTCCGGGTATTGAAGTACAAGATAATTTAGAGACTTTTAGCTATCCGATGCCGCTTTTTGCAGAAGGAAAAGACGCTGTTTTTGTTGGGCGTATAAGAAGAGACGAAAGCCAACCCAATAGTCTAAATCTTTGGATTGTTGCTGACAACCTAAGAAAAGGAGCAGCAACAAATACTGTTCAAATTGCAGAATATTTGGTAGCACATGACTTACTTTAATAAAACAAAAGGCAACAATTTAAATTGTTGCCTTTTGTTTTATTAATTAGTTTAACATGCCTTTGCTTTTTGCAGCTTGAATGAATTCGGTATCGTTTGCATTTTCCATTCCTAATAACTGCTTCATTCTGTCTTTTCTTGTTCTAACGTTACTGCTTGATATTGTTATGTATAAAGGAATGTCTTCTGAATCAATTCCTTTATAAATATAATGCAAGATCTGCTTATCAATTACATCAACATATATTTTTTCTTGTTGGAGTTGGTTTAGATAGGTAATTACAGCTTCGCTATAATATCGATCTCCGTTTAAAACGGTTTTTACAGCCAATATCATTTGCTCAAAAGTAAGATCGTTTTTGATTATTAATCCTAAAGGATTTATTTGTTCTATAATTGAGGTTACTTTTAAAGATTCGGCATGCATAGTTAACATTACAATTTTGCAGTTTGGCATTTTAATTTTTAAAATCTTAGCCAAGTCTTCACCTGTTTCAATATCTTTTTCTAAATATTCTGGCATGCTAATATCCAAGAAAGCGATATCATATTCTAGAGTAGCATTCATGATAGCTTCATAACCAGTTTGGCAATCTTTTGCTTCAGTAAATGCAAATGTTATCTCTTTATTCGGATATAAATTTATTACGTTTTTATAACCTTGAATAATAAATGGATGATCGTCTACAATAAGTGCGTTAATACTTTGGGGCATTTGTATTAAATTTTTGGTTTTTGTTTTGGAGTATTTATTGAAATAGAAATTTTGGTTCCTTTATTTTTTCCAGTATTAATTTCAATCGTTCCGTTACTTTCTTGAACTCTATCAATTATGTTTGTTAAACCAATACCTTTACTTTTTAGTTCTTTATCAAAGCCTATTCCGTCATCAAATATAGTTAGAATAATATTTTGTTGTATTCCTTTTTTGAAAGAAACTGAAATATTTTTTGCTTTTGAATATTTATTACAATTTTGAAGACATTCTTGAACAATTCTGTACAAATTAATTTTTACAGTATTACTAAGCGAATTCCAATCTATTTGTTCGTCAATAAACCCGGCAAAATTTGCCTTATTTACTTTTAATTGGTTTTCAAACAGCTTATTTAATATTAAAGCAAAATTGGTAATGACCATAGTTTTTTCGCGATTTAACTCGTGTGAAATTTCTCTTAAATCTTGTTCAATAAATTTTAATTCTTCCAAACAATTTTTTCTGTCTCTATCGGCTTGTTCTCCAGAACTATTATTCAAACCATCTAAATTTAATCGTAATCCGAAAAGTCTACCTAAAATACCGTCATGAAGTTCTTTAGAAATTCTTGATTTTTCTAAATTTTTTCCTTCGTCTAATTTATCTTGTTGTGAAATAATCAATCGATAAATATCTTCATTGGCTTTTTGTTGGGCTTGTTCAAAAACCAAAAATTTATTACGAATATGTTGGTAACGAATTAAGAAAATACCACCAAGAAAAAATGCCAAAATAAAAAGATATTTAATGATAGTTTTGTTTTCTTCTGTTAAAGTTACGTTCTCCCGCTGTATCTCGTCTGTTTGCAATTGAATTCGTGCAAATCTATCTTTAGATTTTCGTTCTTCTAATTGCAAACTATCAGTAATTCTATAAATCTCTCTATTATAAACCGTATTGTTTTTCACATCTACGATTGCCAACTGTTTTACAGAATTTAAAATATCAATTGCAGTTTTACTTTTTCTCGCTGCTTGATTCGCCTTGGTTGCATATTCTAATGCTTTTTCTGTATTTTTAGTTTTTTGGTAAAATTCTGATAAGTGAATATAACTTAAAACCATGGCAGAAGGAACTTTCTGCTCTTTTCTGATTTGTAAAGCTTCTTCAAATAATGCTGGCAAATTAGTGTAATCTTCAATTTGTACCTGACAATTTGCAATAAAATCTATAATATTAGCATATAGAATAGGGCTTTCTTTATCTAGATTTTTACCTTTTAAAGATAAATTGTAATAATAAATAGCCGTTTTATAATCTTTTAAAGCCTCATAAACAGAACCTAAATTACTCAAACAAATAGCTTCTTGATTTTGCCTATAATTCTGGGGATTTTTTCGAATTAATTTAAGTGATTGATTAAAATAATCTATGGATTGATTGTAATCTTTTAATTGATTGGCAACTAAACCAAGCTGGTTTAAAATAGCTTGTGTTTTAGAATTATCATCTAGTCTTTTTGCGACTATGTATGCAGTAGTTAAAGTTAAATCTGCAGATAAAAAACTATTTATGTCATATTCTAATAATCCCTTTTTTAATAAAATAGTAGAATAATTATCCAAATCATTTAGCTGCTTGAAATACTTTTCAGATTTATTGAAATAATAAAAAGAACTATCTACATAACCAGAATGATAATAATGATAATTTCCAAAATATCTATAAGCTTGTGCTGTATTTAAGGTGTCATTAATTCCTATACTATAATCTAAGAATTTATTGGTAATTTTATAATATCGATTCCAATCTTTTGTAACATAATAATGGTTTAATATTGAAGTGTATATCTTAGATTTTTCAACACTATTCCCGTCTGTTCTTTCAAGCACAGTTAGAATTCTGTTTGCATAATTATTCTTCTCTATGTTTGTACTTTTTTCAGAGTTAAAATTTTTATAATAACTTTTTATAGAATCAGACAATTCATAATTAGTTTCAGTTGAAGGTTTACTTTTACTACAGTGAGTAAAAGTAAAGAGAACAAAAGATAAAAATAAAAGTTTTTTCAATTAAAATAATGTTTTGACAAATCTAGTAAAGTAATGGCATAAAAAAAAACCAACATTTAAATGTTGGTTTTTTATGAAATAAACTAAAGTTTACTAATATTACATTCCTACCGGAGAATTAGTTCCTTTTCCAATTGGGTTAGCTTCTAATGTTTGACTTAACATTTTTTCTTTAACAATCATTGGTACCGGTGAATTTGTTCCTTTTCCGATTGGGTTAGATTGGAAAGAAGTGAAAGATAACATCATTGTGAATAACGCGAAAGTTGTAATAATTTTTTTCATGTTTAGTGTTTTTAAGGTATGTTAGATTTTTAGAGTTTAATATTAAGTGAATTCAGATTACGTATAAATACCTGACGCTCACAATGTAAAACTAGTACAGTCCTGCGATTTAATTAACATACTTTACCTTGTAAATGGTAGAAGGCAATGGTTTGATAGTGGATAGTAACCAAATCATGGTGAATGCACTTATTTTATAAATAAGCGATTAAAACAACAATAAAGAGTAAAAATAAATCATAACTACTTGATTTATAAATTATTAAATTAAATTAATCGCAGTAGTATTAAATTTCTAAGTAATTTCCTGATGCAATTGTAGCGATAATCGCATCTACATTTTCTTTATAAGATTTAGAAAATGGAACTTTGGTAGTAGTATTTTTAATATGACAAACAGAATTGCCCGTATGGATTCGACTAACGTAATTCATGTTGACAATATAGCTGTTATGTATTCGCACAAAAGGAAACGACATAACCGATTCAAAATGCTTAAGGGTTTTAAATGCAGTAATCATTTCACCAGAATTAATATGGATATCGGTACTATTGTTATCTGCTTGCAAATAATATACGTCTTTAGCATCAATATATCTGTAATCACCATAAGACTTCACGCAAATAATTAAAGGTTTTTCAATGGTATTTATTTGATTAATTATAGTGACATCTTCTTCCTTATCTAAGAAATTATTTTCTTGAGAAGTATTGTCTTCAGACAGTGCATTCTCATTTTGCACAGAATTTGGACCATTTAATTCTCCATTAGATTTTGGATTTACAAAATTCTTGTTAGAATTTCCACGCAAGATGGCAATAGTTTTTATAATGTCTAATTCATTAGAAAAATCATCGCTTCTTGGATCAATTTCCCAGTTTAAACGAAAAAGTGACTTTCTGAATTCCTTTGCGTCCAAAGGCTGAACGAAATAGTCAAATACACCATATTTAATAGCATTAAAACAATTATCCAAACTAGAGGCTAACGTGAGAACTTTTGGAACTTTCTTGACGTACCTATATAATTGATCAATAAATGCAAGATTTAAATCTGAATCGCTGTTATCAGGTTCAATTTGAAGAATAATAAAATCTGGATTTTTTTCTAAAATAATATCTATTCCATCTGTTGCGTTTGTAGCCATACCTAAATAATGCAAAGAGTCAAACACGCTTGTTACTTCAAGCGTATTTGCTATGCTATTAAGACTGTCATCTAGAACAACAAAACTAAAATTCTTCAAGTGCCTGGAATTTAAACCACGCAATAGTAAGACATTCTTTATAAAAAGAACGAACATAATTAAATTAGATAGCTTGGGACTATTTCTATTTTACTAATTTAATTTAATATTCGTTTTGCAAAAAATAAAATGTAAATTTTAGTTAACATTTATTAATAAGAGATTATACATGTAAAAGCATAAAAAAAGCCAAATAAAAAACTTCTTGATTAATCCAAATACTTATAATTATTTTAATTACATAATGCGATAAATAAATAATAAAATAAGTAACAACATATTGAAACGCAGTATTTTAAATTGCTTTTTAGAAAATAGTAAGATATGGAAATATGTGCCTTGTTTTTTAATATGATAAGTTTAATTATTTTCATTTAAACTTCTATCCTAAGTAACGAAAAAACTATTGTTAATAAGTTTACTACATTTCATTCAAATAAAAAGAGAA
>JBLIJW010000121.1:0-7309 GCA_047636155.1 Flavobacterium sp. | reverse complement strand
TGAATTTCCGGCCATTATAGTCTGTTTTTAACAAATATAGTTTATTACTTTTTACTATTATAATTTTAATTTAATTGCTTCTGTAAAAAATATTTCGGCTTCTATTATACTGTTAAATATCAATTATATAATTGGTAATTATGTTAAAATAACTTCTATTTTAAATTTAAATAGTACTTTCGAATAAAAACTTAAAGATGAAAGCGAAATTATTTATTTTATTCGTAATTGCTACTATGATTATTTCTTGTACTTCTGATAGTAATAACGGCACTTCTGAGAATTATTTGCCGTTAATAACTGGAAATTTTTGGAAATATTCGGTTTCTGGAACTAATGGAAGTGCCGCTACAGAAGATTCGTTATACATTGCCAACGACACAACCATTAATGCTACTATTTATAAGAAATTTAAAGCGCGCAATTTTGCGACTGGACTTTTTTCTAGTAGTTTAAATCAAAATGCTGTTAAAGAAATAGGAAGTACAGTAGTTCTAACGGGCTTAAGTTCTTTGGGATTACAAGATATTTTTCCTTTAAATATTGATTTGGTAAATTTTGTTTTACTAAATTCTGATGCTACTTCTAATACTATTTTAAGCACCGTTAGCGGAACGATAGATCAAAACTTTGAAGGATTTCCTATAACAATTACGTATACTTTAAAATCAATAAACGATGGTGTGTTGCCATCCTATAACTTACCTAATGGAGTAGTTTATAATGATATTGTCAAAACTAAATTAATTGTAAATCTTAGCGTAAGCTCTACACAAACTATTCCGGGAACTAATTTCCCTATAGTTATTCCAATTCTTAATGCACAAGATGTATTGGTATCGAATCAATACTATGCTAAAAATATTGGAATGGTGTATAACAAAACTAATATTAATTTTACATTAAATCCAACATTTGCAACGCAATTCAATTTGCCTGCAAATACAAATCAAGAGCAGATTGAATTTCTTAACGATTTTGAAGTAAACTAAATGTTAAATTTGGATGTAATAAAAATGTTAAATTATGTAAATCAGGTCTGGTTTAAAAGCAAGATATTTGTCAAATAATTTAAATAAATCCTATTATGAAAAAACTCATTTTATTTTCTCTATTCTTGTTTGGAGTAGCAACAACAGTGCAAGCACAAAATTTTTCGAAAAATGCTTTAGGTCTTCGTCTTGGAGATAACGACGGTTTTGGTGGTGAACTATCTTACCAACGTGGTTTGAGTTCCAAAAACAGATTAGAATTGGATTTGGGTTTTAGAAACAAAAATGATAGCAATGCATTTAAATTGACAGGAATTTACCAATGGGTTTGGAATATTGAAGGTGGATTTAACTGGTATGCAGGTATTGGTGGAGGTGTTGGTTCTTACAGTTCAAAATACAAATTCAATGGAAACGATGTAAAAGATAGTGGAGCTTTTGCATTCGTTGCTGGAGACTTAGGAATTGAATACAATTTTGAGGAAGCTCCTATTCAATTAGCTTTGGATATTAGACCAGAAATCTATTTTGGAACTAACTATTATAACAGAAATACCTTTGAACCAGATTTAGCTTTAAGTATCCGTTACAGATTTAACTAAGATATTTTGAAATAAAAAAAATCCCGATTGCAAAACAATTGGGATTTTTTTTATTCTAAAATTTCTATTGGCTTTTTAGATTTTACTCTAATTACATAGTTTGGCGTGAAATCTCCTATTGTTGCATTCTCAATGTTTTTAGGTTCGACTTCGGTAATTTTTAAAACAATTTTATTTATTTTTTCTTCTGCCTTTTCAATTTTAATTTGATACCCCATTTTGTTTTTCAACCCTAAATTAATTAATATAAAATTAGATTTTTGAAACTCATCCTTCTCTAAATATGGTCCAATAAATTTATCCTTAGAAATCATTTTAAATTCTTTCTCTTCTGTTATTATTTCATAAAATCGGAATTTTGCTCCGCCATCTTCTTTTCTTAATAAGATATCATAAAGAACTTTATTTTCTAAAACCGTTGGCTTTTTGGAAACACAAGAACTAAAAAGTACAGCACAAAAGATTACAATTGATTTTTTCACACTGTTTGCATTGCTTGTTGGTATAATTCTTCATACAATGGCAATATATTTTTAATGTCAAATTGTTGCGCAATAGATAAAGCATTAACTTTAAATGTATTTAAAATTACATCATCTTCTAATATTTTTAAAGCATTTTTGGCCATTTCTGCAACATCGCCAACATTAGATAAATATCCAGAAACTCCAGGAATATTAACTTCTGGTAAACCACCTGAATTGCTACTAATAACAGGAACACTCCAAGCCATTGCTTCTAATGCTGCTAAACCAAAACTTTCTGTCTCTGAGGGTAGTAAAAATAAATCAGAATAAGATAAAATTTCGTCAATTTCATTACTGTTGCCAAAAAAGATAACTTTATCTGTAATTCCCAATTTTTCACAAAGTTCTTCTGCTTCTAGTTTTTCTGGACCATCGCCGACCATCATTAATTTAGCTGGAATATTTTTCTGAACTTCATAAAAAATAGCAATTACATCTGGAATTCGTTTTACTTTTCTAAAGTTACTAATATGAGTTAAAATACGCTCTTGCGAACGAGCTATTAAAGATCGTTTGCATTTAATAAAAGCTTCATTACGTGTTTTATCTAATTCAATAAAATTCGGGATTACATGAATTTCTTTTTTAACATCAAATAATTTATAGGTATCATCTTTTAAATTTTGAGATACAGATGTCACAATATCTGATTTGTTAATACTAAAGTTAACCGCTGTTTTATAAAAAGGGTGATTTCCTACTAATGTAATGTCCGTTCCATGTAAAGTAGTAATCATTGGTACAAAAATTCCTTGATCTTTTAGCATTTGCTTGGCCATGTAACCTGCATAAGCATGCGGAATTGCGTAATGAACATGCAAAATTTCAATTTTATATAACTTAACCATATCTACTAGTTTACTAGATAAAGCTAATTCATAAGGTTGGTAATGAAACAATGGATATTCTGGAACATTTACCTCATGGTAATGCACATTTTCATTCAATAATGCTAATCTAACAGGTTGTCTGTAGGTAATAAAATGAATTTCGTGTCCGCGTCTTGCTAGTTCCAAACCAAGCTCGGTAGCGACTACTCCACTTCCTCCAAAAGTTGGGTAACAAACTATTGCAATTTTCATGTATTTTTTTTAGAAATACGAAGTTACAATTTTTTGTGTTTAATAGCCGAAAGTAGATTGTATTTTAAGCTTAATTTAAAACTAACTTAATCTAAAATTGCTGATTGAATAATTTTTTGAATGTCTTCTCTAATGTTTTCTCGAGATAATTTATTGGAAGCATTAGAATCTGGAAAGGTACGGTTGGATAAGAATATATAAATTATTTCAGATTGCGGATCGGCCCAAGCCATTGTTCCTGTAAAACCGGTATGTCCAAAACTACTTGATGCAACGCAACCACATGTTGGACCAGAAGTGCCGAGTTGTGGTTTGTCAAATCCTAAACCACGACGATTTCCTTCTAAACAAAAATAACAAGTGTTAAAAATATTGAAAGTAGCTGGAGAAAAGTAAAAATTACCTCCATAAGAACCTTTTTGCAAAAATAATTGCATCATTTTGGCAATATCAACAGAGTTACTAAAAACTCCAGCATGACCGCCAACTCCGCCTTCCATCGCGGCTTCCATGTCATGAACATAACCTTGTACTTTGGTATTTCTAAAATAAGTGTCGAATTCTGTAGGCGGAATTCTGCTTACGTCAAACTTTCTTAACGGATTAAATGCCGTATTATTCATACCCAAACTAGCATAAAAAGTATCTTGACTTTGCAAATCTAAAGGCATTTTATTAAGTCTTTCTAAATATCGTTTTAGTATTATAAAGGTAAAATCAGAATATTTATATTCTTTTTTATCTAATAATTTACTAGTAATAATTTTGTTGAAAATAGTATCTAGATAGTCTTTTCTTAAAAATAAATTCTCTTCTACTTGCAACGGATATTCATCTGAAAACGTTTTTCTATAATACTTCTCTGATGGTTTTTTAATACTGTCTAAAGTTTCTTTATAAAATGGCATCCAAGGCTGCAATTGCGCATTATGAGAAAGTAATTCTTTAAAGGTAATATTTTGTTTATCCGTATTTTGAAATTCTGGAAGCATTTGGCCTAGCGTAGTTTCTAAACCTAGTTTGTTTTTATCAAATGCTACCATTACACTCGGCAAGGTTGCTACCATTTTGGTTATAGAGGCGATATCATAAATATCTGAATTCTTTACTAAATCTATTTTTTCATAGGTATGGTAACCATACGATCTTTCAAAAATAATCTTTCCTCTTCTTGCTACCAAAATTTGTGCACCTGGTGTCATTTTATTATCAATTGCTTTGTTTGCTAATCGGTCAATAGAATTCAAAATTTCTTGTGACATTCCTACATTAATAGGAGAAGTGAAACCCAAACGATCTAATGAGGAAGTTTGCAAACCAAAATTTACAGGAAATTGAGAGTTAACGCTAACTGGCAATTGACCTTTACTACTAACGGCACCAAACACTAATTGAGCCGAAACTATCTGTGCTATATCCGTGTTTTGGTAAGAAACTATAACAGCATTTATATTTTTAAAATTTTTAATTGCGGTTAGCGAATATGGTCTTGTAAAACAATCTAAAATTACATTGTTTTTTTCTGCAACTCTTTCTATAACCTGAAGTTCATCTGAAGTAAAATCATGATTTTTCCAAGCTTTATCTGCTTTATGGAACCCGATAATTACTGTTTCATATTCTTCTAATTTTACGTTTAAAGAATCAATATTTTTTTCTGAAATTAAAGTTACTTCTGTATATTTTTTTAATGTATTTAAAAAGGCTGTATTGGTATCATCTCCTAATTTTAAATATGCAATTTTTTGTTTTAAATTTTTAATTGGTAAAATATCTCCTTCATTCTTCAAAACTGTAATTGCATTTTCATATAGTTGGTAGCTCAAAGCATCTTTTGTAGAACTATTCAATTCGGATGCAATATTCTTATATTCAATTGGTTTTGGTTTAGACAAACCTATTTTATATTTATACGAAAGTATTTTTTTTACAGAAAATTCCAATCGTTCTTGGGATATCTTTCCGGATAATATAGCTTCCTTTATTTTTTCGATAGCAAAAGGAACATTTTCAGGAAAAAGTAGAATATCATTTCCTGCCAAGAAAGCTTCTAAATCAATTTCACCTGGTTTTAAAAACTTACTAGCTGCTTTCATATTTAAAGCATCTGTAAAAATAAGTCCTTTAAAACCCAATTGTTTTTGTAATAAATTAGTAACAATTTCATAAGACACAGAAGATGGAACATTTTCTTTAGCTTCTAAACTAGGTACATTTAAATGTGCAACCATAACCGAAGCTAATCCGTTTTCGAACATTTTTTTGTACGGATAAAGTTCTACAGAATCTAATCTTTGTTTAGAAAAATTTACTAAAGGTAAAGCATAATGCGAATCGGTTGCCGTATCACCATGACCAGGAAAATGTTTACCCGTTCCGAATACACCGTTACTTTGCAATCCATCATTTAATGCTAAAGCATGATTGGTAACTACATTTTTATCTTCTCCGAAAGATCTAAAACCAATTATCGGATTTTTTGCATTGGTATTAATATCTAAAACAGGTGAAAAATTAAAATGTATTCCGATTCTTTTAGAGTCATTTGCCATGTGTTCTCCGACTTTTTTAATTAATCGAAGATCACGAATTGCACCTAAAGTCATGTTATAAGGATACTTGTAGGTAGAATCCAAGCGCATATTCAAACCCCATTCGGCATCAATACCTATAAACAACGGCACCTTTGATATGCCTTGAAACCTGTTAGTTAATTTTGCTTGTCGGATTGGTCCACCTTGAAAAAAAATCAAACCACCTACTCCATTTTTAGAAATTAAAGCTTCAATTTCTTGGAAATGTTTTTCGTCTTTGTTTGAATAGGCTGCAATCATAAACAATTGCCCTATCTTTTGCTCTAAATCTAAATTGGTATAAACACTATTTACCCAAATTTTTTCAGAATCTGTTGTCGGAAAATAGTCTTTTTCGGTTTTAAGTAAATCAGTTAAGTATTCTGATTCTTGCTTTTCTATAATTTTTTCTGGAATCGTAACAGACTTTGTTGGCAAACCAACTACCTTTTTCTTAGACGTTTTAACTACAGCCTTGATCGGATTGGCTTGGTTTTCTGATTGATTTTTTTTAGTTGCGCAATTTGTTGCAATAAAAACAAGAAAAATAAGAACTGTGTATTTTAAATAAAACTTCATGTATATGCTATTATTTGCGTATTGTTATAAACTTTAGTCTGTATATATTTACGCAAAAAAGGAACTATTGTTGTTTGGTATTTCGTTGTATTTTTGTTAAAAAAACCTACTGTGCCAACTTTCGGCAGCTGGAATTTCCCAAGCTTCTTGAAATTCTTCAATTGTATTGACTAAATTATTAAAAACGATAGTGTTTTCTGACACCGATTTGTCTTTAGCCAATTTTTTAAATTCTAATAAAGTCTTGTAAGTAATAAATTCACCTTGTTTAAAGGCAACATTCATTTTATCTAACAAATCAATCTCGTATTTTTGTTCTAAATTTTGGATAAAACCTACCGATTTATCTATAGAACATCCAGTTGCTTGTTGTACTTCTTGATTAACAGCAAGTATAATAAATCGGTTATAATGAATTTGAAAAGAAGATTCTAAGCTAGTTCCATGTGCTTCCCATTCGGATAAAAATTGCAATAAGCCATTCTGAATTTCTTCCATTTCTGCTTCAGTAAACTTCCTGCTCGATTGATAAATCCAGATTTTAGAATTTAAAGGCAAATCATTAAAAGGAATAAACATATCTTTTTTTATTTATAAATTATAAGTCTTGGGCATTTGCAATAAGTTCTGCAATATCCATAACTTGAACTTCCCCTTCTTTTTCTTTATTTTTAATACCGTCTGTCATCATTGTGTTACAAAAAGGACAACCTGCTGCAATAATGTTTGGTTGGGTTTCTAAAGCATCTTCTGTTCTTTCAATATTTACTTCTTTATCACCAGGTTCAGCATCTTTAAACATTTGCCCACCACCGGCACCACAGCATAATCCATTTGCTTTAGATCGTTTCATTTCTACCAATTCGGCATCTAATTTTTCGATTAACTCTCTTGGTGCTTCATAAATATTATTAGCTCGACCTAAATAACAAGGATCATGAAATGTTATTCTTT
>JBLIJW010000120.1:0-7326 GCA_047636155.1 Flavobacterium sp. | reverse complement strand
ATAGCCAAAATACAATTACTACCGTTGAATCGCAAAAATCAGAATTACAAAAATCTTTTGTTGATTTACAATTTGAAAATCAAGAAACTACCACTGCATTAAATGTAGTAAGAGATTCTAAGAATACTGTAATTACTCTTGGTGGACAGGCTGTTGCGCCAGAATCGTTTGCAAGAATTTATTGGAATCAAGAAAAGCAAACCGTTTATGTAGACGCATCTGGCTTACCAACACCGCCAGAAGGAAAAGTGTATCAGATATGGTCTTTAAAATTAGTACCGGCTTTAACGCCAACAAGTATTGGTTTATTAGATAATTTTAATAAAAATAGTCAAAAAATCTTTGCTGTTGAAGGTACAAGTGGTTCAGAAGCTTTTGGAATTACTTTAGAACCCTCTGGCGGAAGTACTTCACCAACAATGGAACAATTATATGTATTAGGAAAAGTATAATTTCTTAACTAATTTTAATAAAAAAAAACCAACGGAACTACGTTGGTTTTTTTTGTTTTTAATTGAAAAATAATTACACTTTTAAAACTAATCTATTTTACTTAAACACTTTATTTTAAGAAAGAATAGTAAATTAATACAATAGCAGTAGTAAACTATTTATTACGCTTTGTTTAGAACGCTATTTTTGAAACTAAAAGAGAAGTAAATTACCAGTCCAATTAATAACCAAATTCCGAACCATATCCAATTACTTGCTGCCATACCGGTTAAAAGGTAACAACAAGAAATTAATCCTAATAAAGGAATTAATGACAACTTCTTGATAAATGCAACCACTGTCATTATAGCACAAATAAGCAAGAAAACGGCCATTGGTAAATTTGTTGAAATTTTATCGACAGAAAAATCTAAGACATCTGTAAAGAAGCCAGGAACAAAATTTACGGTAAGTATAATTCCTACAATCATGATTGCAGGAAATACATATTGCGAATTAATGTAGGGAATTTTAAATTTTCCTCTAAGTTCTCTTGCGGCAATTTCTTCTTTACTTTGAGGCGACAAAACTAAAACACCACCACAAACTAAAACAAATGCGAACAAAGTACCGATACTAGTAAAGTCTAACACGAAATTTTCATCTGTAAAGAAAATTGGTAATCCAACAACCAAGCCTGTGATTATCGTTGCAAAACCTGGAGTTTTGTATTTTGGATGAATTTCTGCGAATTTTTTAGGCATTAGACCATCTCTTGCCATTGTCATCCAAATTCTTGGTTGTCCCATTTGAAAAACCAAAAGCACACTCGTCATGGCTACTACAGCAGCAATAGAAACTATAAACAACATCCATTTAACTCCTTTTAAAGCAAAAATTTCTGCTAAAGGATCGCTAACACCAAGTAATTCATAAGAAACCATACCTGTAATTACCAAGGCTAAAATTATAAATACCACAGTACATATTATTAACGAATATATCATGCCTTTTGGTAAATCTCTTTGTGGATTTTTACTTTCTTCTGCTAAAGTAGAAACGGCATCAAAACCGATATATGCAAAAAATACTGCCGAAACGCCACCCATTACACCACTAAATCCGTTAGGCATAAAAGGCGTCCAATTTTCAATATCAATATAAAAAGCACCCACAATTATTACTAAAACAATAATCGCAAGCTTAATGTAAACCATGGCATTACTAAAATTTTTAGACTCTTTTGTACCCCGATATACTAAATAAGTAATCAAGATATTTATTATTACTGCTGGTAAATCAAAAATGATTTTTAGTCCTGCAATTACTGGAGCATTTGTCCAAGCTGAAATTCCTTCTTCTCCTTTACCAAGTAAAATTGCATCTTGCGCAGATTTATAATTAATGGTAAGCCAATCTGGTAAATAAATATTAAATATTTCCAGCAGGTTTGTAAAATATCCGCTCCAAGAAAAGGCAATATAAATATTTCCTATAGAATATTCCATAATTAATGCCCAACCGATTATCCAAGCAAACAGTTCACCAAATGAAACATAAGCATAGGTATATGCACTTCCAGAAACTGGAACTCTTGAAGCAAATTCTGCATAACACATTGCAGTAAAACCACAGGCAACAGCGCACATTATATATAAAAGAATTACGGCCGGACCGCCAGAAAAACAAGCGTTTCCGATGGCGCTAAAAGTACCGCCACCAATAATTGCTGCTATTCCGAAAAAAGTTAAATCTTTTACTGTTAAAACCTTATTTAAACCAGAATATTCTCCGTCGCCACCTTGTTGTACAATTGTAGAAGTAAGTTTTGTTCGAAATAATTGGGAAAACTTCATGTTTGATAAGGTTTGTTATGTGAATTATAATATTTTTTTTATTACAAGGAAACAAATATATAAAACTTACCCGAAAAATCTAATTCAAGTCCTACAAAAGAGGCGTTTCAAATTGAAACGCCTCTTAAAAATAAAATTTTATAATATATTATTTTAAATTAAATCAAAACGATCTAATTGCATTACCTTGTTCCATGCAACAACAAAATCATTAATAAATTGTTCGTTACCATCTTCACAAGCATAAACTTCGGCAATTGCTCGCAATTCTGTGTTAGATCCGAATATTAAATCTACTCTACTTCCTATCCACTTCATATCTCCTGTTATACGGTGTGAACCTACAAAAGCTTCGCTACTTTCTGAAACAGGTTTCCATGTGCTTGTCATATCCAAAAGATTTACAAAGAAATCATTAGTTAAAACTCCTGGTTTACTGGTAAATATTCCGGTTTTAGAATTGTCATAATTAGTATTTAGAACACGCATTCCTGCAACTAAAACAGCCATTTCTGGAGCAGTTAAAGTCATTAATTGCGCTTTATCTAACAACATTTCTTCTGCAGAAAGAGTAAATTCAGTTTTAGAATAATTTCTGAATCCATCTGCTAATGGCTCCATTACATCAAAGGAATCAATATCTGTTTGTTCCTGACTAGCATCAGTTCTTCCTGGAGTAAATGGAACTTTAATGGAACTTCCTCCATTAATTGAAGCCTGTTCTATTGCGGCACAACCACCTAAGACAATTAAATCTGCAATTGAAACTTTTTTATTTGCTGTATTTATTTCATTAAAATTAGATTGAATAGATTCTAATGTTTCTAAAACTCTATGTAATTGATTTGGATTATTGACTTTCCAATTTATTTGCGGTTCTAATTTAATCCTCGCTCCATTTGCTCCACCACGCTTATCTGATCCTCGATATGTTGATGCCGATGCCCAAGCAGTGGAAACCAATTCGGATAAATTTAAACCGCTAGATAGTAACTGATTTTTAAGGATTTCAATATCTTGATTATTAATTACTTCGTAATTAGCAACAGGAATTGGATCTTGCCATATTAATTCTTCTGTTGGAACTTCCTCACCTAAATATAATGATTTTGGTCCCATGTCGCGATGTGTTAATTTGAACCAAGCTCTAGCGAAGGCATCATCAAAAGCATCAGAATCTTCTAAAAATCTTCGAGATATTTTTTCATATTCTGGATCAAATCTTAACGATAAATCTGTAGTTAACATGAAAGGTTGGTGAGTTTTTGTACTATTATGTGCATCTGGAACAGTTCCTGCACCAGCATTGTCTTTTGGTTTCCATTGGTGTGCACCAGCTGGACTTTTGGTTAACTCCCATTCAAAACCAAATAAATTTTCAAAATAATTATTACTCCATTTGGTTGGTGTTGTAGTCCAAGCACCTTCTAAACCACTAGTAATTGTATGTTCACCACTACCCGATTCAAAATTATTTTTCCAACCCAAGCTTTGCATTTCTATTCCTGCAGCTGCGGGTTCTAATTCTACGAACTTACTTGGATCTGCCGCACCATGCGTTTTTCCTAAAGTATGTCCTCCAGCTATTAAGGCAACGGTTTCTTCATCGTTCATTGCCATTCTTGCGAAAGTTTCTCTAATATCCCTTGCAGCTAAAAGCGGATCTGGATTTCCGTTTGGTCCTTCTGGATTAACATAAATCAATCCCATTTGGACTGCTGCTAATGGATTTTCTAGTTCTCTATCTCCAGAATATCTGTTATCTGCCAACCATTCTCTTTCTGAACCCCAATAAATGTCTTCTTCTGGTTCCCAAATATCTACTCTTCCGCCTGCGAAACCAAAAGTTTTAAATCCAGAATCTTCTAAAGCTACATTTCCTGCTAAAATCATTAAATCTGCCCAAGAAACTTTTTTACCATACTTTTTTTTCACCGGCCAAAGTAATAATCTTGCCTTATCTAAATTGGCATTATCTGGCCAACTATTTAAAGGAGCAAATCTTTGACTTCCTGAACCAGAACCTCCACGACCGTCTGCTGTTCTGTATGTTCCTGCACTATGCCAAGCCATTCTAATAAATAAACCCGCATATGTGCCATAATCTGCTGGCCACCAATCTTGTGAATTTATCATTAATTCACTTATATCTTTTTTAAGAACTTTTAAATCTACCTTCTTGAATTCTTCTGCATAATTAAAATTCGGTTGCATTGGGTTAGATAAACTAGAGTGTTGTCTTAATATGTTCAACTTTAATTGATTTGGCCACCAATCTCTATTAATGGGTCCGCGGCTATTCATGTCTTTAATCTTTGCGTTTTCCATGTTAATACTACCGCCAATAAGATCACCACCAACTGGGCATTTACCTCCGGAGTTTACGTTGTAAGAGTTTTTTGAAGAATCGTTGTTTTCCATTATTTTTTTTATTTTGAGATTTTTTAAAAGTATTTCAAATTTACGGAAATTTTTAAAAATCTAAAAATATTTCAATAGACATAATCTATAATTTAATAATTAAAAATAATTAATTACTATCATAAAAACCTTTTTTTCTGTTGTATTTTTGCAACTTCAAATAAACACTTTAAAATTCATACAATTATGTCATTAGTAGGTAAAAAATTTCCAAACATTACAGTAGATGCAATTTCTGAAATGGGAGACAATTTAAGAATCAACGTTTTAGACGAAGCAATTAACAACAACAAAAAAGTAATCTTATTTTGGTATCCAAAAGATTTTACTTTCGTTTGCCCAACAGAACTTCACGCATTTCAAGCAGCCTTACCTGAATTTGAAAGTAGAGATACAATTGTAATTGGCGCTTCTTGTGACACAAACGAAGTACATTTTGCATGGTTAAATACTGCAAAAAACAATGGTGGAATTGAAGGTGTAACGTATCCAATTTTATCCGATACAAACAGAAACTTATCCAGTATTTTAGGAATTTTAGATATTGAATCTGAAACTTTTAATGAAGAGACAAATTCTGTTTTTGTTGAAGGTTCAAATGTGACTTACAGAGCAACTTATTTGATTGATGAAACTGGTAAAATCTTCCACGAAAGTGTAAATGATATGCCACTTGGTAGAAATGTAAACGAATATTTAAGAATGATTGATGCTTACACGCACATTCAAGTTAAAGGAGAAGTTTGTCCTGCAAATTGGGAAGCTGGAAAAGAAGCAATGAGTGCCGATAGATTAAGTACTGCTGCTTACTTAAGCCAAAACTAATTAAATAACAATAAACAAAGTGCGACGAATTAACGAACTAGTTTGTCGCATTTTGTATTTATTAAACTAAAAAAATACTGTTATGTTTATAGAATTAACCGAAGATAATTTACAAGAATTAGTAGCTAACAACCAAAAAGTTGTAGTTCAATATTCTGCTTCTTGGTGCGGAAATTGCCGAATTATGAAACCAAAATTTAAAAAATTGGCAACAGAAAATGAGGCTGTTTCTTTTGTAATGGTGGATGCAGAAAATTTTCCGGAATCAAGAAAATTAGCTAATGTTTCTAACCTTCCTACTTTTGCCACTTTCGTAAATGGTAAATTGGTAAACGAAACACAAACTAATAAAGCAGAAGTTTTAAACGAATTGGTGAACGAAATTATTTAAAAAAAAAAGAAAATGAAAGTTCCTATTATAAAGCATCTAACGCAATTTATTGCAGAAAATGATCAGGATTATGTTATTGAAGCAATTGAAGTTTTAGAATCGTTAACCGAAATTTCTTCCATAAAAGAAGAAGAATTAGATGTTATTGGTGAATTAATTTCTAATATGTATGGCGCTTTAGAAGTTCAAAAAATAATAAAAACCGGAACAGATCAGAAAACGGCAGTGAACCAATTTATGCAACGTGTATTAGGTTCTATCGATAAATAATCTTCTGAAAAATTTAAAAAAAAAATACGCTTTCATAAAGCGTATTTTTTTATTTATAATATTTTTTTCGAAACCAAAAAGCCAAACTAACCAAAGCAATTAACGCCGGAACTTCTACAAGAGGACCAATAACACCGGCAAAAGCTTGTCCGCTATTGATTCCGAAAACTCCAATTGAAACCGCGATTGCCAATTCGAAATTATTTCCTGTTGCGGTAAAAGCGATTGAAGTTGCTTTAGAATAATCTGCTCCAAAAAATTTTCCTGTAAAGAAACTTATTACAAACATTAGACTAAAATAAATTACTAAGGGAATGGCGATTCTTATTACATCCATTGGTATTTGAACAATTAGCTGTCCTTTTAAGCTAAACATTATTAGAATTGTAAATAATAAGGCAATCAAAGTTATTGGTGAAATAAAAGGAATATATTTATTTTGATACCAATCTTCTCCTTTCCATTTAATTAAAACGTAACTGCTAATAAAACCTAAGCCAAACGGAATTCCTAAATAAATTCCAACACTTGTTGCAATTTCATTAATACTGATAGAAACTATTGTACCCTGAAATCCAAAATATGCTGGCAAAATAGTTATAAAAATATAGGCATAAATGCTATATAAAAATACCTGAAAAATACTATTTAGAGCAATTAAACCAGCCGCATATTCTCTATTTCCTTCGGCCAAATCATTCCAAACAACCACCATCGCAATACATCGTGCTAAACCTATAAGCATAACACCTATCATATATTCTGGATAATTATTTAAAAAAAGTAGCGCTAAGAAAAACATTAAAATTGGTCCAACAATCCAATTCAAAAATAAAGATGCACCTAAAATTTTGGTGTTATTAAAAACTTCTCCCATTTTGCTGTAATTTACTTTAGCCAATGGTGGATACATCATTAAAATAAGACCTATTGCTAACGGAACATTTGTAGTTCCGCTGGAAAAAGAATTTATAAACCCAGCCGAATCTGGAATAAAATAACCAATTCCAACTCCTAGCAACATTGCTAAAAAAATCCAAAGCGTTAAAAATCTATCTAAAAAACCTAATTGTTTTCTATTTATAACTGGTGCACAATTGTTTACAGACATTTTATTTTTTTATTTTAGAG
>JBLIJW010000119.1:0-7410 GCA_047636155.1 Flavobacterium sp. | reverse complement strand
GATATGTACCAAGACAAATGGTATTTGCCAAAAGGAAATAGTTGGGGAAGTATTTTACTAAACAATGCAGGTGGTGATTATTTATGGAAAGAAACCACCGGAAGCGGAAGTTTGTCTTTATCCTTCGAAACCGTTTTAGATAAAGCGTTAAACGCAGATATTTGGATAACTTCTGGACAATATGGTACTTTGGCAGAAATGGAAAAAGCAAATTCCCATTATTCTAAATTTAAGGCATTTCAAAATAAAGAAGTATATACTTTTTGCAATAAAAAAGGTGCAACTGGCGGGGTTTTGTATTATGAATTAGCACCAAATCGTCCTGATATGGTTTTAAAAGACATAGTAAAAACGTTGCATCCAGAATTATTAGTTGGTTATGAACCCTTCTTTTTTGAGAAATTAAAATAACAACAATGCCGGCCAATCGATTTTTAAAATATTCTATATTAGTATTGGTATTATTATTTCTATTTGGATTGAACCTTTCTTTGGGGCAAGTTTCTATACCATTAAAGAAAATTGCGTTATTGCTTTTTGGCGAAAGTTCTGGCACAGAATCTTGGGATTATATAATTTATAATTTTAGATTACCAAAGGCAATTGTTGCAATATTAGTAGGAATCGGATTGTCTATTTCTGGACTTTTAATGCAAACTCTTTTTAGGAATCCACTGGCCGGACCATATGTAATGGGATTGAGCTCTGGCAGTAGTTTAGGAGTGGCATTTGTAATTTTAGGAAGTAATTATTTACCATCATTTATACTTCCGTTTGTTTCTTCTTCTTTAGGAATTGTAATTGCTTCTTGTTTCGGAAGTTTCTTCGTTTTATTACTCGTTTTATTGGTTTCAAAAAAATTAAAAGATACTAATGCCATACTAATAGTTGGTTTAATGTTTAGCAGTTTTACTAGTGCAATTGTTAGCACTTTAACCTATTTTTCAACGGCAGAAAAATTGCAGAAATTTACTTTTTGGAGTATGGGAAGTTTGGGTAATTTAACTTGGTCAAATATTATTATTTTAACAATTGTAGTTGTTTTTGGATTGGTATTAAGTTGTTTTAGCTTAAAAGCATTAGACGGACTACTTCTAGGAGAAAATTATGCAAAAAGTATGGGAATAAATATTCCGAAATACAGAAGAATAATTTTAATTGCCACAAGTATTTTAGCCGGAAGTATAACTGCATTTGCTGGTCCAATTGCTTTTATTGGCTTAGCTGTTCCGCATTTAGCAAAAATTTTTCTACAAACAAGCAATCATAAAATCTTATTTATTAGTACGATTTTTATTGGTGCAGCAATTATGCTTTTGTGCGATGTAATTTCGCAAATGCCAGGAGCAAATTTTACTTTACCAATTAATGCGGTTACTTCTTTATTTGGCGCACCAATTGTTATTTGGCTGTTAGCTTTTCAGAAAAAAATACATTAAAAAAATATTTTAATAACATGCGCTTAACAATAAAACGATTTAAATATCAGTAATTTGCATTCTGATATTCAAGGAATATTGTATTTGTTTGAGTTAGTTAGTTATATAGAAATGCCATGGGTTTACTTATGGCTTTTTTCATTCTATACGGCGATGAATTTGTTTAAAGTAAGCAAACGATTTTGCTAAATGACTTCCATACCAAGAAAACATTTCTCCATCTACAAAAATGGTTTTGGCATGGTGTGTGAATCGTCCGATTTCAAAAGCATCATCTTCTTTAAATGGATAAGGTTCTGAAGATAAAAACACCAAATCTGGGTCGCCTTCTGCCCGCATTTTTTTAATTTCAACTTCTGGATATCTTCCTTTTTCTTTGTAAATATTGTCAAATCGATTCAATTCTAATAAAAAATTGATAAACGTATTTTTTCCTGCCACCATATATGGATTTTTCCAAATAAAATAGGCTACTTTCACAAAAGGTTTTTCTTTTACAAAATTTTGAAAATCGCTCAAGTCAAATGCCAATTTATCATTCCATTTTTGCGCTTCAGTTCTACAATTAAGCAATTGACCAAAGTCGGAAATCATTTTGAAATTGTCTTCAATTGTTATAATATCAGTAACCCAAACAGGACAAATTTTGCTCAATTCTTCAACAATTTCCTTGGTATTTTCTTCTTTATTGGCAATGATTAAATCGGGTTGCAACAATCTAATCTTTTCAAAGTGGACATTTTTAGTGCCGCCAACAATCTTTTTGGTAGTTTTAAAATGATACGGATGCACACAAAACTTAGTAATTCCCACAATTTTTTCTTCCTGACCTAAATCAAATAATAATTCCGTTTGTGATGGAACTAATGAGATTATTCGCTTTGGTGAAGTTTCAAAAGTATGTTCAATTCCGATTTGGTCAACCAATTTCATAGCCATAAACTCAATTATTGTAAAATGTAAATTTATTGCTTTTTACTGCAATAAAATCAATTAATGTATAGTTTTTATATAGGTGAATTAAACTTCATTGGCAATCATGAGTATTACATTTGTTTATCAATAATAATTATAATCAAACTTTCTAAATGCGGAATTTTATTTTTTTATCAATCCTATTTTCATCTTCACTGTTTTATTCACAAGCTCAAATTTCCCAAGATAATTTTGAGGGAAATAGCACTATAACCAGTTGGTTTGGTGACGATTGCGGAATGGATACTAATTTCACAAATCCCTATCAAACAGGAATAAACACCTCTTCAAAAGTTTTGAAATATTCTGATATTGGTGGACAATATGCAAATATTCGATTTGATGCAGGATTCAATTATAATTTAGCATCAAGCAGTGTTTTTTCTTTAAAAATATATGTGCCTTCATCTGGCATAACTGGAAATCAAACAAATCAAATCTCACTAAAGCTTCAAAATGGTTCGCTGGCTTCTCCGTGGTCAACGCAATGTGAAATTATAAAACCTATTGTATTAAATCAATGGCAAACGATAACTTTTAATTTTGCAACTGACGCTTATATTAATTTAAATACAAATTCTACAAATCCATTGAATCGATCCGATTTTAATAGAGTTGTACTTCAAGTAAATGGTGAAAATAATACTGCACAAGTCGTTGCTTACATAGATGATTTTTTATATTCTGGAACTACAACGCTTTACACTAACTTGGTTTGGAGTGATGAATTTGATGGAAATGGAGCAGTAAATAGTACAAAATGGTTTCCTCAAACTCAACTTCCAGATGGAAATAATTGGTATAACGGTGAGCTACAACATTATACCAATCGGCAAGTAAATTCGAACTTAATAAATGGTATATTAAATATAGTAGCAAAAAAAGAAACTTTTACAGATCAAGGCAAAACAAAACAATATACTTCGGCAAGGCTAAATTCAAAATTTGCATTTAAATATGGGCGAGTAGAAGCTCGAGCTAAATTAGCAACAGGTTCAGGAACTTGGCCAGCCATTTGGATGCTTGGAAAAAATGTTATTGAAACAGGTTCTTATTGGACAAGTACTTTTGGAACTACAAATTGGCCAGCCTGCGGAGAAATCGATATTATGGAACATTGGGGAACCAATCAAAATTATGTTCAAAGTGCAATGCATACACCATCGAGTTATGGAAATACTGTAAATCTTGGTGGGCAAACAATTACAACTGCTTCATCACAATTTCATATATATTCCCTTGAATGGTCGGCTACAAGTATGATTTTCAGCGTTGACAATGTGGTTCATTATGTATATAACCCCGCAGTAAAAAACGCAAGTACTTGGCCTTTTGATGCCGAGCAATACCTATTGTTAAATGTGGCAATTCAATCAAGTATTGCAACAAATTTCGTTCAGTCTGCAATGGAAGTTGATTATGTTAGAATCTATCAACAAGGTCCTTTAGCCACTGTAAATACTCCAAAACCAAAAGAGTTACTTATATTTCCTAATCCTGCTAAAGACAAATTAAATTTAAAAATTCAGGATAATCAAATTGGAAGTCAAATAACAATTTATTCTATTTTAGGTCAAGAATTAAATTCTTATATTCTAAATACAGAGGAAACTATTTTAGATGTATCTCACTATCAAAATGGAATCTACCTTTTGAAAATAAATACAGATTCGGGTATTCAAACTTATAAATTTATTAAAAAATAGTGGTTTTTAAGATTTCTGCCATTTCCAACTGCATTTTCTGAGCTTCTTCCCTAGCCTTTTCTGCAAAACATTCTTTATTAGATGCATAGATAATTCCACGAGAAGAGTTAACAAGCAAACCAACGGTTGCGTTTATCCCGAATTTACAAACTTCTTGCAAACTACCGCCTTGTGCACCAACTCCAGGAACTAATAAAAAACTATCTGGTATAATTTTTCTTATTTCGGCAAAATATTCTGCCTTAGTCGCACCAACAACGTACATCAAATTATGCGAATTTTTCCAATTTTTTGAAGTTTCTAAAACATGCTTATACATTTCTTTTCCGTCAATAATTTTTGTCTGAAAATCAAATGCACCTTCGTTTGAGGTTAAGGCTAAAAGAATGGTATGCTTGTCTTGAAAATTTAAAAAAGGCTCAACAGAATCTTTTCCCATATATGGAGCAACAGTTACGCTATCAAAATTCATATCCTTAAAAAAAGCGTTTGCATATCTGGTAGATGAATTTCCAATATCGCCACGTTTTGCATCGGCAATAGTAAAAATTTCTGGATGGTTACTATTAATATATTCTATAGTTTTTTGTAATGATTGCCAACCTTTAATACCATATACTTCATAAAAAGCTAAATTGGGTTTGTAGGAAACGCAAAGATCGTAGGTAGCATCAATTATAGCTTTGTTAAATTCGAAAATTGGATCTTCTGTTTCTAACAAGTGCTTTGGGATTTTATCCAAATCAACATCTAAACCAATACATAAAAAGGATTTTTTCTTTTTAATTTCTTGAACTAATTCTTCTGTTTTCATGACTTTTTATTAGATTGTTGCAAACTTACAAACTGTTTATGAAACAAATTTAAAAATTATATAATATTAGTTCATAATTCTATAATGGAAAAAATGAAGTTGTATTTTACCTTTGTATAAAAAAGTTATGCAAGTATTAATAATTTTAAAAAACCTATTTTTAAGCAGTTTACAACTGCTTTAGAATACTTTTTCGGATGAATTAGTAATCCACGCTAAACAAGCAAATTATTTTGAAATGTTTTTGGTTGCATTTGCTGTAGAATTAAATAATATTATAGTTCCAAACTTATTACAAATAAAAAATTTAATTAAAATTATAAACTAAAATAAATATATAATTATGAAAATTGATATCGGAATAAGCCAAACAAAACTTCAAAAAGCATCTAAATTACTTTCTACTGTGTTGGCAGATGAAGTTATGTTATATACTAAAACTAGAAAGTTTCATTGGAATGTTTCTGGAAATAGCTTCATGGAATTACATTTGTTATTTGAAGGACAATACAACGAATTAGAAGTAATTATAGATGAAGTTGCAGAACGTATAAACCAATTAGGTCAAAAATCTATTGGTACTATGAAAGAATTTTTGGACCATTCTAATCTGAAAGAAACACCTGGAGAAAATCCGGCACAAAAAGACATGGTTAATGAACTATTGCATGACCATGAAACGGTAATTAAAAACATAAGAAAAAGTATTGCAGAATGTGAAGAAATGGATGATGCTGGAACCACTGATTTTCTTACTTCTGTGATGATGAAACACGAAAAAACAGCTTGGATTTTAAGACGATATTTGAGTTAATAAAATACTTTAAATATTTTCTTAAAACTATCTAAGAAATGTTCAATTATTAAACCTACGAAAATTTAGTTTTCGTAGGTTTTTTTAGTTTTATTTTCTATTTTTACGAAGCTTAATATTTACGATGCACATGAAACTATATCTAAAATTTGATTTTAATAAAATAGCAAAGGTCGTGCTAGAAAATGAATTAGAAAAACTGAATATTAATTATCGTTCTTTTGCATTTGGTGAAATTGAAATTAAAGACACATTGAGTCAAGAGGCTTTTCAGGAATTTCAAGATAATATTAACGAAATTGGTATTGAAATTGTTGAAAATCAAAAAAGCATCTTAGTTCAAAAAATTAAAGATGTTATCATTGAAATGGTTAACCAACCGGAAGGCGTTAACGTTAAAAGTTCTGTTTATTTAGCCGAAAGATTAACTCATAGTTATGGTTATATTTCTAACTTATTTTCTGAAGTAACCTACACTTCTATCGAAAATTTTATCATTATTCAGAAAATAGAAATTACAAAGCAACTTATTATTGAAAATGATTTAAGCCTTACAGAAATAGCTTATAAATTAAATTACAGTAGTGTGGCACATTTAAGCACACAATTTAAAAATCTAACTGGAATTACTCCATCTGCTTTTCAAAGAATTATAACAAAAAGAAGAGAATTAGCAAATAATACCATCTAAAATTATATTATGACTGACGAATTTACACATGTTATTCTTGCGGATGATGATCAAGATGATAGAGATTTTTTTACAGAAGCTTTTCAAGAATTAAAAATAAATACTAAAGTGAAAGTTTTTCAAGACGGTCAAGAATTAATGAATTATCTTTTAAAACCAGATAGTATTTTACCGCATATATTATTCTTAGACTTAAATATGCCGATAAAATCTGGGATTGAATGCTTGCATGAAATTAAAAAAGAAGCTCGTCTAAAAGATATTGCTGTGGCAATTTATTCTACATCAGCATCTGATGAAGATATTGAAAGTACTTTTGTAAGTGGAGCAAATATTTATATTAAAAAACCAAATGATTTTGCCAAACTTAAAAAAGTTTTAAGTGATGTTGTAACCCTGAATTGGCAATACCATACTTCTGGTTTAAATAAGGAAAACTTTTTCTTGAAATTGTAGCTGCATGATTAAACGAATAAATTCGATACTTTTTTTTAAAATTGTATTTGTACTTTCATTATGTGTATTGTTGTTTGTATCAACGATTTCATTTAAACATTCTTTAAATTTATCTCGATCAACAGAAGCATTAATCAAAAGCTACAAAGTTCGTTTAGAGTTAGAACATATTATATCTTACATTAAAGATTCAGAAACAGGAATAAGAGGTTATATTATCACAAAAGATTCTAGCTTCTTAAGTCCATATTGGGGTTCACGAGAAAGAGTAAATACCTCCTTTATTATTTTAAAAAAATTATCGAAAGACAATAAAGTACAATATGAAAATCTAAACATGTTGTATGAACTTATTAAAAAACGATACAAATATTTTAATAATACTTTAAATGGGGATTTAAGTTACGAATACTCTAAAAATAAAACGTTTAATAAAAACTTTATTCTAGGAAAAGTTTCTATGGATTTGATTAGAAATCAAATACAATTAATGCAAGAAAATGAAGTTGAAGTTT
>JBLIJW010000118.1:0-7439 GCA_047636155.1 Flavobacterium sp. | reverse complement strand
TCCCAAAACCGAATCAGTGATGCATTAACATCAAAAGCCTTGGCAATTTCGCCGATAGAAAAATAGAGTTTGTCTTTAGATAATTCAATGTGCATATTTCGATTTTGTTTATTTTATTTTCAATCCCTGAGAAAGAAATCTATTAATCTAAAGATTGGTTTTCTTGGTTTGCAATTCTTGTTATAACAACATATTCCGCAGCAGAAATATTTCCGTAATAAAAATTTAACGGATTTACCGCTTTACCATCTTTATGCACTTCATAATGCAAATGTGGCGCTTCACTCCGGCCTGTACTTCCTACAAATCCTATAACATCTCCACGTTTAACTCGTTGTCCTGGGCGAACGTTATATTTGCTTAAATGCGCATACAAAGTTAAATATCCAAAACCATGGGAAATTTCAATATGATTACCATAACCAGATTTAGAAGCATCGGCATTTTTAATGATTCCATCTCCAGAAGCATAAATTGGAGTACCTGTTTTTGCGGTAAAATCCATTCCTTCGTGCATTTTTCGTGCTTTGGTAAATGGATCAGAACGATATCCAAATCCAGAGGCAACTCGTTTTAATTCTTCATTCTTTACAGGTTGAATTGCTGGGATAGAACTTAATAATTTATCTTTTTTCTTTGCTAGTTTTAAAATTTCATCTAAAGATTTAGACTGAATTGCCAATGCTTTTGAAATATTATCTACGCGCTGCGAAGTATTAGTTACCAACTCAGAATTATTAAATCCTTGTAATTCCTTGTATCTGTTTTTTCCTATAATTCCTGATTTTCTAATTTCATTTCCAATCGGATTAGCATTAAAAAAAGTTCGATAAACATTATTATCTCTATCTTCAATCTTTTCTAACACCTCATTCATGTCTGATATTTTACGATTTAAAATTTCAAAATTAGTTTTAAAATTTTCAATTTCTCTTGCTTGAATTTTTGCTTTTGGCGTCACAAAATAAGTGCTATTCATTAATATCAATAGCATCAAAAACCCAAATAAGCCAGATGCAACCAAAAACAGCAGAGCGAAACCAAACTTATGACGCTTTTTAGGTCTAATTTTGGTATATGCTAAATTTTCAGAATCGTAGTAATATTTTACCTTCGCCATTTATTAAAAAGTACTATTTTTGTGGCTTGTATTGCAATTATAATTTCATTGAAATACAAATTTAATAAATGTTTCACTTAATTGTGGTAATTAATTGATTTGTTTTGATAATGCATTTTTAAATTTTCAGGCATCTAAATAATAGTCGCTTTAAAACTTTTTACAAAATCTAACCTAGCAATACGGTAATATAACTTTTTTAAAATTTCGAAATGAAATCACAAGACATTCGTAAGGCCTATCTCAATTTCTTTGAAAGCAAAGGACATTTAATTGTTCCTTCTGCGCCAATCGTTTTAAAAGACGATCCAACCTTGATGTTTAACAATTCAGGAATGGCACAATTCAAAGAATACTTTTTAGGAAACGGAATTCCAAAAAGCAAACGAATTGCCGATACGCAAAAATGTCTTCGTGTTTCAGGAAAACATAATGACTTAGAAGATGTAGGTTTTGACACATATCATCATACGATGTTTGAAATGCTTGGAAACTGGTCGTTTGGTGATTATTTCAAAAAAGAAGCATTGGATTGGGCTTGGGAATTTCTTACGGAAGTTTTAAAATTAGATAAAGATCGTTTGTACGTTTCAGTTTTTGAAGGAAATCCAGACGAAAACGTACCTTTTGATCAAGAAGCTTGGGATATTTGGAAACAATATGTTCCAGAAGATCGAATTATTCTTGGAAATAAAAAAGACAACTTTTGGGAAATGGGCGATCAAGGTCCGTGTGGTCCATGTTCTGAAATTCATATCGATTTACGTACGGAGCAAGAACGCGCTGCGGTTTCAGGAAGAAGTTTAGTAAACGCTGATCATCCACAAGTGGTTGAAATTTGGAACAACGTATTTATGGAATTTAACCGTAAAGCGGACGGAAGTTTAGAAAAATTACCTGCACAACATGTTGATACTGGGATGGGATTTGAACGATTGTGTATGGCAATGCAAAATGTAACATCAAATTATGATACGGATGTTTTTACACCACTTATCGCAAAAATAGAACAAATTACAGGATTGAAATATACGTCTAACGATATTAAAAATGTTTCGGAAGAACAGAATAAAACCAACATTGCTATTCGTGTAATTGTAGATCACGTGCGTGCAGTTGCGTTTGCTATTGCCGACGGTCAATTACCGTCAAATACTGGTGCAGGTTATGTGATTCGAAGAATTTTGCGCCGCGCCATTCGTTACGGATTTACATTTTTGGAAACCAAAGAACCGTTTATCAACAAATTAGTTGAAGTTTTGGCTAATCAAATGGGCGAATTTTTCCCAGAAATTAAATCACAACAACAATTAGTGACTAATGTTATTCGTGAAGAAGAAGCATCGTTTTTGCGTACCTTGGATCTAGGTTTACAATTGTTAGATAAAGTGGTTGCCGAAACTAGTGGAAAAGCAGTTTCTGGTGCTAAAGTTTTTGAATTGTATGATACGTTTGGATTTCCTAAAGATTTAACAGCTTTGATTTTAAAAGAAAAAGGATATTCGTTTAACGAAGATGATTTCGAAGTTGAATTGCAAAAACAAAAAGCCCGTTCTCGTGCGGCTTCTGAGGTTTCAACCGAAGATTGGAAGATTTTAATTCCAGGAAACGTGGAGACATTTGTTGGTTATGACCAAACAGAAAATGAAGTTAAAATTACACGTATTCGTAAAATAGATAGTAAAAAAGACGGAATTTTATACCAAATAGTTTTAGATAATACACCATTTTATCCAGAAGGTGGCGGACAAATTGGCGATAAAGGATCATTGGTTTCTGCAAACGAAACCATTGAAATTATTGACACGAAGAAAGAGAATAATTTGATTTTACATTTTGCAAAACAACTTCCAGAAAACTTAGAAGCTACTTTTGTTGCTCAAGTCAACACCAATTTAAGAACGTCAACTTCTAAAAATCATTCGGCTACGCATTTAATGCATTTGGCTTTGAGAAACATTCTTGGAACACATGTGGAACAAAAAGGTTCATTAGTAAATCCGAATTATTTGCGTTTTGACTTTTCGCATTTCAGCAAAGTTTCTGACGAAGAAATTAAGCGAGTAGAAGCCAGTGTTAATGCTCAAATTGAAGAGCAACTGCAATTGGTTGAACACAGAAATATTCCAATTAAAGAAGCGTTAGGAAAAGGTGCAATGGCTTTGTTTGGCGAAAAATATGGTGATTCAGTTCGTATGATTGAATTTGGCGAAAGCAGAGAATTATGTGGTGGAATTCACGTAAAAAACACTGCAGAAATCTGGCATTTCAAAATAATTTCAGAAGGAGCAGTTGCAGCAGGAATTCGACGTATAGAAGCTATAACTGGAGATGCTGTGAAATACTTTTATAGTAATCAAGAAAACACATTAGCAGAAATTAAGGAAACTTTAAAAAATCCACAAGACATTTTAAAATCGGTTAATTCATTGCAAGAAGATAATGCCAAATTGAAAAAACAAATTGAGCAATTACTAAAAGAAAAAGTTGACGGGTTGAAAAATAATCTGGTTGCGGATTTTCAAGAAATAAACGGAATTAACTTCTTAGCAAAACAAGTTGACTTATCCATGAATGCAACCAAAGATTTAGCTCAAGCAATCGGAACTTCTAAACCAAATTCGTTTGTGTTTTTGGCTTCAATTGAAGATAATGCTCCAAATATCCATTGTTATATTGCTAAGGAATTAGTTACAGAAAAAGGATTAAACGCCGGAAATATAATTCGTGAATTAGGAAAACTTATTGATGGAAATGGTGGCGGTCAACCGTTTTTTGCTTCCGGAAAAGGAAAAAATATTGATGGAATAACTACGGTTTTAGAAAAAGCTATAGATTATATTAAGTAATCTTGTGTTTTTTATCGGATTTGAAAGTAGATAAACGACTAAATTATAACAAACTAAATAATTACCTTATTTTTGGAACAAAGCAAAAAATTGAAATAAATGCTTATGAAAATTTTCAGTAAAATTATATTTTTCTTTTTATTAGCTAGCTTTTGGTTTGTGTCTAGTTCTTCCAATTCTGGAAACAACAATGATATAGTTTTACTAAAAAAGCTTAATGCAAAAGTTTTAGGAAATACAAACGAATTTATCTTTACCTACAACGGTGCAAAATGGAATACTATTTCCTATTTCAAATTTGACGGAACTACAGAAAATGGTTACTTTAAAGTAGAATATACTAGAGATTTAATTACTTCCATTTTAGAGTACAACAAATCGGCAGTGCTTTTAAGTAAAACTAAATTTAATTATAACGAATCTATTTTAAAAGAAGTTATTAAAGAAGATAGTTTTAATAAAAGAATAGAAAAGATTTTATTTACTTACACCAACCAAACTGTTGAAGCCAAAACGTATATCACTACAAATTCGGTTAGTAATAAGTTAATTTCTACCGAATTAATGATTTTTGCTAACAATAAGTTAGTTCAAAAAGAGTACAAAACACCAAATAATTTTAATAACAATACCACAACTTTTGAGCACGATAATTTTAATCATCCGTTAAAAAATGTTACCGGAATAACTGAAATTTATGCTTACATGAATTGTTATAATAGTATGTTTTCTAGCTTCGGAATTGAAGGAAATTCTAATAATAGAATTGGTTTAAAATTACAAGGAACAAACGGATATCAGTTAAATTTTATTACAGAATATACAAACAATAATTTCCCTAAATCAAAAGTAAATACTGCTAACTCTCCAGGTAATTATGAATTCCAATATAGTTATTACTAGTTTTACAACTAGAGAACTATAACATATTTTAAATGCCTTTGAATTTTTGGATTTTGATTTAAGTTAAAATATACCAATAATTGGTGCTTCTTATCCAATTGCTGTTTGTACTGATTTCCTTAATTATAAAGGTTCTTAGCTTTAATAATTTATTTAAATAACTTATAGTTTTTGTTCTGAAAGAATTGAAATTTAAATTATTTCTTATCAATTACAGCAACAGCTTCAATTTAAATCAGCCAATTTCTATTTCCTAAAATGGTTACTCCAACCAATGTGCTCGCAGGATAATTCGTAGCTCGGAGAAAATCTTTACGTACTTTTCTAAAAATTGGCACATCTATTTAGGGATTAAAGTTAACAATGTAGGTGTTCATTTTTACAACATCTTCAAAACTAGCATTGCATTCTTTTAATAAAGCTTCAAGATTTTTAAATGTTTCAATAGTTTGGCTTTCTAAATCTTTTCCGTCACCAATTTGCCCAGAAATATTCAGGGTTATAGTTTCTGTAGTTTCAATTGAGACAACCTGCGAAAAACCTTCTTTGGAATGTAAATATTATTTTTCAAACATAATCTATTTTCTTTCGCCAATTTGTTGTCGCCACATGGCATAATACAAGCCTTTTTGTTCTAATAAATCAAAGTGTTTTCCTTGTTCTACAATTTTACCTTGTTCTAAAACAAAGATATTATCGGCGTGCATGATGGTCGAAAGTCGGTGTGCAATTAATACCGTAATTCTGTTTTCGTTAGATATTGTACGAATGGTTTTATTAATTTCTTCTTCTGTAATCGAATCTAAAGCAGATGTTGCTTCATCAAAAATCAATAAATTCGGATTTCTCAAAATTGCTCTTGCAATAGATAAACGTTGTTTTTCTCCGCCAGAAACTTTAATTCCGCCTTCACCAATACTAGAATTTAAACCGTCTTCTGCACGATCTAATAAATTTTGACAACTTGAACGTTTAATAACGTCTAGCAATTCTTCGTCTGTTGCCGATGGTTTCACGAATAATAAATTTTCTCTAATTGTACCAGAAAACAATTGCGCATCTTGCGTTACAAATCCTAATTGCTGTCTTAAATGAAGCAAATCAATTTCTGTAGATTTGGTATTATTATATAAAACTTCGCCTTTTGCAGGTGGATATAATCCTACCAAAAGTTTTACCAAAGTAGTTTTTCCTGATCCGGATGGACCAACAAATGCGATTGTTTCTCCCTTTTTGATGGTAAAATTGATGTTTTCAACTGCAGAAAACTGCGCTGTTTTGTGTTTAAAGGTCACATTTTTAAACTCTAAAGAAGTGATTGCTCCGATTGATTTTGGACTTTTCGGGCGATATTCTGTTGGTGATTCTAATAATGTTTCGAAGTTTTCCATAGAAACTTTGGTTTCGTTTAAAGCAATAATAAAATTGCCCAACTCTTGCAACGGACCAAAAATAAAGAAGGTAAAGAATACCATAGTTAGCAAATCACCAACTATAATTTTATCGCCAAATAAAAAATAGTATAACGTAAAAACTACACATGTACGCAAAAAATGGACCGTTGTACCTTGTATAAAACTCAAACTTCGAATAAAACGGACTTTTTGAATTTCTAATCGCAAAATCTTTAGCGTATTTAAATTCAATCTTTTTTCTTCTTGATGGGTTAATCCCAAACTTTTTACCAACTCGATATTTCGTAAACTTTCGGTCGTTGAACCTGCTAAAGAATTAGTTTGGTTTACAATTTTTCTGGAAACAACTTTTATTTTTTTGCCTAAATAAGAACTTACAAAGGCAATTACTGGCGCAGTTATCAAGAAAATAATCGAAATGCGATAATCTATTTGAGATACGTATGCAATAACAAAAATAAAACCAATCACTGTTTGAAAAACTAGTGAAATGGAAAGTGTAATTAACTTTTCAGAATCGGTTCTTACCTTGGTAAGTTTACTCAAAGTTTCACCGCTTCGTTGGTCTTCAAATTCTTCAAAAGGTAAATCGAGGGATTTTTTTATTCCGTCTGTGTACATTTCTGCACCAGTTCTTTGAATAACAATATTGGTATAATAATCTTGAAAATTTTTTGTAATTCGGGATATCATTGCCGCACCAAGAGACAACCCAAGCCAAAAGGAAAGTGATTTTATAAAACCAAGTTCATTGCCTTTGTACTTGCCAACGCCAACGCCACAATCTTGTAATAATTTACCGGTAATAATAGAATCGGATAAGCTAAAACAAATATTTATTGCTGCCATTAATAAGGCAGAAAACAATAGAGTTTTATGTTTTTTTAGATAGGAAATTAAACGTTTCATGAAGAAAATTTTGAAAAGCAAAAATACTGTTTATTCTACATTTAAAATTACAAAATCACTAATTTTAAGACAGTTTTTATTTGACTACTTTTGTAAAATAAATTGATATTTATGCAATTCACAACAAAGATTTCCATAGAAAAATTCTCTAATTTAATTGACTATAATTCCAAAATTATAGCCTTTGGTTCTTGCTTTGCAGAGAATATTTCAGATAAATTATCCTATTATAAATTTACAGTA
>JBLIJW010000117.1:0-7484 GCA_047636155.1 Flavobacterium sp. | reverse complement strand
AATTTTAAATTTGTACAACTCCACAATCTTCAGTAAAATCATATGCAAGTATTTATTTTGGTGGTACAGTTGATGAAGCTCTTGTTCATAATAATTTTGTAGAATTTGGTTCTGTGCATACTGCAACAAGTAATATGGCAACAAACAATAATAATATTAGAGTTTTAACTTTTGGAAAATATTCCATCCAATATAAAATTACTATTTATGAAAATAACCAAAGTGACGTCTTCCGATCTAATATTTTTGAGGAAATGTTTTGATTCTAGGTTCTTTAACAAGTACTGGTCGTCTTGACAGAAACGACAGAGCAATTACCATTTGAGGTAGTGTAATAGTAGATTTATTAGCCAATGATCAAATCTCCTTAGGATGTTTAAGTACAAACAATGGTTTTATTGATCGTATAAATTTAGTACCAAATGGTTGTTCTTTATCTGTTGAATTATTGGATTAAATTTTAAAAGAAAATACTAAATTGTCTAACGCAATTTACTTTAACTTTTACCATAATTATTGTACTTTTGACAATCTAAATTTTTCAATTGAGAACTATTGTCCAAAAAAACATATCTAATGCTGACCAATTTAAAAGTCAAATTTTAAATTGGTCTTCTGATTATAGAGAAGTTGTATTCTTAAATTCTAATTCGGATTATAATTCTTCTCAAAAATATGCAGACTACGAATTTATTTTTGCCGTAGATGCTTTTACGTCTTTAAAAACTGATTATTTTAATGCCTTTCAAGATTTAAACCAATACCAAAAACAAACACAAGATTGGCTATTTGGTTATTTAACCTATGATTTAAAAAATACTACAGAAAAATTAGAATCTAAAAACGACGATTTTTTAGAATTTCCTGATTTATTTTTCTTTCAACCAAAAAAACTTTTTTTGTACAAAAACGGAATTTTAGAAATGCATTATTTGCGTTTATGTGATGATGAAATAGAATCTGATTTTGCAGAAATAAATCAAATTACATTCGATAAATATAAAGACGTTAAACAAACTTTAATTATTCAATCAAAAATAGCAAAGCCAGATTATATTGAAAAAATAGAACAAACCATTGCATACATTCAGCTAGGTTCTATTTATGAGGCTAATTTTTGTATGGAATTCTTTTCGGATAATGCCAAAATTAATCCGATAGAAATTTATCAAAATTTAAACAAAATTTCAAATCCTCCTTTTTCCGTTTTCTTTAAAAACAATTCGCATTTTGCTTTGTCCGCATCACCAGAACGGTATCTAAAAAAAATAGAAAATAAATTAATTTCCCAACCAATTAAAGGAACTGCAAAACGATTTGTAGATAAAGATTTAGATGAAAAATCAAAATTAGATTTGCAGAACAATCCAAAAGAACGTTCAGAGAATATAATGATTGTTGATTTGGTTCGGAATGATTTATCTAAAACCGCCAAAAAAGGAAGCGTTCAAGTCGAAGAATTATGTGCAATTTATTCCTACCAACAAGTGCATCATTTAGTATCGACAATAATATCTGAAATGGAAGAGAATTTATCTCCAGTAGAAGCGATACAATCTACATTTCCTATGGGAAGCATGACTGGCGCGCCTAAAATTGCCGCAATGCAAATTATGGAAGATTTAGAAGAAACCAAACGCGGTTTGTATAGTGGTTCTATTGGCTATTTTACTCCAAATGGCGATTTTGATTTTAATGTTGTTATTCGATCTATTTTGTATAACCAAAAAAACAACTACCTTTCCTTTTCTGTAGGAAGTGCAATTACGGCATTATCCGAACCAAAAAATGAATACCAAGAATGTTTTTTAAAAGCAAAAGCAATGTTTCAAGTACTAAATTCTGATTATGATATTTAGAGGAACAAATAATGAATACATGCATCTGCAAACTATTAATTCAGAAAATTGTTTTTTGCTTAAAAAACATTTAGAAAATAGTTTGTCGTTACTATGGATTATGCAAGACGGAACAATTTTAGAAATAGATAATTACCAGTATACTTTTAATAAAAATCAAATTGTTTCATTAACTGATTTTAATTCGATAAAAGTAATTTCGGTTACGCAATTGATACATTTAAAATTTAACAAACCCTTTTATTGCATTGCCCATAACGACAGCGAAGTTGGCTGTAAAGGCTTGCTTTTTTTTGGAGCGCAGCGCGTTCCTATCATTACAATTCCAGAAGAAGATATTGATAAGTTTGAGGTTTTAATTCGTATGCTTTCTATTGAAATGGAATCTAAAGACGATTTGCAAATTGAAATGTTGCAAATGATGCTAAAGCGATTGCTTATAATGTGTACGCGTTTGCATAAAACTCAAAATAATTTACAAAATACAGATAGTCAAACCTTAGACTTAGTTCGCGAATTTAATTTGCTGGTCGAAACACATTTTAAAACAAATCATGCCGTTTCTGATTATGCTAAAATGTTACATAAGTCGCCAAAAACATTGTCCAATTATTTTAGTAAAACCTACAATAAAACACCATTGCAATTTATTCAAGAACGATTGTTGCTTGAGGCAAAACGATTTTTACATTATACAAATAAACCAATTAAAGAAATAGCTTACGATTTGGGTTTTGATGATGTTCAAGGCTTTAGCCGATTTTTTAAGAACAAAGAAGGTGTTTCTCCAACAGAATTTAAACTAAAATTAGTCTAAAGGAAATTTTGCTAAGCTATCGGGAAGTTTCACCAATAATGATGATTCCCTTTATTTGCAATTTTGTATTGAATTAATTTAAAACAATTAAAATCATGCAAAATTTCAGTGTTCCAACAAAAGAGCAAGTTTCTCAAACCAACCAAGACATATTCAACAACCTAACTAAAGGTTTGGGCTTTGTTCCTAATTTATATGCGTATTTCGCTAAAAACGAAACCGCCTTGGGCGATTATTTAACCTTGCAAAACAGAAAAAGTACGCTTAAAGCAAAAGAAAGAGAAGTTATTAATTTGGTAGTTTCTCAAGTAAACAATTGTCATTATTGCCTTTCTGCGCATACTGTTTTAGGAAAAATGAACGGATTTTCAGACGAACAAATTTTAGACATCCGCAAGGGAAACGCCACATTTGATACTAAATTGAATGCATTGATTCAATTCACAAAAGATGTTACAGAAAATAGTGGAAAAGCAAGCCAAAAAAGCAAAGATGCATTTTTTGCTGCAGGATATTCCGAAAGTAATTTAATTGACGTTGTGATGGTAATTGGCGATAAAATCATTAGTAATTACATTCACAATTTAACAGATTTTGCTATTGATTTTCCTTTAGCGCCAGAATTATAAGATTTATGAAAAAGAGAAAAAGTTTGGTATCTACCAGTTTTAGATGCCAAACTTTTCTGTTTTTTGAGCACAATTTGGTATTTTAGCAAATTAAATTTAAATAGTGTTAAAACAATTTCAATCGACTTTTTCTAAAAATTTTCCAGATGCTATTTCGCAAAAAATTGCCGTTGCAGCCAGCGGTGGTTTGGATAGTATGGTGTTGCTAGATTTGTTGGTAAAATCAGGATTTGAAATCACTCTTTTACATTGCAATTTTAATTTGCGCGATACAGAAAGTGATACCGATGCAGCTTTTATTACCTCGTTTGCAGCAGAAAATAAACTTCTTATTTGTTTGCAAAGTTTTGATACCAAGAAATTTGCATCAGATTATAAATTGTCTATTCAAATGGCCGCAAGAAAATTGCGCTACGATTGGTTTGAAGAAAAAATATCCGAATTAAAAATTAATTTTCTAGCAACTGCGCATCATGCAGATGATAATTTAGAAACTATTTTAATTAACTTTTCTCGCGGAACAGGTTTGGATGGTTTAACGGGAATTCCTATTGAAAACGGAAAAATAATACGACCACTTTTGGCATTTTCTAGAAAAGACATCTTGGCTTATGCGAAAGAAAATAAAATCCAATGGCGTGAAGATTCTAGTAACGCAAGTACAAAATACCAACGAAATAAGTTGCGACATGAAGTTATTCCGATTTTAAAAGAAGCAAATCCGCAAATTTTAGATTCAATACAAGACACTATTCAAAACCTAAAACAAATACAATCTCTTGTTGCTGATGCAAGTCGGATTATTTATCGCGATGTCGTTCAAGAGAGTTTTGCTGGTTTTATAATTACTTTAGATCGATTTTTAGAATTACCTAACTTCCAAGCCTATTTATACCAATGGTTACAACCTTTTGGTTTTACAGCATGGGAAGATATTTATGAATTGCCAAAAGCACAATCTGGAAAGCAAGTTTTTTCGGCAACGCATGCACTTACCAAAAACAGAAACGAATTGATTTTGTCTAAAATAGAATCTAAACCAAAATCAGAAGAAGTATATTTAATTTCGAATGTAAACCAAATCGTTAATTTTCCCTTAAATCTGAAAATGCAACGGATAAATACTATTTCAAATCCCGATAGTAGCAGTATATTTGTAGACGAAAATAAAATTCAATTTCCTTTACTATTAAGAAGGTATAAAGAAGGAGATTATTTTTATCCGTTCGGAATGACGGGCAAAAAAAAGTTGAGTAAATATTTTAAAGACGAAAAAATTTCTGTCTTAGATAAAAAAAATATTTGGCTTTTATGTTCTGATTCTCAAATTGTTTGGGTTGTAAATCATCGGTTGGATAATCGGTTTTCTGTAAATGCAAACACCACTAATATTTTAAAAATTATTACAATCGAATGAAAAAATATATAATTCTTTTACTTACGTTTTTAACTTTTTCAGTTGCAACCTCGCAAATAAAGAATCCTGTAAAATGGAATTCTACCGTAGAAAAAATTTCGGAAACTGAATTTAATTTAATTGTAAAAGCGCAAATTGAAAAAGATTGGCACGTTTATTCTCAATTTACACCGCCAGATGGTTCGTTACCAATGGTTTTAGAGTTTAAAGATTCGAAAGGGAATTATGAATTGGTTGGGAAAGCGGTTGAGAGTAAGTATAAAAAGCAGTTTAATGATATTTTTGAAGTAGACGAATATTACTTTGAAAACAATTTTACTGTTACTCAAAAAGTAAAAATTACCAACTCAAAAGTTTCTGAAATAAAATTGCGATTGGAATATCAAGTTTGTAAAGATGCTTGTATTAATGATAAACAAAACTTTGTTTTTAAAATTCCTGCAGCAAATAAGGCAGTTGAAAAAGCTTCTGTTTTTGAAGAGGAATTTAACTCTGAAACAACAAAAAAATCACCACTATTAGATACAATTTCTGTTGTGACTATTCCAAAAGATTCAGTTACTCAATCGCCTACAATTACAACCGAATCAATTGATAATTTTCCAGAAGAAGACCAGAAAAAAGGTCTTTGGACAATTTTCTTTTTGGCCTTTCTTGGCGGATTTGCGGCTTTATTTACACCATGCGTTTTCCCAATGATTCCAATGACAGTTAGCTTTTTTACTAAACAAAGTAAAGATAGAAGTAAAGGTATTCGAAACGCCATTTTATACGGATTATCGATTATTTTTATTTATGTTTTTATTGGTTTAGCCGTTACCGGAATATTTGGTGCCGACGCTTTAAATAAGTTATCGACAGATGTTTATTTTAATGTAATTTTCTTTATTTTATTAGTAGTTTTTGCCGCGTCTTTTCTTGGAGCATTTGAAATTATGTTGCCAAATTCTTGGGCAAATAAAGTCGACAAACAAGCCGATCGCGGCGGATTAATCGGAATATTTTTTATGGCTTTGGCTTTGGCAATTGTTTCTTTTAGTTGTACCGGACCAATTGTTGGACCGTTATTAGTAGAATCTGCTTCCAAAGGCGGAATTGCTCCAATTATCGGAATGTTAGGATTTTCATCTGCATTGGCATTGCCATTTATGTTGTTCGCCTTGTTTCCTAGTTGGTTACAATCATTACCAAAATCTGGTGGATGGTTAAATACAGTAAAAGTTTCGTTAGGATTTTTAGAATTGGCTTTGGCATTCAAATTCTTGTCCAATGCCGATTTGGTTTTGCAATTACATTGGTTAGAACGCGAAACGTTTTTAGCAATCTGGATTGCAATTTTCGCCGTTTGGGGATTGTATTTATTAGGAAAAATTACGTTACCACACGATAGTCCGTTAACACATATTTCTGTAGGAAGATTAAGTTTGGCAATTTTGGTATTTTCTTTTGTTATTTATATGATTCCGGGATTATTTGGCGCACCATTAAAAATAATCAGTGCTTTTCCGCCGCCGCAAAGTTATAGCGAAAGTCCAAATGGATTTTTTGGAACCAATTCAAGTTCAAAATCTGAAGTAGATTTACCAAAAGGTGCGAAGTTTGGCGAACATAGAATAATTACGTTTACTGATTATAACGAAGGTTTGGCGTATGCTAAATCTGTTAACAAGCCTATTTTAATTGATTTTACGGGCTTTGCTTGTGTGAATTGTAGAAAAATGGAGATTAATGTTTGGTCGGACGAAAGCATTTTAAAAATTTTAAAAAATGAAGTTGTTTTGATTTCTTTATACGTAGATGACAAACGAAAAATGCCAGAAAATGAGCAATTTATTTCACCTTCTACCAAAGAAGAAATTACAACTTATGGCGAAAAATGGACTGATTTTATCATTACGAAATACAAAACAAACAGCCAGCCTTATTATGTTTTAATAGATTCACAAGAGAACAATCTAAACAAAGCTATAGGTTATACTCCAAATATTAAAGAATATGAAAGTTGGTTAAAAGACGGAATTTCTAAGTTTAAGAAATAAGAAATTCCATCTTTTGTTTTTTAATCTGATTCTTCTAAAGTAAAGATTTCTTCTAGCGCGACTTCAAAAAATCGTGCAATTTTTAAACTTAAAACGGTAGACGGAATATATTTTTCCTTTTCTAAGGCATTGATAGTTTGTCTGCTTACACCAACCAATTTTGCCAAATCTTCTTGAGAAATATTTTTAATTGCTCGTTGTACTTTTAAATTATTCTTCATCTTCCGTAGCTTTTTGTAGTTGGTATAACCTGAAATAAAATCGGATAATAAAGAAGATTAAGAAAGTGTAAATATTATATGCTAATACATTTAAAAAAGCCATTCCGTATAAAAACAAGGTAAAGAATATTATTAATGCATAATTAAAATACATCGCCCAAACCAAACTTTCATAACGAATTTTGGAAGTGTATTCGTCTTCCATTTTAAGTTTTGAAAACCCAATAAAAATTCCGCCGATGATCGTTGCAATACTCAACAATTCGTATGCAAAGCTATCTTCAATAATCTCAAAAATATCTGGTTTATCACCAATATTGTCTGCATAAATTGCAAAAACATTTATGTTTAAATACGCTTCTAAATCTAAATATCCAAAAATTGTTAACAGATGAATAATTACGGATGGAATAAATAAAAACCAACCTATTTTTGTTGTCCAATTTGGAAATAAGAAGTGTGTTTTCATGAGAAAGAGTTTTAAATTCTTTCAAATGTAAAG
>JBLIJW010000116.1:0-7537 GCA_047636155.1 Flavobacterium sp. | reverse complement strand
GTTACTAATTTAATTTATGAAATAGCAAATTCCTATTACGAATTGTTGGCTTACGATAATGAATTGGATATTGTTAGAAAAAATATTGGTTTGCAAACTAATGCTTTAGAAATTGTAAAAGTGCAAAAAGATGCTGCTCGTACCACAGAATTAGCTGTACAAAAATTTCGGGCAGAAGTTTTAGTTTCTAAAAGTATGGAGTTTGACATTATGCAGAATATTAAAGAAACAGAGAATAAGATTAATTTCTTGTTAGGTCGTTTTCCACAACCAATTTCGAGAGATAAAACTACGTTTACCATTTATTTTCCTCAGAATGCACAAATCGGAATTCCGTCGCAATTGTTGGCAAATAGACCAGACATAAAACAAGCAGAATTAGAATTGACTGCTGCAAAGTTAGATGTCAAAGTTGCTCGAGCAGAATTTTATCCATCGTTAGATATTTCTGCAGTTTTTGGATTGCAAGCTTTTAAACCTTCTTATTTATTTAAGTTGCCAGAATCTTTACTGTATTCTTTAGCGGGAGATCTGGTTGGTCCGTTAATAAATAAAAATGCAATAAAAGCCGAATTTAAAAATGCAAATGCGCGACAGTTACAAGCTTTGTTTAAATACGAACGCACGATTTTAAATGCTTATTTGGAAGTTTCAAACCAACTTTCAAGATCAGAAAATTTGCAAAAAAGTTACGATTTAAAATCGCAACAAGTAGAAGCTTTGAATAAATCTATTTCTATTTCGAACGATTTATTTAAATCCGCAAGAGTAGATTATTTTGAAGTTTTAATGACACAGCGTGATGCATTAGAATCGCAATTGGAATTGATAAATACAAGAAAAGAATTACTAGCGTCCAAAATTACCATGTATAAAGATTTGGGTGGTGGTTGGAAATAATTTCGTTTTAAGTTGATTGTTAGGGTGAAAAGGGTACGATAGAATTTCTATCGTGCCTTTTTCTATTTACATCAAAGCATTTCTGTCGGGCAGTGTGTGTTTTTCGATAATTCTTTTTCCGTCTTGTTTTACTTTTTCATTTTTTTTCATTTTCCAAAAAAAATCGGATGAAAATCGTCGGCTTTCTTCTAAATTTATAATGGGTAATGGATAATTTTTTCCTAATTCAAAATCATAAAATAGTTGTTCCATTAAACTCAATTTCCATGGTTCGTGTATAAACTCTTTAGGAATTGCTTCTAATTCTGGAACCCATTTTTTTATAAAAACGCCTTCTTCATCGTGTTCGTAACTATTTTTTATCGGATTATAAATGCGTAGTGTATTAATTCCTGTAACTCCGGCTTGCATTTGAATTTGGGGATAATGAATACCGGGTTCAAAATCTAAAAACTGTTTTGCTAAATGTGGAGAACAATTTTGCCATGGTTGAAATAAATGGTGTGTATAAAACGAAACTACCATTGCTCGCATTCTAAAATTTAAATAACCGGTTTCGTTTAAACAGCGCATGCAAGCATCAATTATAGGAACTCCGGTTTGTCCTTGTTTCCAAGCAATATGGTAATTTTTATTTATCGATTGTTTTAAATCTCGATAGCCTTTATTAATTGCAATAAATTCCATTTGACTTTCCATCTCAAATTTCTGAATAAAATGTGCTTGCCATCTTAATCTGGAGGCAAAATTCTGAATTTGGCGTTTGTATTTTCCGTCCTGAATTTTGTTTGAACCTTCATGAAAAACTTGCCGTATAGATATATTTCCCCAAGCGATGTATGGCGATAAACGGCTACAGCCTTTTCTTGCCAATTCTGGTTTACTAATGTGTTTGCTGTAATTGTCTACCCTAATATTTAAAAAGCTATTTAAGTATTTCCAAGCCATTTCTGTTCCTCCTTTTTGAAACGGAGTTGTGGCTTTTGTTTTTAAAGATACAATATCGAAATTATTTTCTAACTCCTCAATTTTGGAATATTTGACGAAGTTCTTTTTAGTTGCAGAAAATGGCAACAAGTCTTTTTCCATAAAATCAGTCCACGATTCTTTCCAGCTTTTTCTGTTGCGTAAACCGCGAATTACGCCATTGTTAATGTATTCATTCCATATTATTTGTTGGCTTTTAAAATAGTTTCCAACTTTTATATCGCGATCGTAAGTTAGTTTAATTCCGGTTTCTTGATGTGAAAATACTTCAGAGATGGATTCGTAATTTTGAATTTGTTCAAAAATAGAAAGTGCTTCTCCTTTCACTACTAAAATTTGAGTATGAAATGCTGCTATTTCTTTTTGTAAATGTTCTAAAGATTGTTTTACAAAATCGAAATGTCGTTTAGAATAATGATAATCGGCAATTAAACTAGGTTCAAAAATATACAAGAGCAATATTTTTCCTGGCGATTCCAAAGCTCGAAATAAAGCCTCGTTATCTTGTAAACGCAAGTCTCTTTTAAACCAAACAATTTTCATTTTTTTCTTTTTCTTTCTAGCATTTTTGCTTTACATAAATAAATTCTTTACGTCAAAACACATAATTTTAATTAGCAATGAGCTTAACATTTTTGAATTTATTATATTATTAAAGGTCTAACCAACTGCCTCTTTATATACTTTTAAACAACGTTCTCGCGCTTCTTTATGATCTACAATTGGATTAGGATATTTAGAAGTTTCTAATTCTGGAATCCATTTTTTGATGTATTTCAAATCTTTATCGAATTTTTTTATCTGTTCTGCCGGATTAAAAATTCTAAAGTATGGTGCTGCATCAACGCCACTTCCTGCAGACCATTGCCAGTTTCCTACATTACTAGATTGTTCATAATCTAATAATTTTTGAGCAAAATAGGTTTCTCCCCAACGCCAATCAATAAGTAAATGTTTACATAAAAAGCTAGCAGTTACCATACGAACTCTGTTGTGCATGTGGCCTGTTTTATTTAATTCTCGCATTCCAGCATCTACAAATGGATAACCTGTTTTGCCATCGCACCATTTCTGAAATAGCGCTTCGTCGTTTTGCCATTTTATAGCATCGTATTTTTCTCGGAAACTATTCTTAATAGTTTCAGGAAAATGCCATAATATTTGCATAAAAAATTCTCGCCATATTAATTCTTTCAAAAAAGTTTTATTATCAGATTTTGTTGCTTTCTCTACCATTTTTCGGATAGAAACTGCTCCGAATCGTAAATAAATTCCGAGATAAGATGTTTTATCAACAGCAGGGAAATTACGTTTTTCTTCGTAATGGTCAATTAATGATTTAGAAACATCATATGATGTGATTTTGATTTGGGATTCTTCAAAACCAATATCTTTTAGACTTAAAAACGGATAATCGTGCTTTTTAAAATTATCTAAATGATCTTCTGACTTATAGTGATGCAATTTGATTTCCTTAAAATTTGATAGCCATTTATTAGAATATGGAGTGTAAACCACATAGGGTTTGCCATCGTCTTTGGCTACTTCACTTTTTTCAAAAATCACTTGGTCTTTGCTAGTTTTAAAGCTAACATTTTTCTCTTTAAACAGTTCGTTGAGTTTTTTATCCCGCTTTCTGGCATACGGTTCATAATCGTGGTTTGTATAAACCGTTGAAATTTTATTTTCTGTAATTAATTTTTCAAAAACAACTTCTGGTTTTCCATGAAATACGGCTAAACTACGTTGGTGTTTTCCTAATTCTCTGTTTATAAGGTCTAATTGTTGGTGAATAAAAGTAACTCTGGCATCGTCTTTAGGAAGTTCGTCTAAAATTACTGCATCAAAAATAAATATAGGAAGTACTTCCTCGTTGGCGCTTAAAGCATGAAAAAGTCCTGCATTATCTTCAAAACGTAAATCTCTTCTAAACCAAAAAATATTCATAATAGTTTTATTATCCATTAACTAATAACGATGACATTCCGCCATCTACAGCAAAAACTTGACCAGTTATCCAACTGCTTTTTTCGCTAATTAAAAATGCTGCCATTTGTGCAATATCGTCTGGTTGTCCGAAACGCTTGAGCGGATGACGTTCTGCAGATTTTTCTTGTTTACTTTCGTTATTCAAAAATTTATCTGCCAAAGGTGTATTAGTTAAAGAAGGTGCAATAACATTAACTCTAATTTTTGGAGTATATTCTGCAGCAAGTGCTTTTGCAAAACCTTCAATCGCACCTTTTGCGGCAGCGACACTTGTATGAAATGGCATTCCCATTTTAACTGCAACGGTACTAAAAAGTACTATAGACGATTGATCCGAAGCCGTTAAATTGGGTAAAATAGTTTGAATTACTTTAACCATATCAATAAAATTAATTTGTAAATCGGCTAAAAAAGTTTCTGGTTTTAATCCTCTAAAAGGACGTAAATTAATACTTCCGGGACAATAAATTAAACCATCAATTTTTTCGGGAAGTAAAGTAGTATCCAAAGTATCCGTTGAAACATCAAAAGGAATATGGGTTACGCTTAAATTTTGTAATTCTTCATTCGTTCTAGAAGCTACATAAACAGTATTTCCCTGCTCTAATTCTTTTGTAATTGCTAAACCGATTCCGTATGAACCGCCAATTAATAGTATATTTTTCATTATTTAAATTTTTAGTATTTGTTAGTTAATTGTTGGAATTCGCCGAATATTTCGATTAATTTTTTTTTACGATGTTCAAAAATTTCATTTAGTTTTGGCTTCACTAAGAAAGGATGCACTAATTGTCCTAAAATCCCTAACGGCACTTTATAATCTACAATATCTTCCATTTCTACTCCGCCAGGAATTTCTTTTATAAAATGTTTATGATGCCAAAGTGCATATGGTCCAAAAAGTTGCGTATCTACAAAATATTTTTGATGTACTACCTGCGTAATTTCGGTTACCCAAGTTAATGGAATTCCCAAAAGTGGCGTTACTGTATATTGAATAATTTGTCCTGCAAACATTGGTCTATCTGCTCCAGATTTTATCTCAAAACCCATTTTTTCAGGCATTATTTTTTGTAAATTTTTAGGATCAGATAAAAGTTCCCAAGCTTTTTCAATTGTAGTAGGAATGTTTTGCTTGGTATGCATTCGGTAAATTTTCATGTACAAATATTTATGTAAAAGTACTAAATGTTTAACGTATTTCAAATAAACCTAAACAGAAATAATTTGCTTTATGATTATATTAACGTTTGAAAGTCTAACAATTTGTAATTTTGAAAAAATTAAATTTATATTATGAAAAAAGTTATCGTTTTATTAGCGTTTATCGTGGCTAACTTTGCAATTGAAGCACAAGTAAAAACTCCGCAAGCAAGTCCAAAAGTTTTGGTAAGCCAGACTGTAGGATTAACTGAAATTGATTTAGATTATTCTAGACCAAGTGCAAAAGGAAGAGTTATTTTCGGCGACTTGGTTCCGTTTGGTAAAGTTTGGAGAACTGGAGCAAATGCCAATACCTTAATTTCTTTTTCGGATGATGTTATAATTGACGGAAAAATGTTGCCAAAAGGAAAATACTCTTTGTACACCATACCAAAAGCAGATAATTGGGAAGTTTATTTTTATAAAACTACAGATAATTGGGGAAATCCAGAAGAATGGAAAGAAGCTGATATTGCCTTAAAAGCGAATGCAAAACCGGTGATGCTAAATCGCAATGTGGAAACTTTTTCTTTAGGTTTTGGAAACATTACAAACGATTCTGCAGATTTAGAAATTGCTTGGGAGAAAACTATGGTTCCTTTAAAAATTGAAGTTCTAACTCAAAAAATGGCAATTGCTAGTATTACAAAGGCATTAGCTGGTCCAACTGCAAATGATTACTACTCTGCTGGACAATATTATTTACAATCTAACGGAGATTTGAATAAAGGTTTAGAATATTTGAATAAGGCGGTAGATATGACAAAGCCAGGTAGTGATATTCCTTTTTGGTATTTACGTCAAAAATCTTTAATTCAGGCTAAACTGGGAGATAAAAAAGGAGCAATTGAAACGGCTAAATTATCTGCAGCTAACGCTACGAAAGCAAAGAACGATGATTACGTTAAAATGAATAACGACAGCATCGCAGAATGGAGCAAAAAATAAATTCTTTTATTTTATAAGATTGAAAAAGCGCAATTTAAAAATTGCGCTTTTTTTATGATGTTAATGTTTGTTTTTTATTTAATAAAAATTGCGATATATAGGACAATAAAACTGTTAAGCTTGCTCCAATGAAATTAAGCCATAAAAAGCTAACACAATCTAGATAATAAATATAAAAAATAAGTAATTGACTGACCACAGCGCTATAAAAAATTGCTTGTGATTTTATGTATTTTATATAAAACCCGACTAAGAAAATACCCAAAACAGTTCCATAAAATATTGAACCAACTATGTTGACTAACTGAATTAAATTTTCGAATAAGGTTCCTAAGCAAGCAAATGAAATAGCTATTATTCCCCATAACAAAGTAAAGTATTTAGTAGCGTTTACATAATGTTTGTCTGATTTTTCGCCTTTTACATTTCGCTTGTAGATATCAATTGCGCTTGTAGATGCCAATGCAGTTAATCCACTAGCAGAGGAAGACATTGCAGCAGATAAAATTACAGCTAATAGCAAACCGATTAATCCTTTCGGTAAATAATTTAATATAAAATATAGAAACACATAATCCTTATCATTCGTTTCTGCCTTTGGATCTGCTTTAATTATTAATTCTTTTGCTTGATCTCGTAAATCTCTCTCCTGGCCATTAATTGCTACCAATTTATTACGTAAAATAGGATTGTCATAATTTTGGTTCAAATGATCCATGTACAGCAAATTATATTCTTTTTTTTCTTCAGTCAAATCTTTCAACTGAGCTTCTAAACCATGGTATTTATCGGCGTAGATCGAATTTTCAATTGCAATTTTATTAACCGGATTAAAATTTAAAGGAACATCATGGAATTGAAAAAACACAAACACCATTACTCCAATTAATAAAATAAAAAATTGCATCGGAACTTTAAGAAAACCATTCATGATTAATCCCATTTGACTTTCTTTAGCAGATTTACCCGACAAATAGCGACCAACTTGGGATTGATCTGTTCCAAAATATGCCAAACTAAGAAAGAAACCGCCAGCAATTCCGCTCCAAAAAGTATAACGTGTTTCTGGATCGAAAGAAAAATCTACAATGTTCATTTTTTCATTTGCTCCAGCAATATGCAGTGCATTTGAAAACGTCATTTCGTTCGGAAGCAGTTTTAGTATTAAAAAAAATGCAATAAACATACCACTCATTATAACAAACATTTGTTGTTTTTGAGTAACATTTACTGCTTTTGTACCGCCGGTATAGGTGTAAATTATAACTAAAATTCCGATAATAATGTTTAACATATTCAAATTCCAACCTAGTAATGCAGATAAAATTATAGATGGCGCATAAATAGTTAAACCCGTACCTAGGCCACGTTGCACCATAAATAGGAGAGAAGCTAAAGTTCTTGTTTTAAGATCAAAACGATTTTCTAAATATTCGTATGCTGTAAAAACTTTAAGTTTATGGTAAATTGGGATGAATGTAAAACAGATTACAACCATGGCAATTGGTAG
>JBLIJW010000115.1:0-7659 GCA_047636155.1 Flavobacterium sp. | reverse complement strand
AAAGTTTTAAAGAACTGATGCCTGCTTATGGTGTAAACAATGGTGTACACCCAGATCATCATGCTTGGTGGATTCACCCAAACAATGGTAAATTCATGATTGATGGAAATGATGGTGGACTAAATATCACAAAAGATGGTGGTAAATCTTGGCGTTTTATCGGAAATATTCCAGTAGCGCAATTTTATCATATCAATGTAGACAATGAATTTCCTTATAATGTGTATGGTGGAATGCAAGATAACGGTTCTTGGAGAGGTCCTGCATATGTTTGGAAATCTCAAGGAATTAGAAATTCATATTGGCAAGAACTTAGTTTTGGGGATGGTTTTGATGTGGTTCCAGACAAAGACGATTCTAGATACGGTTGGTCTATGAGCCAGCAAGGTTCTGTGGTACGATATGACCATATTACAGGGAATAACTATTCTGTAAAACCAACGCATAAAGACGCGAATATAGCGTTGCGTTTCAACTGGAATGCTGCCATTCAAATGGATCCCTTTGATAATAGTACGTTGTATTTCGGAAGTCAGTTTGTGCACAAATCAAGGGATAAAGGACTGACTTGGGAAGTAATTTCTCCTGATTTATCAACAAATGATCCTGAAAAACTAAAACAAGCAGAAAGTGGAGGTTTAACAATGGATGCTACAGGTGCAGAAAATCATTGTACAATTTTAGTGATAGAACCCACTCCTTTGGAAAAAGATGTTTTGTGGGCGGCAACAGACGACGGTCAAGTACACATCACTAAAAACGGTGGAACTACTTGGACCAATGTTGCTAAAAACTTGAAAGGTTTGCCAAAAAATAGTTGGATTACTCAGATAAAAGCATCCAATAAAAATAAAGGGGAAGCACTTTTAGTTGCGAATGATTACAGACGTTTTAATTATACACCGTATGCATACAGAACAAAAAATTACGGTACATCTTGGGAACGCATTGTTGACGAAAACGATGTACAAAGTTACACCTTGTCTATCGTTGAAGATCCAGAAAATAAAAATTTACTGTTTTTAGGAACTGATGATGGCTTGTATATTTCTATCAATGCGGGAGACAAATGGACCAAATGGACAGCAGGATTTCCTACCGTTCCTGTGAAAGATTTGGTAATACATTCAAGGGAACACGATTTGATTATTGGTACTTTTGGCCGTGCAGCTTGGGTTTTAGATGACATCAGACCTTTAAGAGCTATTGCGAACAACAAAGCAATTACTTCTAAAAAATTAGCCTTATTTATTCCGCCAACTGCGTACCAAGCAAAAAATCAGCAACCAACAGGAAGCCGATTTGGAGCAGACGCGCTTTACCAAGGAGAAAACAGAAAATCTGGCGCAATTATTTCTTATTATATAGATAAACCAGAAGAAGGGGAAAAAGAAAAAACAACTACAGGACAGAAAGATATTGATGTTAAAAAAGATAAAAATAAAGTAAAATACGATTCTATTAAACTAGAAATCTTTGACGGGAAAAGACAAATTAGAACCCTAAAGTTTAAAACTCCTAAAGAAAGTGGTATTCATAAAACTACTTGGTATTTAAGAGAGAAAGGAGTTGCAAGACCTTCTAGAAAAATTAAAAAAACAACCCAAGAACCTGCAGGGGTTCCTGTAAAACCAGGAACATATTACTTAAAAATGACTTTTGGTAAAGAAATGTCTGAACAAACAATTAATGTTGCATATGATCCTAGATTAGAAATGTCTGAGGTTTCGATGCAACAAAAATATGCTGCAAGCAAAGAACTTGAAACCTACCAAGAAAAGATTGTAAACGTTGTAAAACAATTGGTAGAAAGTAAAAATACCGCAGCAGCTATCGAATCTAAATTATCTAAAGAAGATGCTTCTGCAAACGATACTTTGAAAAAATACAAAATTGAAATTAAAGCATCAAAAGCGATTGTTAAGAAAATTGATACTTTAATCGCTAAGTATTTAGGTTCGGTAGATAAAAGGCAGGGAATTACTAGAAACCCTGAAATAACAGTTAATCAACGTTTTAGAACTGCTAGCTATTATATCAGTTCTAGATTTGGTGAACAAACTGCTACAGAAACCGTTTTAATGAATCAATTTAAAGCTGAGTTTAAAAAAGTAGTCTCTGAAACAAATGCCTTTTTTAATAAAGAATGGATTGTTTATAAAGCAGCAACAGAAAACATTGAAATTTCTCTTTTTAAAGAAACAAAAATTTACACTACAGACTAATATTAAATATGAAGAAAATCTTTTTAATGCTGTCCTTGAGTTTTATATGTATTAAAACTCAAGGACAAAAAAACCCTGAAAATCAATTAGGGACCTGGTATATGTATAACGGTTCTCACAAACTATCAGCAAGATATTCCCTGAAAACAATGGCACATTTTCGCTATTTTGAATTGGCTAGTGAATTTCAACAAGAAATTTACCGTTTGGGAATTAATTATACGTTTACCCCAAAAACAAATGCAACGCTCGGTGTAAGTTATGCTACCGCAGATATAGCATATGACACTTCTTCCGTAAACTTATACGAATCTCGTTTTTATGAAGATCTGAACTTAAAATCGGGTTGGAGAAAGTTCACAGCAAAACACCGTTTTAGATTTGAGCAGCGTTTTATTCACAAAAATATAGACACAGATCAATTCCAAAATTGGCTGCGTTATAGTTTAAATATAAGTTACCCACTTTCAAACACTTGGAGCACCTATACCTTCAATGAAATATTTCTAAATTTAAACAACGCCCAAACATTCTCTCAAAATTGGACTGGTATTGGCTTTCTTTACAAATGGACTAACAATATCAAATTAAAAATGGCATATTTACAAATTAAAACACCCAACCTAATTTTAAAAAGAATGCAGTTAGGTGTTGTTTTAAATACCAATTTTACCAAAAAACCAATTTAAACATGAAACCAATATTTACAAATGATGCCATTGTTTTTGGTATTTTAATAGTCTCTTTGGGATTTGTATTCTATACAGAAAACTTAAAAACAGGTTTTTGGCCTAAATTTTATAAAATAGTTCCAGGTTTATTTATGGCTTACTTTGTTCCTGCAATTTTTACCACAGTAGGCGTTATTTCTCCTGAATGGAAAACAACAAGCGCTGCTGGAGAAGTTATCAGTAATTCTTCTCAACTCTATTATGTTGCGAGTCGGTTTTTATTGCCAGCCGCATTAGTTCTAATGACTTTAAGCATTGATTTAAAAGCCATTTTTAATTTGGGTTCTAAGGCATTAATTATGTTTTTCACAGGAACTGTAGGCGTAATTATTGGGGGTCCGTTGGCTATTTTATTAATTTCTATTTTCTCACCACAAACTGTTGGTGGTGCAGATTTTGATGCTGTTTGGAGAGGACTGTCAACAATCGCAGGAAGTTGGATTGGTGGTGGTGCAAACCAAACTGCCATGTTGGAAATTTATAAATACAATCCTTCAAAATATGGCGGAATGGTCATTGTAGATATTGTTGTTGCCAACGTTTGGATGGCTATTTTACTGATAGGAATTGGTAAGAAAGATAAAATAAATAGGTGGCTAAAAGCAGATACTTCTGCTATTGAAGAGTTAAAAGAAAAAGTAATTAGTTTTTCACAAAAAATAAAGAAAAACCCTACGTTAGCAGATTATATGGTAATGCTGGCAATTGCTTTTGGAACAGTTGGTTTTGGTCATTTTGCAGCAAAATATTTAAGTGAATTTTTCTCTGAATTTGTAGCATCTATTAGTTCACAAACTTGGCGTAATGTATTTTCATTTTTAGGTTCTGGTTTTTTCTGGCTAATTAGTATTTCTACAATTGTAGCCATTCTTTTATCCTATACAAAAGCAAAAAATTACGAGGGTGCAGGCGCCAGTAAATTAGGTAGTATTTTTATTTATATTCTAGTAGCCACGATTGGTATGAAAATGGATCTAAATCAAGCTTTTGAAAACCCTGGTTTGATCGCAATTGGCTTTGTTTGGATGACCATTCATGCCGCTTTGTTAATTGTTGTTGCAAAAATAATTAGAGCTCCTTATTTCTTTTTAGCCGTTGGTAGTCAGGCAAACGTTGGTGGTGCTGCATCTGCCCCAATTGTTGCACAGGCCTTTCATCCTTCTTTAGCAACTGTAGGTGTTTTATTAGCAGTTTTTGGCTATGCAATTGGTACCGTTGGTGCTATTTTGTGTACAATTTTAATGGAATTATCCTCCACCATATAAAAAAATAAAGCATATTTGTAGCCTAAATTATTAAGATAAATGAAGAAAATTATAACAGTTTTAGTAGTATCAATTTTAATCCTTGCTTGTTCCTCTAAAAAAGATGGAGATATGATTGTTGAAGGAAATATCAAAGGATTAAAAAAAGGTACATTATATCTACAGAAAATAAATGATACTGCAATCGTTTCTGTAGACTCTGTAGATGTTTTTGGCGATGGAAACTTTAAATTAACAGATAATGTAGCTTCTCCTGAAATGTATTACTTAACTTTTAAAGGAAATACCACAGATAAGAGAATTTTATTCTTTGGCAATAAAGGAACAATAACCATTAATGATAATATGGACACTTTTGGTTTTGATACAGAAATTATAGGATCTGAAAATCAATTAGTTTTAAACAAATTCACAAAAATTAATGATAAATTTAAAAATCAGCGTTTACAGTTTATCAAAAAAGAGTTTGATGCAGTAAAATCTAAAAATGTAGATTCTATTCAAAAAGTAAATGCGGATTTCAATAATATGATTCGTAGAAAATATTTATTCACCACAAACTTTGCTTTGACAAATTCAGATTCTGAAGCTGCACCTTACATTGCATTGACAGAATTATATGATGCAAATATTAAATTATTAGATACCATCAATAAATCACTATCTATTGAGGTGAAAAAGTCTACTTACGGAAGACGTTTAGACAAATATATTACCGGCATTAAAGCCAAAGAAAATAAATAAAATACATTTATTTTATAACAATACATGTCCACTGTTTCAACAGTGGATTTTTTTTACTTTACTTTTAAACTCCACTCAAAATTAAACTTAGAGACTAGGACTCCATTTTCATTTTTTCCTTCGGCAGTTAAAACAAAAACCTGCCCCTCTTTAGTCTCCTTAGCTCTTTTTAAAGCTTTACTAATTTCCATTCCACCGGCACATGTAAATAGAATGGTACCCGTTGCTTTTTTAAAGAAGTTGGCTTCTTGATGTATTACTAACATAGAAAATTTTTCTTTAGATTTTTCTATTGCTTTCATCACCAAAACACCAGTACTCATTTCTGCTGCCATTCCTTGAGCTGCCCAAAACATGCTATTAAACGGATTTTGATTCATCCATCGATGCGAAATTTTAACGGTTGCTTGCTCTTCCGACACTGTTTTTACGCGAACACCTCCGATGTATGCCAATGGCAATTTAAAGAACATAAACACATTAATTTTCTTTGGCGTAATCTTCATAAACCTCGATTATACACGCAATTTAAGACTTTTTATCCAATAATAAGAAAGGATTAAAATGTTAAATAAATGTTAATTATAGTACTATGCATTGCATAATACCTTTTTAAAGATATATATTTGCATAGGAAAGTATTATACACTTTATATATTATGAAAAAAAACAATCAAAACACCAGTGCTTTTTTAATACATATTTCTGCCTTTGCTGGATTTATAATTCCTTTTGGGCATATAATTACACCGCTTATTGCATGGCAAACCTTAAAAGAGAGAAGTCCTTTTTTAAATGAACATGGCAAAGAAGCTATAAATTTTAATTTGAGCTATACCTTATATGCTTTTCTTTTAACGCTCACATTTATACCTTTTGCCGTAGGTACTTTTTTTAAGAACATTCACAACTTTAACAATTTTTACATCGATTTTGATTTCAATACAAATATTATTTTAGGTTTTATTGGTCTTGCAACCGTAACTGGAGTTATTTATTTGGCAGGAATTGCATTGGTAATTATAGCATCGCTAAAAGCAAAAGAAGGCGAGCATTACAAATACCCTTTTACTATAAAATTTATAAAATAAAATATACTTAATGAAGATAGAAAACACAAAAGCACAAATGAGAAAAGGTGTTTTAGAGTACTGTATCTTATCCATCTTAAAAAATGGAGATGCGTATACTTCTGAAATTCTTTCGACACTCAAAAGTGCAGAAATGATTGTGGTTGAAGGAACCATTTATCCGTTATTAACGCGTTTAAAAAATGCCGGATTGTTAACCTATAGATGGGAAGAATCTACCTCGGGACCTCCAAGAAAGTACTATGTTATCACAGAAAACGGCCGCATGTTTATAAAAGAGTTAGACAAAACATGGAGTAATTTAGTAAATGCAGTAAACCAAGTAATTAGCACAAAACCAACTTCAAATGAATAAAACTATAAATATTAATTTAGGAGGATTTTTCTTTCACATCGACGAAGAAGCGTACCAAAAACTAAGACGCTACTTAGCATCTATTTCTAAATCTTTAAGCGAAGATCCACAAGGAAAAAATGAAATTATTGCAGATATAGAGGCACGTATTAGTGAGCTTCTATCAGAAAAAATAACAGACGCTAGACAGGTTGTAAATGAAAGTGATATCGAGGCTATTATTGTAATTATGGGGCAACCAGAAGATTATGCAGAAGCAGAAGATGCCTACACAGATGCTAGTTATTCGTATTCTAGAAATAAGGCTTCAGGAAAAAAATTATTTAGAGACGGAGATGATAAATTTTTAGGTGGTGTTGCTTCGGGCATTGCACATTATTTTAACATAGATACCATTTGGATTCGCTTGTTATTCTTAGTCACCACTTTAGCAGGTGTAGGAATTGGCATTTTGGTCTATATTATACTTTGGATTTTATTGCCCGAAGCAAAGACCACCGCAGAAAAGTTGCAAATGGAAGGCGAACCAGTAAATATTGACAATATTGAAAAAAAGATCCGTGAAGAGTTTACAAATGTTTCAGAAAAATTAAAAGATGGCGCTACTGAGTTTTCCGAAAAAATAAATCAAACTTTTTCCGCAAAGACAAAAAAAAATAACGGCTTACACGATTTTTTAAATGCTATTGGTAAAATTATTCTAGTTCTCTTTAAAGTAGTAGGGAAATTTATTGGAGTACTTTTTGTGTTTTTAGGTGCTGCTGTTATTTTATCTCTGATTATCGGAGGGTTTTCTGTGGGAAGTTTAGAATTTTTAAATATTGATAGCGGCTTTATAGGGTATCCAGATTTTTTCTACGATGCAACTTTGCCGAGATGGTTATTATCCATTTCTCTTTTTATCTTAGTAGGAATTCCATTTTTAGTGCTGTTAGTCTTAGGACTTCGAATTTTATCTAGTAGTATTAAACAATTTAGCAAAGCTGCTTCGATAACATTGTTAGGTATTTGGTTTATTGCATTATTAGCAATCCTATTTACAGGGATCGAATTCGGAGCGTCACATGCTAATTATGGTAAATTTGTGGAAAAAAACACGTTAAATATCATCCAAAATGATACGCTTGTTTTAAAAATTCAAAATGATGATGCCATACACTATCAGCATAATTTAAGAAGAACCTCAGAAAGACATCAAGTAATGATTGACGATAAACAATTAATGTATACCAACGACATTCGTTTAGA
>JBLIJW010000114.1:0-7733 GCA_047636155.1 Flavobacterium sp. | reverse complement strand
AAGAAACCGTTAGTAATGCAATCATTGCTAAACTTAAAAATACTTTTTTCATTTGTTGTTAATTTATAAATTAATAATTAGGTTACTTTTATATTGCAATTTAAATACAACCGATTGAAAATCCAAGTATTTAACATCGTAAAATTCTTTATTTTACGGATCTTATCTGTTCAACCACCAAATACTTCCGTTTAAAACCATTGCGAAACTTACCCACAATAAATAGGGAATAAATAAGTACGCAGCAGTTGTATTTATTATTTTAAATTGTCTAAACGTTTCAATAATCAATAACCAAAGTAAAATAATTTCAACAAAAGCAAGTAGCGGATTGTGCAAACTGAAAAACAAAAAAGACCACAAAGCATTTAATGCCAGTTGAATTATAAATAATTTAAATCCTTTTTTTACCTCTATCGGGTTGTTTTCTAATTCGCCCCAAACCAATCCACCAGCAATACCTATCATAATATATAACACTGTCCAAACTGGCGCAAACACATAAGCTGGCGGATTAAAAATAGGCTTTATTAAAGTCGGAAACCAAGTTTTAACTCCGTCTTGCGTCGCCATTCCAGACAAAAAGCCAATTGCCAGGCAAACGGTAACTACTAAGGCTATTCGAATTATTTTTTGCATTTATTTTGTTTTATACAAATATAACAAACTATTTAAATTTCGGTTTTTAAAATAAAGTATCTTTGCGAAAAATAATTGCATGTTTTCTGATACCGATTTTATTTGTTCTATTTCCGAAATAACTCCCAAAAAAGGAAGTTTTACTTTTAGCGCACCGAGCAACATTGCTTTGGTAAAATATTGGGGCAAAATTGAAACTAATGGTGCAGAGCAAATTCCGGCAAATCCGTCATTAAGCTTTACATTAAGTAATTGCAAAACGATAACTACTTTAGAATTTGAACCAAAAGACGATTGGGATACCCTTACTTTTGATTTATTTTTTGAAGGAAAACCAAGAGAAGATTTTAAGCCTAAAATTGCTAAATTCTTAGAACGCATCCAAAAATATTGTTCGTTTTTAAGCCAATTCCATTTAATAATTAAAACTAAAAATACTTTTCCGCATAGTTCGGGAATTGCTTCATCTGCCTCTGGAATGGCAGCTTTAGCTATTAATATTATGGCATTAGAAAGGCTGTTAAATCCTACAATTTCAGAAGATTATTTTTATACAAAAGCTTCTTTTTTAGCACGATTAGGTTCTGGTAGTGCTTGCAGAAGCATTAAAAACTCTATTGTTGTATGGGGAAAACACGAAGATTTTCAAGAAAGTTCGGATTTGTACGGAACAGTTTTTCCAGACTCAATTCATTCAAATTTTGATAATTATCAGGATACTATTTTACTTGTTGATAAAGGCGAAAAACAAGTTTCAAGTACAATAGGTCATAATTTAATGCACAACCATCCGTTTGCAAACGAACGATTTCAGCAAGCGCACAAAAACTTATCTAAACTAAAAGAAATTTTAAAATCTGGAGATGTAAATAGTTTTATACAATTGGTAGAAAGTGAAGCTTTAACACTTCACGCAATGATGATGACGTCAATGCCATACTTTATATTAATGAAACCAAATACTTTAGAAATTATAAATGCTATTTGGAACTTCAGAAAAGCTACTAACATTCCAGTTTGTTTTACTTTAGATGCCGGTGCTAACGTGCATATTTTGTATCCAGAAAACGTAAAATCAAAAGTTTTAAAATTTATCCAATCTGACTTAGTTGGTTATTGTAAAAATGGTGAGTATATTTGTGATGCTTTAGGATTTGGAATACAACAAATTAAGTAGTAAATTTGCCATATATGAAAGGACCATTATTTTACTCGAAAATATTATTATTTGGTGAATACGGAATTATAAAAGATTCTAAAGGTTTATCTATCCCTTATAATTTTTACAATGGTGCATTGAAAGTAGAAGAAAACCCTTCTGCAGAAGCAATAAAATCAAACCAAAGTTTACAGCGATTTTCTGTTCATTTAGAGCAGTTGAAAGCAGAACACCCTAATTTGGTGCAATTTGATTTAGAAACTTTAAAACAAGATATCTCTAACGGAATGTTTTTTGACTCTAGCATACCGCAAGGCTATGGCGTTGGAAGTAGTGGTGCATTGGTTGCTGCTATTTACGACAAATATGCAGTAGAAAAAATTACTGTTTTAGAAAACTTAACACGCGAGAAATTACTACAATTAAAATCTATTTTTGGACAAATGGAATCCTTTTTCCACGGAAAAAGTTCTGGTTTAGACCCTTTAAATAGTTATTTAAGTATTCCTATTTTAATTAATTCTCAAGACAATATTGAAGCAACCGGAATTCCTACGCAAACATTTGACGGAAAAGGTGCTGTATTTTTATTAGATTCTGGAATTATTGGAGAAACTGCTCCAATGGTTACTATTTTCATGGAAAACATGAAAGAACAAGGATTTCGCAGAATGCTTAAAAATCAATTTGTAAAATATACCGATGCCTGTGTTGAAAATTTTTTAGGTGGCGATATGAAATCCCTATTCTCAAATACTAAGAAATTATCTAAAGTAGTTTTGAATCATTTTAAACCGATGATACCCGAAAAGTTTCACAGTCTTTGGCAACAAGGTATTGATACCAACGATTATTATTTAAAACTTTGTGGTTCTGGCGGTGGTGGTTATATTTTAGGATTTACTCAAGATTTAGAGAAGGCAAAAGTAGCATTAAAAGACTACAAATTAGAAGTAGTATACCAATTTTAAAACTTCATGCTTAGCAGAAAAACCAAAATAAACCTACTAAAAATATTTAGTATGTTTTCGGTAATTCGTGGTTACAATATTCCTGTTATTGCATTAGCGCAATATTTGGCAGCAATTTTTATTTTGGCGCCAAAAGAACTTCGCTCTTTAAATATAATTCTAGATTTTAATATCTTTATTTTGGTGTTGGCATCTAGCTTAACCATTGCTTCTGGTTATATCATTAATAATTTTTACGACAGTAAAAAGGATTTAATAAACCGACCTAACAAATCACAACTAGACCGTTTAGTAAGCCAACAAACTAAATTACAAGTTTATTTTACTATTAACTTTGTGGTTGTTTTATTAGCGCTATTTATTTCAATCCGAGCCTTTTTCTTTTTTTCTTTATACATTTTTGCAATTTGGTTTTATTCCCACAAATTAAAAAAATATCCATTCATTGGTAATTTAACAGCATCAATACTAGCTGTCTTACCATTTTTTGCAATTTTATTGTATTATAAAATAATTTACCCTCAAGTATTTTTTCATGCTACTTTTTTATTTTTATTAATTTTTATTAGAGAAATGATAAAAGATCTTGAGAATATCCAAGGCGATATTGCAAACAATTACCAAACCATTAGTGTTAAATATGGAGAAAACACCGCCAAAAAAGTAATCACCATTCTTACTATTTCTGCAGTATTTCCAATTTATTTTTTAATTGAGATCTATGATGTTGGTTATATGGATGCTTATTTTTACATAAGCATGATTGTATTACTGTTTTTTTGTCTTTATTTATGGAAAGCCAAAAAAAAAGAACACTACTTGTTACTTCATAACATTTTAAAAATTTTAGTTGTTTCTGGCGTTTTTTGTATAATTTTAATTGATCCGCAGATTTTAGTACATGGTAAAAATTTCTTTAAATTAGGGATTTAGCATCTGATTTATCCTTAGAAAAGGAAAACAATATTTATCAGTCAAAATGAGTATATTTGCAAAAAAATACAATGAGTACTTCTGGTAATAATAAAAAACGTCCCAGCTCAGGAAAACCTAGTTCCGACAGAAAAAAAACTAATTCTACTTCAAAACCGGCTATGGCAAAGCGAGCTCAAAATCGCAAACCTGTAGTTAAAAGCGAAGCCGTTAATGTACCAAAACCAATCAAATCAGACGATATTCGCTTAAACAAATACATTGCAAATTCTGGAATGTGTTCGCGACGCGATGCAGACATATACATTCAATCTGGAAATGTAAAAGTGAATGGTCTGGTGATTACAGAAATGGGATACAAAGTAAAACCTGGTGATGTCGTAAATTTTGACGGAGCGACCATTATTCCGGAGAAAAAAGAGTATTTTTTATTAAATAAGCCTAAAAATTTCACAACTTCAAGAGAAGAGGTAGATCATAGAAACGTACAAGAATTAATTCGTACTGCAACTAAATCTCGCATGGAACCAATAGGAAGAATGGATAAAAACACTACTGGATTACTTGTGTTTACTAATGATACCGATATAATTAGGAAATTTGGTTTGCCAAATCAAAAATCAACAAAAATTTACCAAGTAACTTTAGACAAAAATTTAAAGTTTGAAGATCTAGAGAAGATAAGCAATGGAGTAACTCTTGATGGTCATAAATTGAGCGTAGATGAAATTAGTTATATTGAAAATCAGCCTAAAACTGAAATCGGAATTCAGCTAAGAACATCCAATGTAAAAGTAGTTCGCGCTATTTTTGAAAATTTCAAATACGATGTAGTAAAAGTAGATCGTGTTGCTTTTGCTGGCTTAACTAAAAAAAATCTACCAAAAGGAGTTTGGCGTCCATTAACAGAACAAGAAATTATTAACTTAAAAAATTGCTAAACCATAAATTGTGAAATTCATAATTAAGTTGTATCTTTCAAATACTAATTATAAAACCTTTCGTTATGGCAGTTTTAAAAGTTATCGAGGTTCTTTCAAGTTCTCCGACAAGTTGGGAAGATGCGACTCAAAAAGCAGTGCAACAAGCATCTAAAACGGTAAAAAACATAAAATCAGTTTATGTGAAAGAGCAAAGCGCGACGGTAAAAGAAGGAAAAGTAGCCGAATTTCGTGTTAATTTAAAAATCACTTTTGAATTACAATAATATATAAATTGCAAATACAAAGCGCTTCCAAATACGAAGCGCTTTTTTTGTATTTAATAAAACCGAAGCTCTTTTAACGGCTTCCAAACTATAATAAAATGAATGTATTGCATTTAGAAACTAGCCCGTATTTACTGCAACATGCCAATAATCCGGTTCATTGGAAAGGATGGAATGCAAAAAGCTTGCAACAAGCAATTACAGAAAATAAACTAATTATTGTTTCTGTAGGTTATTCTGCTTGTCATTGGTGTCACGTAATGGAACATGAAAGTTTTGAAGATGAAGAAGTAGCAAAAGTAATGAACTACAGCTTTATAAACATTAAAGTAGATAGAGAAGAGCGACCAGATATTGATGCAGTTTATATGAAAGCGGTTCAATTAATGACTTCCCGCGGCGGTTGGCCAATGAATGTAGTTTGTCTTCCTAACGGAAAACCAATTTGGGGCGGAACTTATTTTCCTAAAAAAGATTGGATACATTATTTAGATCAATTGCAAAATTTATTCGAAAATGATTTAAATAAATTAGAAGAATATGCAAAGAAATTAACCGACGGAATTAAAATGTTATCCATAGTTCAAACAGAAGAAAATGACGAAGAAAAAAATACCTTTTCTTTAGAAAATCTTGTTAAAAAATGGCAAAAAAGTTTTGATTTAGAATTTGGGGGAATGGCTCGTGCTCCAAAATTTATGATGCCAAACAATTATGAATTTTTGTTGCATTACGGTTATCTAAACCAAAAAAACGAAATACTAAACTTTGTAGATTTAACCTTAAAAAAAATGGCCTTTGGCGGTTTATTTGATGTTATTGACGGAGGTTTTTCTAGATACTCTGTAGATTTAGAATGGCATGTACCCCATTTTGAAAAAATGCTTTACGACAACGGTCAATTAGTAAGTTTGTATTCTAATGCGTATAAGTTGAATAAAAACTGGCTTTATAAAGAAGTAATACAAAAATCATTGAAATTCATAACCCAAGAATGGTTAACCGAAGAAAACGGTTTTTATTCTGCCTTAGATGCGGATAGTTTAAATAAACATGAAAAACTAGAAGAAGGCGCTTTTTATGTTTGGCAAAAAGATGAATTAAAATTTATAATTCAAGAAGAATTTGAGCTCTTTTCTCAAGTGTTTAACATTAATGAATTCGGCTTTTGGGAACATAATAATTATGTTTTAATTCAAACTGAAGAATTGGAATTAATTGCTGCAAAAAACAAAATTACTTTAGAAGAATTACAATCTAAAAAACGTGGTTGGGAAATGAAATTATACCAACACAGAGAAAAAAGAGAAAAACCAAGATTAGATGACAAACTATTGTGTTCTTGGAACGCAATTGTGCTTAAAGGATATTTGGAGGCATATCAAGCGATTCAAGACGAAGATTATTTAAAAATAGCGCTAAAAAATGCAAATTTTATTATTGAAAAATTCTTAAAAAAAGATGGTAGCCTCTGGCATAGTTACAAAAATCGAATTAGCAGTATTACCGGTTTTTTAGAAGACTATGCTTTTACAATCGAAAGTTTTATTGTTTTATATCAAACCACTATAGACGAAAATTGGTTACAGAAAGCTAAAAAACTAACCGATTATTGTTTGGAGATGTTTTACGATCATGATACTAAATTTTTTAGATTTACTTCTAAAAATGAAGAAGAGTTAATTACTGTTCATTTTGAAATAGAAGATAATGTTATACCAGCTTCCAACTCGGTTATGGCAAAAAATCTATTTTTACTATCTAATTATTTTTATTCTAATGATTACCGAGAAATAAGCGCCACAATGTTACGTATAACTTTATCTAAGGTAGATTATCCATCTGCATTTTCAAATTGGCTGCAATTACATTTACTTTTTTCTGAAAATCAAACAGAATTAGCAGTATGCAGTAACAATGCAAAAGAAATGGTTAACGAATTAAATAGCTACTATCGTCCAAACATTTTGTTGGCTGGTTGCGAGCAAAAATCAGATCTTCCTATTTTAAAAGATAGATTTAAAGAAAATCAATCGCTTTTTTATGAATGCAAAAACCAAACTTGCGGACTTCCAAAATTAGATTTTCATAAAATTAAGCACGATCTATTTGTTAATTGAATTGAAAAAAACGTAATATTGTGTAACAAACTAAAAAAAAATATTATGGGATTAGGAAGCTTTTTTAAAAATTTATTCGGTTCTGCTAAAGAATCTACAGAAAAAATGACAGATAAGGCAGAAGATTTTGCTCATGAATCTTCAGAAAAAATCAAGGAAGCGGCTAAACCATATATAGATAAGGCGGAAGATTTTGCAGAAGAAATGAAAGATAAAGCAGATGAATATATACCACAAGCAAAGGAAAAAATAGAAGAGGTTTACGAAACAGCAAAAGAAAAAGTTAATGAATATGCTGAAAAGACAGAAGCGTTTGTAGGAGATACTTATGATCGTGTTAAAGAAAAAATGAACTCATTTACAGAAGATAAATCGGATGTAATAGAAGATAGGACAGAGAAATCTGAAGATGTTGCAGAAACAGTTAAAACAAAAGTACCCGAAGTTAGCAATGAAGTTGATGAAACAATTGCAACTATTAAAAAAAAGACAGAGGAAACCACAGATCGATTAGAGGAAGCAGCAGACTAATTTTTATGCCCAAAATAAAATGACTATTTTTGTAAGAGATAGAAAAATCACGTTTAAAACGTGATTTTTCTATTTAAAAGTATTCTATTAAAATTCCAAAATTTATGAAAGAAGAAGTTGTTAAATTAAGTCAATTACAAATATACGCCAACAGATTACTAGAAACGATAGTA
>JBLIJW010000113.1:0-7741 GCA_047636155.1 Flavobacterium sp. | reverse complement strand
AAAAGTGCCAAATGATGTAACTAATAAAACACTATAAGCAGCAAAATCTTTTTGACTTTTTAAATTTACATGATATCCTGCGATTGAGTGCAACATTGAAACATCACCGGGAGAGAACATTCTAGTTCCTCCATTCAAACTTGGACTTGTGTGACAATGAACAGCAGTAATAACTTTACCGGTTTTTAATCCATTTGGTCCGTCTAAACTTAAATGATGAGGATCTTTCGGATTAGACGGAATCGTTTCTGTGTAAGAACCAGAAACACTGGTTCCGTTAACGTTGTGAATTCCATTCTTAACGAAAAACCCATGTTCATCTAAACCATTACTTAAAGGTTTTAAAGTTTGAATTTCAGTCTGAACGCTTGTAACTGTCATTAAATCATTCAAATGTTCACATGGAGTTTTAGTAACTGTCGGTTCATCCTCTACATCATCTAATACTGGTGCAAGAATTAATTGATTGGTATTTTGAGTACTACCATTTTGATTTTGAGGTGTTGTAACTATTGTAGTTTGATCAGAACCTGCTGTTGTACCACTGCCGCTAAACGGATTTTCAAAAGGCGGTGTATAAGACGAATCTCCCAAAACACCAATAGTAATTTCTTTACATTCTGGACTGCAAGTAGTTGCTATAAAAGAAGAATTTGTGCAATCTGAACCTGGATAATGTGGTTCCGAATACTTTGGACTGTTTTCAATAGTATTATAGCAGAAGGTTGTACAAACATTATAACAATACATTATTGTTCTTGCAAAAAGCGGCGTAATCTCTTTATCTATATCGGTTAGATCATTCAAGCTAGACTCATTTGATAAATTATATTTTATGATAAACGCACTAATCTCTTCAACGTTATTTATATTTTCCACCAAAATAAGAAGATTTTCAGTATAATCTGGATTTTCCAAACTTCGCCTTATTAGAACATTATAATATTTCCTATTATCAATTTCAATAATATTTGCATCACTCCCTTCTACAAAATCAAAATTATAATAATTTTCAATTGAAGACCTTCCTCCAGCTGTTTTTTGTTTTTCAATTAAAATCCTTTCATTAGTTTTTTTAAAACTTTTCTCTATTAATAACTTATCAAAAGAAATAGTGCTAAATTTTATATTTTGGAGATTATTTTTCTCAATATAATCTCTTTCTTCTGTGCATCCAAAAAGCATGAGTAAAGATAAGTAACAAAAAACATTCCATAATTTTAATTTTTGTTTCATAAGCGTTGTATTTAAATAGATTAATAATTATTCAAATCTATCTTTTAAAAATGTCCCTTGCAATATGTAAAAACACTTAATTTTTTTATGAATAAAGATTACAACTTTAGGAATTTTATTACGACAAAGCTAACTGCAAACAAAACAGAAAAGTGCGTTGCCTAAGAAGAAATTAGTAACCCGATAGCGCGGATTTACAATCCGTGCCAACAATATGATAAAAAATAAATCCAATTTAATTTCAATTCATTTTTTACCCAGAATAATTTCTTGCTTTTATCTAATTTGCTCTTCTTTGTAGGCACGGATTGCAAATCCGCGCGGTCGTGTTGAAAATCCGCGCAATCGTGTAAAGCAAAGGCAAAAATTAAAACAACTAAATTCTTCATTTCTCAAAAATAACTATTTTATTAATTAAAAAAACATTGTAATTAAAGTATCCAATTTTTTTTAATCTTCCTATTTCTTTAAAAATTACTATTTTTACCAAATGCAAATTCCACCTAACAAAAAAATATATTTCGCATCTGACCAACATTTTGGTGCGCCAACACCTGAAGCAAGTTTTCCGCGCGAGCAGAAATTTGTTGCTTGGTTAGACGAAGTTAAAAAAGATGCCGAAGCTATTTTTTTATTGGGCGATTTATTTGATTTTTGGTTTGAATACAAAACCGTAGTTCCGAAAGGTTTTGTGCGTGTTTTAGGTAAACTGGCAGAAATTCGCGATAGCGGAATCCCGATTTATTTTTTTGTAGGAAACCACGATTTGTGGATGCACGATTATTTTCAGAAGGAACTAAATATTCCTGTTTATCATGACAACCAAGAATATACTTTTGGCGGAAAAACCTTTTTAATTGGTCATGGAGACGGAAAAGGTCCAGGTGACAAAGGTTACAAACGTATGAAAAAAGTGTTTACTAATCCGTTTTCTAAATGGATATTTAGATGGCTGCATCCGGATTTAGGTGTAAAACTAGCCCAATATTTATCGGTAAAAAACAAATTAATTTCTGGCGATGTCGATGTGAAATTTCTTGGCGAAGAAAATGAATGGCTTGTTTTGTATGCCAAACGAAAACTAGAAACCAAACATTATAATTATTTGATTTTTGGTCACCGACATTTACCAATGGTTTTAAACGTTGGAGAAAATTCGGAATACGTAAATCTTGGCGATTGGATTGGTTATTTTACTTATGGCGTTTTTGACGGAGAAACTTTTGAGCTGAAGACTTTTACAAAATAATATCTTTAATTATTTGATTTACAGTTTTTTTATTAAATTTGATAAAAAGCTAAAGTCTGTTTTATTTCTATTTTAGATTTAAACAGCGATGAAACTACCATTGATGTATCAAATTATCCAAACGGCTTTTACAATGTTGCCTTAGTTTGTAATAGTTCAATTGTTGACTCAAAAACGTTAGTTAAACAATAAAATTTCCCAATCATGAAAATACTTCTATTTTTATTTTTTATACCTATACTTTCTAATAGCCAAAATTATGTGTTGAGTAGTACATTTGGTACTAATGGAATTACACATATTGCAAATTCTACCGATCCAGTTAAAAGTATTTTTTCAGCTGATAATAAAATTGTAACCGTAGGTTATGTCTTATTAGATGACCCAAATCCCGATTTAATTACACATACCGTATTAATTAGATTAAATCAAAACGGTTTAGCTGATACAACGTTTGGAAATAACGGAATTGTTCAGACAGATGTCGATTTTATAGACACACCTTTTGATATTGTCCATCAATCTAATGGAAAAATTTTAGTTGGTGGTTCGTACACTATTCAAAGTCCGAGTACTGGTGTGTTTCCTATTTCACCTTATGTGGCAAGATACAATTCTAATGGCACTTTAGATACTACTTTTGGCACTAACGGTATTTTCAAAATATTAAATTTCAACTCCATAACTTCTACAAATGTATATTCGGTAATTCCATTAAACGATGGCAAAATTATGGTATCCGTTTTTGGCAATGGTAATGGTTTTTTTGGAGCGCTTATAAAATTAAATGAAGATGGAACTATTGATACAACATTTTCTACAAATGGAATTTTAAAATTTGACAATACAGGATATAAATTTCATGTTATAAATAATCTTTTAACTGATGATAATAAATTATTGCTATGTGGTGCTGATAGAACGGTAAGTAATAACTTTAAATCTGCAGTTATAAAATTAAATTTGGATGGAACTTATGACAGTACATTTGGTGATAATGGAAAACTTATATTAGATATATTTCCAACTACATCAGGCTCAAGTTTTGAATATTTTAAAGATTTAAAAAAATGTCCAGATGGCAATATTATAGCTGGCGGTTGGTTGTCTAACAATAATTCAATGATTAAATTTAATCAATTAGGTCAATTAATTTCAAACTTTGGTGCTAACGGTATTCTTCAAAATTTTTATAATTATGAAAATTTGGTTGTTCAAAATGACAATAAAATTATTGTTAGTGGTTCTTTCATAGAAAATGGTAATCGAATGTTTAAAGTGACTCGCTTTAATTTAAATGGTTCACCAGATTCAAATTTTAACACAACAGGTTCGCTTTTGCTCGATATTACTCCAGAAAATGATGTTCTAAAAAGCACGTTGATGGATAATCAAAACGCATTAATAATGTCGGGATTTTCTAAATTAAACAACAAGTATTTAATTACTCATGTTAAAGTTGTTACTGAAAATTTAGGAATAGATAATTTTAATTACAATTTATCAATTTATCCCAACCCAATTATAGATCGAATAAATTTTAGCGAAAATGTCGATTTAAAATTAGTTCAAATATTTGATATCAATGGAAAATTAATTTCAGAATTTAAAAATCCTGGGAATATAAATTTCTTAAATATATCTTTAGAAAAGGGTTTTTACATTTGTAAAACCTTTAATAAAAATGGAGATCAAAAAAACTTTAAATTAATAAAATCTTAGAATTTAATAAATATAAAAAATCATTCCCCATTTTCTAAAGCGTCAACTTCTTTTTGTAAATCTAATTTCCGGAATTTTGGTAAAGCTACAGCAGTGGTAATTACGGTTACTAAAGTCATGGTTCCGCCAAAAACTACTGCGGTTACTGTTCCCATTAGTTTTGCAGTTACGCCACTTTCAAAAGCGCCAAGTTCGTTTGATGAACCGACAAAGATAGAATTTACAGACGAAACGCGACCACGCATATTGTCTGGCGTGTGCAATTGCAAAATGGTATTTCTTATAACAACAGAAACACCATCGGCAACTCCGCTTAAGAATAATGCAAAAACAGAAACCCAAAAAATAGCGGATAGTCCGAAGACAATCATACAAATTCCGAATATAAAAATTGCGGAAAGCAATTTTACTCCAGCTTTTCTGTTTAAAGAAATGTAGGCAGATAAAACCATGGTTACAACGGCACCAACTGCCGGTGCAGCGCGTAAAATTCCGAAACCTTCGGATCCTACTTTTAAAATATCTTGCGCAAAAATAGGCAATAATGCCATTGCGCCACCAAACAAAACGGCAAACATATCTAGTGAAATTGCGCCTAAAATGGTTTTATTTTTAAAAACAAATTTTACTCCTTCGCGTAAACTTTCGAAAATTGGTTCTCCTATTTTAGGATTTAAAATTGGTTTCTTTTCAATTTGAGTAAGAAACGCAATTGCGATTAACGAAAAAACAAAAACCAAGCACATTGACCAATGCACGCCTATTAAACTTATAGAAAATCCGGCAATTGCTGGACCAAACATACTACCTAATTGCCAAACAGAACTGCTCCAAGTAGATGCATTTGGGTATATTTTTTTGGGAACAATTAGGGATAATAAAGAAAAAATGGTTGGTCCGATAAACGAACGAACCAATCCCCCAAAAAATACCAAAGCGTAAACAACGTATAAAATTGTATTTAAAGAAAGGTCTTTTGTAATTGTTGGAACGGTGATTAAAAACAACCCTAAACTAATTACAGAAAAACCAAGTATGCATTTTAAGAGCAAGCCTTTCTTTTCTGATTGATCTACAATATGACCAGCAAACAAGGCCATTGCAACTGCAGGAATAATTTCCATTAGTCCGATTATTCCTAAAGAAAGTGGATCTTTGGTTAGACTATAAACTTCCCATTCGATGATAACAAATTGCATAGACCAAGCAAAAACCATAGCAAACCGCAGAATAAGAAATAAATTAAATTCTCTAAAACGAAGCGCTGCATAAGGATCTTTTACTTTCATTTTCTTGGCAATTTTAAAAAGCCAAATTTAGGCAAACTACTTGTTATATTTAAAAATTATTTCAAGTCTTTTATACGAATTTGTGGCGTGATTTTTCCTTGAAATTCATTCTCATCGATACTAAAAACTAGTTCAAATGGAACGCGATTTTTGACTTTTTCTAAATCTTTTCCGAAGCCAAAACCAATGGCATCGTAGCCAATTGCGTTAGTTTGGTTTTCTTGTTTAACAAAAAGTTTTAAATGTTCGTCTCCTTTTCCCATAGTTTTGGCATAGCCAGTATCTATTGCATTTTTACAATAAAAAACAGGTGTTCTATTTTCTGGACCAAAAGGTTCGAATTGTTTTAAAACACGCAACATCTTCGGATTAATCTCAGAAAATTCTATTTCGGTATCAATTGCAATTTCTGGTGTACGTAATTCTTCTGGCATGGTACTTTTAACACAATCTTCAAAAGCTTGTTTGAATTTTAAAAAATTCTCTTCTTTAATTGTCATTCCAGCTGCATATTTGTGTCCGCCAAATTGTTCTAAATATTCCGAACACGCATCGATAGCATTGTACACATCAAAATCGATTACAGATCGTGCAGAAGCAGCTAATTTATCACCACTTTTTGTAAATACTAAAGTTGGTCTGTAATAAGTTTCTGTTAATCGGGAAGCTACAATTCCGATAACACCTTTGTGCCAGTTTTCATTATAAACCACAGAAGTAAAGTCTTCGGTTTCGTTATTTTCTAGAATTTGAACCAATGCTTCTTTTGTAATTTGTTGGTCTAACTCTTTGCGACTTACATTATAACTTTCTATTTCGCTGGCAAATTGTTCTGCTTGTTCCAAATCGTATTCCGACAATAATGCGACGGCTTCATTACCGTGTTTTATTCTTCCGGCAGCGTTTATTCTTGGTGCCAAAATAAAAACTACATCGGTGATATTTAACGTTTCTTTTTTTACATTTTGCATTAATGCTTTTAGACCTGGTCGCGGATTGCTGTTAATTACCTGCAAACCAAAATAAGCTAAAATCCGGTTTTCTCCATTAATCGGAACAATATCTGCGGCAATTGCAGTGGCAACCAAATCGAGATAATCTTGTAAATCCTCTGTAGTTTCTCCGTAGTTTTTCGCTAACGCTTGAATGAGTTTAAATCCTATTCCACATCCGCAAAGTTCGTCAAACGGATAATTACAATCGTCTCTTTTTGGATCTAAAACGGCGACGGCATTTGGCAAAACATCGCCTGGTCTATGGTGATCACAAATTATAAAATCGATATTTTTTTCTTTTGCGTAGGCAATATGATCGATAGATTTTATACCACAATCTAGTGCAATAATTAGAGAAATTTCGTTGTCGCTTGCGTAATCTATTCCTTTAAAAGAAATTCCGTATCCTTCATCGTATCGGTCTGGAATATAGGTGCAAACGTTGGAATATTTAGATTTTAAATAAGAAGCTACTAAAGAAACGGCCGTTGTACCGTCTACATCATAATCGCCAAAAACCATAATATTTTCTTGGTTTTGGATGGCATTTTGAATTCGGATAACTGCTTTGTCCATATCTTTCATCAAAAACGGATCGTGCAAATCGCTTAGTTGCGGACGAAAAAATGTTTTGGCTTCTTGATAATTGGTAATACCGCGTTGTACTAAAAGTTTGGCAATTAATTCGTCTACCTGCAATTCTTTTTGGAGCTGGGAAACTTGGGTTTGATCTGGCTTAGATTTGAAATTCCAACGCATAAAATAATTTGTAATAAGTTAGAAATAAGTATTTTGGCTTGTACAAAGAATGTAAATGTAACACATTTTTTTATTGAAACTTCCGACAAGGAAAAATAACAAGGACAAGAAATTATTTCAATTCCAAAGCATTTCCATCAAACACAATTCCATCCCAACCAAAAACCATAAAATTACGAATGTTTTGGTGGTCGTTTCCTTCTGGATTTTGTAAAACATCTTCAAAATAAAATTTTCCGAACAAAGCCAACGTTACCTCTTTAGATAATTGATTGGTTTTGGCAAAAGAAAATATCTTGCACGAACCGTTGTTTTCATCAGCCTTGTTTTGCAATTTTCCGTTTTGAAAAGCCGTTGGGGTAAAGTTATAATTGGATTCAATTACTGCAATCGTATCCGCAAAAGGTATACTTTCTGGATTTTCTTTAACTTTATTTATGTATTCTGAAATATTATTCGTCATTGTCTTTTCTTTTTTCTTTGATTGAAAT
>JBLIJW010000112.1:0-7806 GCA_047636155.1 Flavobacterium sp. | reverse complement strand
GGAAAAGTAGAATTTTTAGATGAAACTTTACTAAATTTACCGCAACCTAATAAAAAATGAAAATAAAAATACTACTAATTCTATTTCTTTTTTCAAGCAGTAATTTATTCAGTCAAGAAGACCAACTTGGTTCTTGGTACATGTATTTTTATACGGCAAAGTTTAAAGAAAGTAAATTTGGAATACAAGGCGATATTCAATATCGGAATAATAATTTTATTGGCGATTTAGAGCAATTGCTTTTAAGAAGCGGATTAACCTATAATCCTAAAAACACCAACGTTACATTAACTTTAGGTGTCGCAAACATTACAACGGGAGTTTTTGGAGATAGCAATGAAACTACCAATGAAAACAGAATTTACCAAGAAGTTTTATTACCTCAAAAAGTAGGTACACGAATTTATTTAACCCACAGAATTAGATATGAACAACGTTTTGTAGAAAACCAAGATTTTAGAACTAGATACCGATATAATCTATTCTTGAATATTCCTGTCAATAAAACGACACTAAGTAAAAATGCCGTTTATGTTGCCTTTTATAACGAACTTTTTATTAATGGAGAAAAAAATATTGGTTCGAACAGACGAGTAACCGTTTTTGATCGAAATAGATTTTACATGGGTTTGGGTTACGGAATAACAGATAAAATAAGAGTTCAAACCGGATATATGAATCAATCTTTAGAAAACTTCTCAAAAAACCAATTACAATTTAGCTTGCATCACAATTTTTAATTTAACCCATTTTAAATATAGATTACTTTTTAAAAACGCAACAAAACCCTTTTATTATTTAAAGAAACATAAAAACTAACTCTATGAAAAATCACCTACTACTTTTAGGAATAACATTATTTTTTGTCCAGCCAATTTTAGCGCAAGAAAATCCAAAAATAAAGACAGAAATCACTTATTCAACTTATTTAGATGCAGTTAAAAATCCAGGAAATATAACTCGATTAAAACTAAATAATTTAAAAGAAATTAATGCCATTTCTGATTGGAGTAAATTATCTAACATCGAATATTTAAGTCTAGAGAACGATCATTTAAAAGAATTACCAACTTTTATTGTTAATTTAAAAAAACTAAAAGTGATTGATCTTAGCGGTAACGATTTCAAACAATTACCTAAAGAATTCTCTCTTTTACAAAATCTGGAAGAAATTTATTTGAACAACGAAAAAGACTTAGACTTGCCAAATACGCTTTCGGTTTTATCTAAATTACCAAAATTAAAAACTTTGCATTTAGAGAATGATAATATCGATTCTTTGCCTGTAGAAATTTTGAATCTTAAAAATTTAGAAGAATTATATCTAACCAATAACAAATTGTTAGATATTCCTAAAATTGAGACTCTAGAACATTTAAAATATTTGGATTTAAAAAAGAATAAAATTAAACCCGAATTACAAGACATAAAAAATCTTAATTTTGGATTTAAAATTACTTTTTAATACAACTAAAAATATTTGATTAAATAGCCCTTCCTTCCTTTAAAAATAATAAAAATAAATGCATTACATACTTTCCAATATTATAATTTCTGTCAACGAAAAATTATATGTCAAAAATCCAGAAACTTCTGATTTGGGTAAAAAAATTATTCAATATAGTATTTTGTTGATTGACGAAATTGGCTTCGAAAATTTTACCTTTAAAAAACTAGGGGAAAAAATAAATTCTAACGAAAGCTCCATTTATCGCTATTTTGAAAGCAAACACAAACTCATGCTTTATTTATCTTCTTGGTATTGGGGTTGGATAGAATATAGATTAGTATTTGCAACCAATAATTTAAACAATCCGATGGAGCGTTTACAAAAAGCAATTAATATTGTAACAGAAAAAATAGAAGACGATCAGACTACATTACACATCAATGAATCTATTTTAAATAAAATTATAATTCAGGAATTCACTAAAACTTTAATCACCAAAGAAGTAGACGAAGAAAATAAAGAAGGTTATTTCTTGGTTTACAAAAGAGTGATAAACCGAATTATTGAAATGATTTTACAAGTAAATCCAAATTATCCTTTCGCAAAAAGTTTGGCATCGTCAATTGTTCAAGGCGCTTTGCACCAACATTTCTTAAAAGACCATTTAACGACAATAACCAATTGCGATAAAAACAACTCTCCAACAGAATTTTATATTCATTTAGCAACTAATTTATTACGATAGTTTATGAAAGATAATCCGTTAAAAAAATATTTTCAAATGCTGCAATTGGACAGAAAAGATATCATTCAAGTTATCTTTTACGCCATTTTTGCAGGATTAGTTAGTTTATCATTACCTTTAGGTATTCAAGCAATTATTACATTAATTCAATCTGGGCAAGTTAGCGTTTCTTGGATAGTTCTAGTAATTGTAGTAGTAATTGGTGTTGCATTAGTTGGTATCCTTACTTTAATGCAAATAAGAATTACAGAAAATATCCAACAAAAAATATTTGTACGATCTTCTTTTGAATTTGCGTATCGCTTTCCTAAAATTCAGTTTGAAGAATTATATAACGAATATCCACCCGAGTTAGCAAATCGCTTTTTTGACACCCTAACCATACAAAAAGGAACTTCAAAATTATTGTTAGATTATTCGTCGGCATTATTACAAATAATTTTTGGCGTTTTGTTACTTTCTTTATACCATCCATTCTTTATAGTTTTTGGATTATTTTTATTGATTTTACTTTATATTATTTTTCGATTTTCTTTTAACCCCGGTGTTTCTACTTCCTTAGCCGAATCAAAATACAAATACAAGGTTGCCGCTTGGTTGCAGGAAGTTGCGCGAAACAATACCAGTTTTAAAAAGCAAAGTCATTTTGATTATGCTTTAACCAAAAATGACAATTTGGTAGGTAATTATTTAGAATATAGAGAGAAACATTTCGGAATTATAAAAAGGCAATTTTCTCAGTTAATTTTATTTAAAGTCATAATTACCGCTGGTTTACTAATTATTGGCGGACTTTTGGTCTTAAACCAACAAATGAATATTGGGCAATTTGTGGCCGCAGAAATCGTAATTCTAACGGTCATAAACTCGGTCGAAAAAATAATCGTTGGTTTAGAAACTTTTTATGATGTGCTTACATCAGTCGAAAAAATAAGCCAAGTTGTGGAGTTGGCTACCGAAAAATTATCCGATCCCGATCTGGAAACAATTTTAAACGAAATCACCTTGGAAACAGAAAATTTAGAATTTAAATATCCTAGTAATTCTATTTCGATTTTAAAAGATATCCATTTAAAAATTGAACCAGGAGAAAAGATAGTTTTAAAAGGAAATAATGGTTCTGGAAAAACAACTTTAATTAGAATATTGTCTGGATTAATAAAACAAACCTCAGGTTCTTTCTTTGTAAACGATGCAACTTACAGAAAAATAAACCTACAACAATACCGACAAAAAATAGGTGTAATTATTCAAGGCGAAACTCCGTTTGAAGGAACAATTTATGAAAACATTACTTGTAACAATCCTACCGTTTCATCAGAAGATGTGAAATGGGCAATTGAAAAAGTGCAACTAGGAAAATATATTAAAACACTACCAGACGGTTTAGACACAAAGGTTTTTGCAGAAGGAAAACAACTTTCATCATCTAATGCTCAAAAAATATTACTTGCTAGAACAATCGTTACAAAACCAAAAATACTATTTCTTGAAGATCCATTAGACCGAATGGACGACGAAATATCCAACCAATTAATTGATTTTTTAACCCATCCAGAAAATCTTTGGACCGTTATAGTTTCATCCAAAAATCCGTATTGGGTAAAAAAATGTACTCGCGTAATTACAATGCAACAAGGAACTATTCAAGAAGATACAAAAAATTAATACCATGCTAAACATTTCCAAAAAAAATCCGATTCTAGAGGATATTACCAAATATAAAACGATTGGTAATCTTAAGCACCGTCCGCATTATAAAATCTTAAATCGAATTATATTAGTTGTATCATTTATAGTTTTAATTTTGTTTTTTCTTCCTTGGACACAAAATATATCTGGTGTTGGTGCGGTAACTGCAATTTCGCCAGAACAACGACCACAAACTATTCAAACTGCCATTGCCGGAAGAATAGAAAAATGGTATGTACAAGAAGGCGATTATGTAAAAAAAGGCGATACTATTTTATTTTTATCCGAAATTAAAGAAGAATATCTCGATCCTAATTTATTACAAAACACCAAGAATCAGGTAAATGCTAAACGAATGTCTGAACAATCCTATGGTGGAAAAGTAACTTCTTTAACAGCTCAAATTGGCGCCATCGAAAAGGAAAGAAAGCTGAAATTACAACAAGCGCAAAACAAAATCAGACAAGCAACCTTAAAAATAAAATCAGATTCTATTGATTTAGAAGCGGTAAAAACCCAACTTCGTATTGCACAAATTCAGTTCAATCGTGCCACAACTTTAAATAAAGAAGGTTTAAAAGCAGTAACAGATGTGGAAGAAAAACGATTGAAACTTCAAGAATCTGAAGCAAAAATAATTACGCAAGAAAATAAATTACTTACCAGTAAAAACGAATACATCAATGCACAAGTAGAAATTTCTCGAATCACAGCCGAATATTCAGAAAAAGATTCCAAAGCAAGAAGCGATCAATTTACTGCACTAAGCAGTCAATTTGATACAGAAGCACAAGTAAATAAACTTGAAAATCAGTACGCCAATTACAGCATTCGAAATGGTTTATATTACATAAAAGCGCCACAAAACGGACATGTAAATCGCGCTTTACAATCTGGCCTTGGCGAAACGATAAAAGAAGGAACAGAAATAGTAAGTATAACACCAGCAAGTTACGATATTGCAGTTGAAACCTATGTAAAACCAATTGATTTACCATTACTTTCTGTAGGCGCAAAAGTACGTGTATGGTTTGATGGTTGGCCAACCATAATCTTTTCTGGATGGCCAAATATGAGCTACGGAACTTTTGGCGGAAAAATTATTGCAATAGAAACCTTTATTTCTCCTAACGGAAAATACCGTGTATTAATTGCACCAGATAAACAAGAAGAAAAATGGCCAAAACAACTTAGCATTGGTACTGGCGCACAAACTATTGCATTATTAGATAACGTACCAATTTGGTTTGAAATTTGGCGACAATTAAACGGTTTTCCTCCAAATTATTACAAACCCGACGGCGAAACTAAAGCAGTTAAAAAATAATTTTAATAAGGAACCAATTGCAAGCGATTTATTTACAATTCCTATTCCTGCTTTTCGCAGTATGCCCAAAAAATTGAGCGATACTCGCTGCAATCAGGGTTAAAAAACCGAATGCCTTTTGTCATTGCATTTGTTAAAATTTAAAAATTCAGAAATGAAAAAAATATTCTTTTCCATTCTCTTATGCACAAGCACATTTTTTGGACAAAATACAGCACCAAACGAATTTACCTACAATGAATTTTTAGGATTTGTAAAAAAATACCATCCATTAGTAAAAAGTGCAAACTTAAATATTAACCAAGCACAAGCAAATTTATTAATGGCACGCGGTGCGTTTGATCCAAAAATAGAAATTGATTACGACAAAAAACAATTCAAAGAAACCGACTATTATTCTATTTTAAATTCGAGTTTTAAAATCCCAACTTGGTATGGCATTGAGTTAAAAGCCGGATTTGAAAATAATGATGGCGTATACTTAAATCCGCAAAATACGGTTCCAAATCAAGGATTAACCTCGTTAGGAATTTCAATTCCCTTAGGACAAGGATTGTTCATAAACCAAAGAATGGCTGATTTACGAAAAGCAAAAATTCAACTAGAATTAAGTAATTCAGAACGACAATTACAAGCAATTCAAGTTCTATATGAAGCTTCTATCGCCTATTTTAATTGGAAGAAAACCTATGCAGAAACGCAATTATATGCCGAATATTTTACTAATGCAACCATTAGATTTAAAGGAGTTTCAAGCCTAATAATTAATGGCGACAAACCCGCAATTGATTCTGTAGAAGCAGGAATTGTAGTCAGAAATCGAGAATTGAGTTTAGAAGATGCAAAATTAAAACTAGCGAAAGCCAAATTAGAACTTTCCAATTTTTTATGGTTAGAAAATGATGTTCCGCTAGAATTAAAAGAAACCATGATTCCAGAAGAAAACATCGAGAACAACATTCAAGATATTTTAAAAATAAATGCCTTAGAAACAGCAAATCAAAACATAGAAAACCATCCCAAAATAACTGCACTTCAAAACAAAATTAATTTGCTAGAAGTAGATCGAAAATTAAAAGCAAACATGTTACTTCCTAAAGTAGATTTAGGATATTCTTATTTATCAGAACCAAGTTATTTAAATGCCACTAATTTTGAAAATTATAAAATAGGAGTGAATTTTTCATTTCCAATCTTTTTGAGAAAAGAACGCGGTAGTTTACAAATTACAAAATTTAAAATTCAAGATTCACGATATACTTTAGAGGTAGAACGTTTGCAATTAAAGAATAAAATAAATGCACAGCAAACAGAAATAAGTTCGCTTGAAAAGCAAAGAAAACTCTTAGTTAAATTAATCGAAGATTATTTGACCATGCTGCGAAGTGAAGAACGACTGTTCACTTTTGGCGAAAGTTCTATTTTCTTAATAAATTCAAGAGAAAATAGTTTGGTGATATCGCAATTGTCAAATATTGCAATGATAAATAGATATTTAAATTCTAATGCCGAATTATTTAAAATACTTGCAAACCCAGATTAAATAGATTTTTGGATTTTCAGATTATTGAATTCTTAATCTTTAATTATTGTTTTTTAATTCTTAATTAAAAAACCCAATCACTATATTTGCATTCTTATTTTTAGAATATGATTATACCAAAAACAAGAGAACAAATAGAAATAATGCGTGAAAGCGCTCTTTTAGTTTCGCGCACATTAGGATTAATTGCAAAAGAAATTGGACCTGGGGTTACGACCTTACATTTAGACAAGTTAGCCGAAGAATTTATTCGTGATAATGACGGAATTCCTGGTTTTTTAGGATTATATGATTTTCCGAATTCTTTATGTGTAAGTCCAAATGCACAAGTTGTTCACGGTATACCAAATAAAAATCCGCTGCAAGAAGGCGATGTAATTTCTGTAGATTGCGGCGTTTTAAAAAATGGATACTATGGCGATCATGCTTATAGCTTTGAAATTGGAGAAGTTGCTCCAGAAACCAAAAAATTACTTCAAGTTACAAAAGAATCTTTATACGAAGGAATTCGCGAATTTAAAATTGGAAACCGTGTAGAAGATGTTGGAAATGCCATCCAAAAATATTGCGAAAGTCATGGTTATGGTGTTGTTAGAGAGTTAGTCGGTCACGGTTTAGGAACCAAAATGCACGAAGATCCAGAAATGCCAAACTATGGAAAACGTGGTCGCGGAAAGTTATTTATTGAAGGAATGACTGTTGCCATTGAACCAATGATTAACATGGGTACCAAAAACACCAAACACCTAAAAGATGGTTGGACAATTTTAACTGCCGACGGAAAACCAAGTGCACATTTTGAACACAATGTTGCTTTGATAAACGGAAAACCAGAATTACTTTCAACCTTTAAATACGTTTACGATGCTTTAGGTATTGAAAGCAACGAAGAAGATGAATTTAGAAACCATTATACTTTTTAAGTTTTTTAATTAACCCTATATTATTTTTAAAAAAATCTTTTGTTTTCTTAGTGAATCTGTAAACCAAATATGAAAAAAATATTTAAATTTTTCCTTAATACAATTCCACGACCAATCTTAATTAGA
>JBLIJW010000111.1:0-7912 GCA_047636155.1 Flavobacterium sp. | reverse complement strand
CCAATTCCAAATTCTGCTTCTTTGCTTGATATAAGAAAGTCAACGGGAAATGCAACAAACTTTGATTTTACGTATGTTATTGAGAAATTAGAAGGATCAGATTGGGTACCTGTCACAATTACCAACCAAGATGTAATCGTAAATTCTGGTGCAATTTTCGCAGGAGATTTTGTAACAGCAATTGCAGAATACGATACCATTGAAATTGCTTACAAATATAATGTTGGAATTCAACTAAAATCTTCTGGGCAATATCGTTTAAGTTTTGGATATAACAGTTTAGATGTTGCTAACGCAGAATTACGTTCAAACTCCACAGGAACAAATTTATTTTTAAATATCTCTAGCGCGGTTGCCAATTTAGATGGTTCTGGATTTTTTAAATTTACGGTTAATTAAAATTTACCAACTAATTATCGGCTTATTATTTTTTTCTAAAAAATTGTTCGTTTTACCAAAATGTTTATTCCCAAACCAAAAACCTCTATTAGCACTTAATGGCGAAGGATGACCCGATTCTAAAACAATATGTTTTAATCTGTTAATTTTTGAACCTTTCTTTTTGGCAAAACTTCCCCAAAACAAAAAAATTATTTGTTCTTCTGTTTCTGATAATTTTTGAATAATAAAGTCAGTAAATTTTTCCCAACCTTTGTTCTTGTGACTTTCTGGTTTTCCTTCTTCTACCGTTAACACGCTATTTAACAAAAATACTCCTTGGGATGCCCAGCGTTCTAAATTTCCAGAAATTGGAAAAGGAATGTTAAGATCTGTTTCAATTTCCTTAAAAATATTTTTTAAAGAAGGCGGAAAAGAAATACCATCAGAAACCGAAAAGCACAATCCGTTTGCTTGTCCAAACCCATGATAAGGATCTTGACCTAAAATAACCACCTTTACATCCTTAAAATTACAATAATTAAAAGCTTGAAAAATATCCTTTTTTGGCGGATAGCAAACTGCATCTTTATATTCTTTGGAAACAAAATTAGTAAGTTCTTTAAAATAATTTTTATCTATTTCATCCTTTAAAATAACCTGCCAATCTTTGCTTTTCAAATTCTCTATCATCCTATTGTTAAAAAGTATTTATTAATTTGGAGTTTGTAATAAATGCGTTGTAAATTTACATAAAAATTGCCCAATAAAGATGATTTCCGTTACAGACAAAACATTAAAAGATTTAGAATTTAACACGGTATTGCAAACTATTTCTGATAGTTGCAACACCGAATTAGGAAAAGAAAAAGCATTAAAAATTTTACCTTTTCATGATAAAGATGCTTTACTAGTTAATTTACAACAAACTTCTGAATACCTTTCCTCCTATTCTAATAATAATGCAATAGCCAATCATGGTTTTGATGCAGTGAACTATGAATTGCGTTTTCTTGCAATTGAAGATAGCCAATTAGAAGTTTCTGGATTCAGAAAAATTGCGAATTTATCAGAAACTGCTAATTTTTTAATTCTATTTTTCAAGAAATTTCAAGAATATTATCCAGAATTGCATAAGAAAGCTGCAGCAATTGAAGTTACTAAATATCTTATTCAAAAAATTGAAGAAGTTGTAGATAAGTATGGTGAAATAAAAGACAATGCCTCACCAGATTTGCTAAATATTCGTAGGGATATGAATGTTATTCGAGGAAAAGTAAATCAAAGTTTCGGAATGGCATTAACCCATTATAACAATTTGGGTTATTTAGATGATATAAAAGAAAGCTTTGTAGAAAACAGGCGCGTTCTTGCAGTTTTATCTATGTACAGACGAAAGGTAAAAGGCGGCATTTTAGGTAGTTCAAAAACAGGAAGTATCGCTTTTATAGAACCAGAAGCAACTTTAAATTATTCTCGAGAATTAAAAAATTTAGAATTCGAAGAAAAAGAAGAAATTACCAAAATATTAAAATCTCTTACTCGCGAACTTAGACCATTTTTAGACTTAATAGTGCAATATCAAGAGTTCCTATCAGATATTGATGTGATTGCAGCTAAAGCAAAATATGCAAACAAAATAAACGGAATATTACCAACTATAAATAATAATAAGAGACTGTATTTTAGAGATGCTTTTCATCCGATATTATATTTAAATAATAAGCAAAATCAACAAATTACGCATTCACAAACCATTGAATTAAATAATGATAATAGCATAATTGTTATTTCTGGTCCTAATGCAGGAGGAAAAACAATTTCGCTAAAGACTATTGGGTTATTACAATTAATGTTACAAAGCGGTATTTTAATTCCTGTTCATGAAAGAAGTGAAACCTTTTTGTTTGATAGAATCTTGACAGATATTGGAGACAATCAATCTATTGAAAATCATTTAAGTACCTACAGTTACCGATTAAAGAACATGAATTACTTTTTAAAAAAATGTAATGCAAAAACTCTGTTTCTAATTGATGAATTTGGTACTGGTTCTGACCCAGATTTAGGCGGTGCATTAGCAGAAGTTTTTCTAGAAGAATTTTATGCACGTGAAGCTTACGGCATTATAACAACGCATTACACCAACCTAAAAATATTAGCAAACGAACTGCCAAAAGCAAGTAATGCAAATATGTTATTTGATGAAAAAACGTTAGAACCTTTATACAAATTGCATTTGGGTCAAGCAGGAAGTTCTTTTACATTTGAGGTTGCACAAAAGAACGGCATTCCGTTTGGACTAGTAAATCGTGCTAAAAAGAAAATCGAAGCAGGAAAAGTTCGATTTGATAAAACCATCGCCACGTTGCAAAAAGAAAGATCAAAGCTTGAAAAAACTTCGCAAAATTTAAAAGAAGAAGAATCAAAAGCGCGCGATGAAGGTAAAAAAATGGAAGCCATAAATGCCAAAATCAAACAAAAATTAGAAAGTTATCAAGAATTATATGATAGTAATCAAAAGGTTATTTATATAGGACAAAAAATTGATGATATTGCAGAAAAATATTTCAATAGTAAAAATAAAAAAGAACTAATTGGTGATTTTTTAAAGGTAATTGAAATCGAAAATTCTAAACGAAAAAAAGCATCTGCAAAAGACATTATAGCCAAAGAAAATCTTAAAAAGGTTGTTGCAAAAGAGGTAGAAGTTAAAGTAGATGAAATAAGAAAAGAAAAGAAAGACAAAAAAGAAAAGGCAAAATTAGTACCAGAAAAACCAAAAGTTACACTTAAAATTAACGATAGAGTTAGAATGTTTGACGGCAAAGCTGTAGGAACAATTGATAAAATTGATCGAAACAAAGCTATTGTAAACTATGGCGTTTTTACTTCAAATGTAAGTTTGGATATGTTAGAATTTGTAGAAAGACCAAAATAAAACAACATGAAAAATCTTCCTGAAAATAAAAAAATTATTCTTTTTGACGGTGTTTGCAACCTTTGCGAAAAATCGGTACAATGGATAATTGAACGAGATAAAAAAGATGTATTTCGATTTGTTTCTATTCAATCTGAATTAGGACAAGAAATTTTAGATTATTTAAAAATTGATACTTCTAAAACGGATAGTATTATTTTATATGAACCTAACTCGGCTTACTACTACAAGGCCGAAGCTGCCTTTGCAATTGCAAAAGAATTAAAAGGAATAGCAAGTTTGTTATCCGTTTTTAGTCTTTTACCGAAGTTTATTACCAATTTTGGATATGATTTTATTGCAAAAAACAGATACAATTGGTACGGTAAAAAAGAGGAATGTTTAATTCCGACACCAGAACTAAAAGCTAAATTTTTATAATAAAAAAAACTCCCAAAGAAATTTGGGAGTTTTTAAATTTTGAAAAAAATAGTATTATTCTTTAATTATTTTTTTAACTGCACTTCCATTATCAGAATTTATAGTCATCATATAAACACCTGATTGCAAATCTGAAATATTAATTTGCGCCGCCGTTGAATTAATAGTTTCTTTCGTTTTAACGATTCTTCCGTTTAAATCAGCAATTTTATAAGACAATAAGTTAGCACCATTAGAACCTTCAATAGAAATTAAATCTCTTGCAGGATTTGGATAAACTGTAAACGAGAAGTTTGAAAAAGACTCAGTTCCTAATAAAGCACAATTTCCAGAAAATACAGCTTCAAGACCTAATTGCCCTAAATTTGCGGTTAATAATGTTAATGTACCACCTGTTAAAGCACTTGTGTTATATACAGTAGTCAAATTTGGATTGACGTATGAACCAAGTGGAAAATAACCCGCAGTTGCATTAGCACTTTGACCAAAACCAACATGAACTTGTTGGTTTGCAGCTATTGCAATTGCAGTAGGAAATGTAAATGTTTTAATCGTATTTAAATCTCCACCAACTAAAACAGTATTAGGGCTTTGTGCCAATATTGCTCCTGTGCTACTTAATAATACTCCAAAAACTGTATTTCCAACATTAGCTGTTTCTGATGCAATTGCTACATTAACACCTGCAATAGTTGAAGAAACAGAATTCAATATTGGTGTAGAAATTATTCCACTTCCGGTATTAAATCCAACGCCGGAAGCATAACTTACTCCACTTTGGCCTTGGCCAGAAATATAACAAGTAGAAGTTGTATTAAAGTTAAAATTATTATTAGTATTAACTTGATCAGCTGGTACGCTAACAATTAAAACATTCGAGCCTAAAGCGGATGGTGTCCAACTAGTGAAATTAACTGTTACTGCTGCACCAGCAGCTAAAGTAGTAATAGTTTGTGCATTACTATAAGTATTTGCTCCACTAATTGCTGCAGTTACAATTATATTATTTAAAGTAGTATTACTTTTGTTTCTTACAATCGCAGAAATTGGCGTGGATAAACCTAATGTTGTAGCTATATTACCAAATGAGCTAATACCTTCAACAGCAATATCATTACTATTTGAATTTACATAACCAAATCGCGTAGCTGGTCGAAAACTTGTAGTTGCTAAAGTTGTTGGAGCAGCAGTATCGCTATTAGCAGAAACACAACCACCAACAAGTCCAATACTATTTGCGTTATAAACAGCACCAGTTGTAGCTGGTGTTCCTGTTCTTACAAAATCGTAAGCAACATAAACACTTCCTCCATTATAAACAAAAGGTGTGGTTAATGTTACATCAACATTTGTAGCAGTGGTAGGAACTGTATAAGGACCAGAATAAACTTGGGTCATACCAGCTATAATTGTAGCCCAACTAGTTCCGCGAGTAAATGTTGCATCCGAAGAGTTTAGCATGTAAACAACTATAGTTCCAGTTACCGCTGAAGTTGCGCCTGTAGAAGTAGAAAAGCCAAAAGTATTTAGAGAAGTTCCTGAAGTAATTGTATTTAATTCAGAAGTTAATACAAGAGACGAACCTCGCATAAAAGAGTGCAAATTGGTGCCGTTAGGTGCTCGAATTCCAGTGGTTGTATTTCCACTTGGCGCAGTTAAAACAATATTTTCCTGACCAAACGAAAAGGTTGTTGTGAATACTGCCGCTAAGAAAAATAGAGTAGTTTTTTTCATATTTAAAGTTTTTAGATTTTGAACAAATATAAAAACTAAAACGAAATGAAAAACATTTTCAATTAGAATAATTTAATAATTTAGGAACTATTTAATCATTTTCCCATTTTCCTACCACAGATGTTGCCAATGCGTTACCTAAAACGTTAGTTGCGCTTCTAAACATATCACAAAAATGATCAATTGGTAAAATTAAAGCAATACCTTCTATCGGTATGTCAAACATGCCACAAGTTGCTGCTACAACAACCAAACTTGCTCTTGGTACGCCAGCAATTCCCTTACTGGTAAGCATTAAAACCAATAACATGGTTAATTGCGTTGGTAAATCTAAAGGCACGTTATACACTTGAGCTATAAATATACTTGCAAAGGTCATGTACATCATGCTGCCATCTAAATTGAAGGAATATCCTAATGGTAGCATAAACGATACTATTTTGTCTTTAACACCAAAGCGCTCTAATTCTTCTGTCAATTTAGGAAAAACAGCTTCACTACTAGTTGTACCAAAAGCAATAATAAGTGGACTTACAATTCGTTTTAGTAATATTTTTAATGATTTTCCTAAAAATATGTATCCTACTACTAATAGAAATACCCAAAGAGAAGTGATACCTATCAAAAAAGAACCGAAAAATTTAGCATAAGTTACCAATAAATCAGATACATCTTTTATTGCAAAAACACCAGCAATTGCTCCGAAAACACCAACTGGGGCAAACTTCATTACATAAGTAATCATTTTCAAAATGATATGCGATAATCTATCTAAAACATTTACAACAGGTTTAGCATTTTCTCCTATTGATGCTGCTGCTAATCCGAAAAAAATAGAAAAAATTACAATTTGTAAAATTTCATTTGTAGCCATTGCTTCTACTATACTTTTGGGAATAATATGTTCTACAAAGTTTTGAAAAGAAAATCCGTGTGTATTGGTTGAAACTTCTGCCGCAGTTGAGAAATCTACATTACCCAATTCTAATCCAACACCTGGTTGTAACAAATTAACCCAAAACAATCCTATTAATAAGGATACAAATGAAGCCGAAAAAAACCAACCTAAAGCTTTACCGCCAATTCTACCAACTGCTGTAATATCACCTAGCTTAGCAATTCCTACAATTAAAGTTGTTAACACTAAAGGAGCAATAATCATTTGAACCAATCGGATAAAAATGGTTCCTAGCATTTTAATTTTATCGCTAAAACCTTGCGCATCTGCTAAAGAATAATAGTTATGAATTGCAATTCCTAATAATGCACCAAGTACCATGGCAATTAAAATCTGAACAGTAAGGTTGCTAAATATTGAGGCCTTTTTTTGTGGAGTATTATTTGTGTTTTCGGTCATTTTTAAATTGTAAATTCTTTTAGGTAACTATTTTAAAATTTTAATTTTTGAGTTTGATTAATTAAATAAAAATCTGCCAATACTAAAGATGCCATTGCTTCTACAATTGGTACAGCACGAGGAACAACGCAAGGATCATGTCGTCCTTTCCCTTGTTGCATTACCAATTTATTATTAGTATTAAGAACTTCTTGCTTTTGAATTAATGTTGCTACAGGTTTAAATGCAACTCTAAAATAAATATCCATACCGTTTGAAATTCCACCCTGAATTCCGCCAGAAAGATTTGTTTTTGTAGTTCCGTTTTCATGATATAAATCATTGTGTTCACTGCCTTTCATTTTGGCTCCACAAAAACCACTACCATATTCAAAACCTTTCACGGCATTTATAGACAACATTGCTTTTCCTAGTTCTGCATGTAATTTATCAAAAACAGGTTCACCTAAACCAACTGGAACGTTTTGAATAACACAAGTAATTGTTCCGCCAACGCTATCTCCTTCTTTTTTTATCTTCCTTATAAATTCTTCCATTTCAGAAGCGGTTTCTTGATCTGGGCATCGCACTGCATTGCTTTCAATTAAAGAAAAATCTAAATCTTGATAGGGTTTAATTATACAAATATCTCCAACAGAAGAAACGAAAGCGTTAATTTTTATATCCTTTATAATTTGTTTGGCAATTGCGCCTGCAACTACTCTGCTTGCTGTTTCTCTGGCAGAACTTCTTCCGCCACCTCGATAATCTCTGATACCGTATTTTTTTTCGTAAACATAATCTGCGTGACTTGGTCTATAAGTATCCTTAATCTCAGAATAATCTTTTGATTTTTGATTTGTATTTGGAATTATAAAACCAATTGGTGTACCTGTAGTTTTTCCTTCAAAAATTCCGGATAAAAATTGTACTTCATCTTCTTCTTTTCTTTGTGTGACTATGGTAGATTGACCTGGTTTTCTGCGTTGCATTTCTTGTTTGATTGCTTCAAAATCTAGACTTATTCCTGCAGGGCAGCCATCAATAATTCCGCCTATTGCTTCTCCATGAGACTCGCCAAAGGTGGTTAATTTAAATAAATT
>JBLIJW010000110.1:0-7973 GCA_047636155.1 Flavobacterium sp. | reverse complement strand
GTTATTTAAGGAATGAATTTTTCAGTTTTTCGCTTGTTTTTTGATTGTAACATTTAGCTCTTCTTTTTTTAGCGGAAAAGATTTTAAAATAAGAAGTTACTATTCCAAAGAAGAAGTCTTAAAACGATGCACAACTTTAAGCATGGCGTCTTATTTTATAGAAGATTCCTACTCCAATAATTATAAGCTAAATAACAATGATGTTACAGAAGTCGTTGAAGTCGTTGAAGCCGTTGAAGGCAATTATGATGATGTCGTTACAGATTCTGCTGGAGTTAAATTTATTGAACTTGAAGGAAAAAAATTCCATCCCAATTCTTATTTTCAAACAACCTAAACTCCTACTCTATTTTAGATTATGAAAAAGATTCTTTGAATAAAAAACAAATAAGACTTTGGCTAGCAAATAATCAGAAAAAGAAGATAGAAAATTTATTCATAGATTATCTTGAAATTGCCAAAGAACATAATTTAAAATCAGGTATAACCGCTACAGAATGGGTGAATTTAGTTTATAACTATCCAGATTTTACCAAATATAAAAATATTGGCAAAGAAGAAAAATCAGAATATTTTTTTGACAATAGTCAAAATCAAAAAGAGTTTGATTCTTCTAACTATTACCTAACCACTGTAAATAATACACAATACATAGTAAATAAATTTTTTGTGCCAGAAAATCAATTAAAATTTGCTTACGAAAAAATTGTAGATAGTTATACAAAGCCTTTTTTAGATTGGTCTAGTTTATTAATTTATCTTTATGCAGCAATTGGAATTTCATTGAGTCTTTTTGGATTTAGAGTAACATCTGGCAAAAGTTGGCTAATTGCATTGGTAAGTTTTGGGGTATTTAATATTGTGACAGGAATATTTTCTGGTTTAATAGGTTCTGGAATTTTATATCTTTTGCTAACAATTGCTTTAATTATATTTACTTTTATTTATTTACATCTAATTATTTCTAGTAAAAAAGGAAAGAAAATTTCTGCAGTAACCAACGCGCTTTTAATTAATTTAACACCCGCATTTTTTCCTTTAATAGTTGGTTTATATAGTGCAATTGTAACCTCGTCTTCCAATTATTATTCAATAGATGCCAACATGAGAAGTCAAGAATATCCTGTAATGAACTTTATACAAAAAAATTCTTTGTTATTAATTTCTCTAAATTTAATATTCGTTTTTGTAGTGCAATTTTACTATTCTAAACAAATGAAAATTTGGCGCGGAATTGCAGAAGCTTAGTCTTTAGTGCTTAGTTTCGGCCGCGTTTTTATATACAAGTTTTCTACTTTAGTTCTTGCCCAGGGTGTTTTTCGCAAAAACGTTAAACTCGATTTAACAGAAGGATTTTCTTTAAAACATTTTATATTTATAAACTCTGCCAAAGTATCAAAACCATAAAAAGATTCTAAGTCTTCCACTATTTTTTGAAGCGTTACGCCATGTAATACATCTTTAGATTTTTCCATGTGGCAAAATTAAACAAAAAAACCATCTGGAGACAGATGGTTTTTCTCTAAAAATTACTTTTTATTATTGTACAGCAAGTAACGCATTGATATTTCCATATCCATAATCTGAATTTTTATTAGGATAATAGGTACTCGCTTGTTTCATTTTATTTAAAACTTGGTCTTTATTCCAACTTGGATTTTTTGCCCAAACTAAAGCTGCAATTCCTGCTGTAGTTGCTGTCGCAACAGACGAACCGCCAACGTAATCGTTTTGATTGTTGTAATAACTCAGCACCGGAACAGTATTTCCGTTACTACTGCGTTCCATTTGAATAGTGAAGTCAATTTTGCCTCCAGAATGACAAACATCGCATTTTTGATTAGCTGTACCTTCTTTAACCCCAGTAACAGCGACTGTTTCATCCATCCATGCAGGAAAAATTACACCTACAAAATTGGTAAAACTGGTAGAAGTTCCACCAGCACAAAAAATTAATTTTCCTTTACTGAAGGCGTATTTCACGCCATCGCTGATTTTTCCGACAGAAATTATGGTACCCATTGACATGGAAATAATTTTAACCGAATTACTGTTTGCTAAACTTGTAAAAGCATCCTTAACACCATTATGTTCTCTAAATCCTTCAAGAACAACATTTTTAGCGGCACGAAATACAATTAAATTAGCATTGTAAGCAACACCAACTGGCAAACCATTATCGTTTCTTGGTGCTGTTGCAACAGAAGACATGCTTGTTCCGTGACCACATTGATCATTTGGTCCATCGGTTGTATTATTCCATGGCCAAATAGAATCTACATATGTACCAAATTTTTGAATAGATCTTCCGCTAGAAAAACCATCGTTAAAATTGTTTCCTAACAACGTTTGGTTAGGTGAAACTCCAGTATCTACAATTCCGATGGTAATTCCGCTTCCTGTACTAACATTCCAAGCGGCCGGAATATTGTGACGATAAAAATTCCATGGTACTTTGGCATTAGGAGTTGTTGTTGTATAATCAGATGTATTTAAAATCTCGGAATCAAAACCACATCCAGACGAAGTACTTGATGATTTTTGGGTGTTTTGTCGAACTAATTCATATAAAAAATCTGCTGGTTCAAAATATCTAATAGTTTGAAGTTTTCTCAACTCATAGATAGTTTCTTGTTTTTCGATAATTACATCTATCAGATTTAAATAAGTATCTGATTGAACTAAGATTTTATCTATAGATTTCCCTTCATATTTTTGAATAATTTCTAATATTTGTTTTTGAATAATTGCTGAATTCTTAAATACACTTCTGTCAAAATCATTTTTACTATCTCCAAATCCAATAGTGGCGAGATTATTACTAGCTTGAATTGCACTCCAAATTACATGATTGGACGCTTGAATCCAATCAAATGAATTTTGTTCTAAAAAACTTTGATCAATTATAGTTCGAACTTCATCAGCCGTTAGTGGAATTGTTTGGCTTTCTGGAATTACAGAATTTACTGAAGAAACAGATTCTTCTTTAGAACACGAAATAACAACAAGAAAAAGAAGTAGGCAAAATTTTGATAATTTTTTTGTCATAATAACTAAGTTTTGATTAGATTATTACGAATGTAGTAATTTTTATAAGTAGATATAACATTGTTGATAAAATAAAAAATACAATTATAAAAGGTAATTTTGAAAGGTTGATTTTAGAAAAAAATCTATCTTTGCAATCTATGATTAAGCAAGTAAATATTTTAAACAAAAGAGCGAAATTCGATTATGAAATAATTGACAAATATTCTGCTGGAATGGTTTTGTCTGGTACAGAAATTAAATCCATCCGATTAGGAAAAGCACAAATTGCCGAAAGTTTTTGTGAATTCAATAACGGTGAATTATTTGCGATTAACACCTATATCGAAGAATATGCTTTCGGAAATCAATTCAACCACAGAGCAAGAAGTGAAAGAAAACTATTACTTAATAAAAAGGAATTAAAGTCTTTATCTCGAAGTGTTGAAACTAAAGGATTAACCATTGTGCCTTTGCGATTATTTACAAACGATAAAGGTTTGGCTAAATTAGAAATTGGCTTGTGTAAAGGTAAAAAGACTTACGATAAAAGAGAATCGTTAAAAGAGCAAGATACCAAACGAGATTTAGACCGAATAAAGAAAAACTTTTAATTTACTATTATTGCTTTATAATTTTAAAAGTCTTGTTATTCTTGAGGTTGCTTAGGTTCAAAAAGTATACACCCGATTTTAAGTAATTCGTATTTAATATAGGTTGATTTAAGTTTTGTATATTCAAAATTCTTACTCCCAAAGCTGAATACATTTCTAAATCGTATCCTAAAAAATCATTCAAATTTATAAAATCTTGAAACGGATTTGGATAAATTACAGCATCAGCCAAATTAAAATTACTATTGTTAAGCAAACAACCGCTATAACTAGTTGCATTTTGCTCTAAAAATTGGCCATTATTTATAGACCAGCGTTTCCATTCACCGCCATTTCCATTTCCTTGATAAAATAAATTGGTAAGATTAAAACTTTGCGAACCATTTGGTAATCCTGCAACTTTGTAAACCAATGCAGCGTTTCCCCCATAATTCCAAGTTAAATTTTGTCCTGATTGCAAATTTTCTGGATAATTACCGGCATAGCAACTTGGTACTACAAAATATGCATATTCTGGATAATTTGGATAATCACCAAAAACTTTTGTGTTTCCCAGATTATCAATGCAAACAGCGGTATACTCATTGGATGCAATTCCAAAATTAAAATTAGAAATAGTTTCATTTATTAGCCGAGCTAAAAAAACCATTAACCTACCTTTTCTATCCGGATTATCAAAATGAGTATCTGTTATCACATTATTCAAATAAGGAACATTCAAAAAATCGTTAATACCAAGAGTAACATTGGTGTTGTATGGGTTTGCTAATGCTTGAGCAGAAGTAATCGAACCGTTAAAAGCAGAAAAATATCTATTTCCAAGAATTGCCATTCCGGCACTTGTTCCTCCAATTGGAGCTTGTTTTACATTTATATGATTATTTAAAGCATCTTCTAAAGCATTATTTTTAAAATAATTTACATAAGTAGATTGATCGCCGCCAGCGAACCAAATCATTTCTGCATTGGCAACTTTATTTAAAACATAAGGACTTATTGCCCCAGCTGCAGAAGTAATTACTAAAGTTTCAACTGAATTAACCGTCAATCCTATTTGCGAGTACAAATAATTATTATAACCATTACTTCCGGTAGTTCGTAAAACTACTATATCGCCACCATTGGCTTTGCCCATTAACCATTTCATTGCATTGTCATTTTCTGTTGCGCCACCCATTAAACAAACACCAAATTCGGTGTTAGTAGTAATATTAGTTGGGTTTCCTGTAAAATAACTAGTATATCCTTGCGGAAATCCAAAAATTGGAAGGATCAGAAAAAGTAAAAGTGCTTTCATACTATTTATTTTAAAATTATTAAAGGCTAATTCCTATTTTCTAATAATGGTACAAATTTAAAATCTCCAAATTCGTGCTTTTCAAATTGAGTTTCGTTTTTTCGAATTAGCATAATCATAGTTTGGTCCTTCTTACCAACCGGAATAACCAATTTTCCTCCTATTTTTAATTGTGCCATTAAAGCGTTCGGAATTTCTGGAGCACCAGCAGTTACTATTATACTGTCAAAAGGTGCATAATTGGGTAATCCTTTATATCCATCACCAAACGAAATGTATTTAGGACGAATTCCCAACTTTGGTAATAGTAAAGAAGTAATTTTAAATAATTCAGTTTGTCTTTCTATAGTATAAACCTTGGCACCGAGTACACATAAAACAGCTGTTTGGTAGCCAGAACCTGTGCCAATTTCTAATATTTTTTGGTCTTTTTTTACCTCTAATAATTGCGATTGAAAAGCAACAGTGTAAGGTTGAGAAATAGTTTGCCCAGCTGCTATAGGAAATGCCTTATCCAAATAGGCAAAATCTTCAAAACTTGAATCTAGAAATAGATGACGTGGAATTTTGCTAATCGCATCCAAAACTTTAACATCTGTAATTCCTTTAGCTTTAAGAAGCTTTACTAGTTGATTCCGAAGTCCTTGATGTTTGCTAGTGTCTTTCATATTGGGCTGAGAACGAAGTAAGAATTTACTTCAAATTAAGATTTTTAATTTAAGTAAAATTAACCCAAAAAGTTTAATATCCAAATTCTAATTTTAGTAAAAACTTTCCTTCATTCGCCTTGATACGTGAAACAAAAATCTTATTTTTGATAAAATTTATTTTTATGCTAAAAGTTGGCGTTTTAGGTGCTGGTCATCTCGGAAAAATACACTTACGATTATTACAACAATCTGCAAAATACGAACTAGTTGGTTTTTATGATGATAACATAGAAAATGGTAAAAAAGTAGCAGAAGAATTTGGCTATAAACAGTTTGATACTATCGCAAGATTACTTCATGCAGTAGATGTCGTAGATATTGTTACACCTACTCTTTCTCATTACAAATGTGCCAAAGTTGCTATAAAATCTGGCAAACACGTTTTTATCGAAAAGCCAATTGCAACAACAGTTGCAGAAGCGGAAGAAATAATTACTTTGTCAAAAGAATATAATGTAAAAGGACAAGTTGGCCATGTAGAACGATTTAATCCTGCATTTTCTGCTGTAAAGAATCAAATTAAAAATCCGATGTTTATAGAAACCCATCGTTTGGCCGAATTTAATCCGCGTGGCACAGATGTTCCAGTAGTTTTAGATTTGATGATTCATGATATTGATGCTATTCTTAGTGTAGTGAAATCAAAAGTGAAATCGGTTCACGCCAGCGGTGTTTCCGTTTTAAGTCAATCGCCAGATATTGCAAATGCCAGAATAGAATTTGAAAATGGCTGTGTAGCAAACATAACTTCCAGTCGTATTTCTATGAAAAACATGCGTAAATCTAGATTTTTTCAAAAAGACGCCTATATTTCAGTAGATTATTTAGACAAAGTATGTGAAATAGTAAAAATGAAAGAAGCACCAGAAATCCCTGGCGATTTTGATATGATTTTACAAAATGCCGAAGGAGAAAAAAAACAAATTTATTTTGACAATCCGGAAGTTTTATCAAATAATGCAATTTTAGATGAATTGGATACGTTTGCAGATGCAATTGTAAACAATACAACACCAATAGTCACCTTAGAAGACGGAACAGAAGCATTGCGCGTAGCGTACATGATTATTGATTCGATGAATGAGAAATAAATAAACTATAAAGCAAATTCCAAAGACATTAAATTGTGTTAAGTAAATTACTTAAAACTTTTAATTCTTTATTTTCAAAAAAAAAACGATAATTATAATGAAACAAATTGCAGTAATTGGAGCAGGAACAATGGGTAACGGAATCGCACATACTTTTGCACAAAGTGGATTTACCGTTAAATTAATTGATATTTCTGAAAAATCATTAGAAAAAGGAATGACAACTATAGCTTCTAATTTGGATAGAATGCTCGCAAAAGGTACTATTTCTGAACAAGATAAATTAAAAACTATTTCTAATATAATCACTTATACCGATATCAAAGATGGCGTAGTTGGTTGTGAATTAGTGGTAGAAGCTGCAACTGAAAATGTGGCCTTAAAAATGAATATTTTTAAACAACTAAGTGAAGCTTGCGACCACACTGTAGTTTTAGCAAGTAATACATCATCTATATCAATTACTCAAATTGCTGCCCAAGTCGTGCATCCAGAACGAGTAATCGGAATGCATTTTATGAATCCAGTTCCGATTATGAAATTAGTCGAAATTATACGCGGTTATTCTACTTCTGATGAAGTTACCAAAACGATAATGGATTTATCTATAAAATTAGGTAAAACACCAACAGAAGTCAACGATTACCCCGGCTTTGTTGCTAATCGAATTTTAATGCCAATGATTAACGAAAGTATCGAAACGTTATTCAACGGCGTAGCAGGAGTTCAAGAAATTGATACTGTTATGAAACTAGGAATGGCGCATCCAATGGGACCATTGCAATTGGCAGATTTTATTGGTTTGGATGTTTGTTTGTCTATTCTTAATGTGATGTACGACGGATTTAAAAATCCAAAATATGCACCTTGTCCTTTATTAGTAAACATGGTAATGGCTGGAAAATTAGGTGTTAAATCTGGAGAAGGATTTTATGATTATTCAGAAAGTAAAAAAGCGGAGAAAGTTTCTAAACAATTTAGTAAATAGCAAAGTAACAAATTAAAGAGTAATTAGTAAAATACACCTAAATCTAATTACTATACACCAATTACCAATCACTCAAAAAATGAGCAAAATAATTCCGTTTAAAGCAGTTCGACCAACAGCAGATAAAGTTGCATTGGTAACATGTCGAAGTTATGACGACTATTCCGCAACAGAATTGGCATCTTGGTTAAACTTTAATCCATACTCTTTTTTGCATGTTTTAAATCCGGCTTATATGCATTCTCA
>JBLIJW010000109.1:0-7978 GCA_047636155.1 Flavobacterium sp. | reverse complement strand
TAACAAATTATCTGCTGGCTGACAACTACTGCAACCTTGAGAAGTAAATAATTCTACTAAAATTAAGTTGGTATTTTTTAAAACCGTTTTTTTTTGTTTAGGATTCTGTGATAACTGTAAAAGAAATCAGAATTAAAAAAACCGATAAAACAGGAACTAATATTCTGAGTGAATTCTTCATTTTATTTTTAAGAATTCAGGCATTTTGCCATGATTGCCTATAATTAGCTACGAAAAAAAAATGAAATTAGTTTCTAATTAATTTTTTGAAAGCGGATAGATTTCTTGTTTGATAAAAGATTTTGGGAAAGTTTCATCGCCTTCAAAACCAAGTTCAATATCTTTTCCGTCATAAGGAATATAATTTGTTTTAAAAATATAATCCCAAATTGAAAGTGAAATAGCATAATTTGTACCATATTTATTTGGCATTTCTTTACTATGATGCCAAATATGCATTTTCGGATTATTAAAAATATATTTTAGTTTGCCGTAATCCCAACCTAAATTGGCATGGTTTAAATGTCCAATTGTGATGGCGAAAAAGTGAACAATAAAAACATCTTGAATTGTAAAACCGCCAATAATTGCTAATGGAATATATAATATCGATCGATAAACAACTGGTTCCATCCAGTGGTAACGCAAATGTGCCGCAAATCCCATTTGTTTTACAGAATGGTGTGTTTTATGAAAATTCCATAAAAATGGCACTCGATGTAGTAACTTGTGCGTATTCCATTGTATAAAATCAGAAATCAGAAAAAATACTAAAAGTGCTGCAGGTTTCGGCAATTTGTTTAAGTTAAAAATCTCAAAATTTACTAATTGAAGATTAAAATTCTTTAAAACATCTAGAAGTAATTGTTCGGTTACATTAGATAAAGCAATGAATACAATTAAATTTAGAAGAAAGAAATTAAAGAACATGTAAAATGTATCTAACCAAAAATCTTTACGGATAATTGGTTGGTTTTTTCTCCATGGAAATATAATTTCTAAAAGAAAAACTATAAGTGAAATAGCAATTAATCCATAAAAATAATTCTCTGGATGCAAACTAGTTATTTCAGATTTTAAGTATCTAAAATAATCTGAATAAGAATTAATTACTATGTCTTGATATTTGTTCATTTTAAATTAAAATTTTGTGTAAATACCAATATTTACTGATGGTGCATTGGGAATATTATTTAAATTGAAAGCTCCGATTGCACTAAGATTTGCGCCAATTTTATCAGCAATAAACTCGTGATTTAATTTTAAACCAGCTGCTAAATATTGTTGTCCGTCTAAATAAAATCCTGTGTCTTGATAATTCAGATTGTTCGAAAATTTTCCATTATCTACATTATTTCTTAAATCTGTAACGGCAATGATATGGGTGTTTTTCAAGAAGCGGTAACCAACTTCGCCACCAACTTTTAAGAAATCAGAATAATTATTACTTATAAAACCATAACCTAAATTAGCAAAATAATACCATTTGCCGTAACTGCTTCCTACAGATAAATAAGGCAGATACGTATTGGATTGAAAACCAGTTCGTAAACCTTTTTCAAAATCTGAAGTTCCAGAATTTCCTGTAAAATTTAAACCAGCGCTCAATTTCCATTTGCTATCGCAGATAAGATATTTTAGCCCTAAAGTTACATTGCCCAAACCGTCAAGATTTTCTTGGTTTCCGGTTGCTTTGGTTTCGTAACCAACAGATTTGTAGGGTAAAATTACTAATGCATCTAATTTATCTGTAATTCCATATTCTGAATATACTTGAATTGTAATGTCTCTAAAATCTGCAAATCCACTAACATTATCGCCTTCGTATTTAACTTCATCATAAAATATTCCAGAAAACCCTAATTGAACAAATGCCTCGTTTTTACCTTGCAACCATGGGCTTTGACCAAAAAAAACAGAAGTCATGAAAAGTGCAAAAAGTAGGAAGATTGTTTTATTTTTCATCTGTAATTATTTAATAAACTGGTTTCCCAGAGTTAAGGTATTTGCTCCAAACCTTAGAAAAAGCATGAACTTTTTCGGTTGTATTTCTATTGATATCATAAACTTCTTTACCTAAATTTTTCCATTCAAAAATGCCGCCATACAAATTTTTAACATTTGTATAACCCATCTTTTGTAATTGTTCGCCAATGCGCTCGCTTCGAACACCAATAGAACAATACACAATTATGGGTGTATCTTTTTTGGTAATTAAATCGGAAACTTTTTTTGATTCAAATTTATTGTATCCAACAAAAATTGCATTTTTTAAATGGCTAACATTATATTCATCTAATTCACGTGCATCTAAAAATAGATAAGAGTCTTCATTGCTAATGTCTTTTGAATAAATATACGGAACCGTTTCATTATTGAATTTTTTTAAAACTTTCGGAATAGACGATTGCGCAAATCCTAAGAAAGAGGAAAGTTGAAAAATTAATAATGAAAATAAAAATCTCATAAAATTGGCATTTATTACAAATTTATTTTTAATTTAGTTTAACTGTATGATTTTCAAATATAATGTTTTGTTAATTTAATGAAAAATAAAATAGTATTTTTGTTACTTTCATTTGATTTAATATCTATTTAAATATGAAATATACCTTTATTTTTACAATCCTATTCTGTATTTTATTTTTTGATTGTCATTCGCAAGCTCCTAATTTAGCCTCCAAATCTCAAATTATTTTAGATACAATTTCGGAAGAAAACTTTGATATTTCTAAATTAAAAAAAACAGATTTTTTAAATCTTATAAAAATAGATTCTACTTTCATCCTAGAAATGCCTTATGCAACAGAAGATAATTTCTTAAAACAACAAGTGTACGATTGCCAATCGTGCTACTTACGAAAAAAAACTGCTCTTGCTTTAATTAAGGCCAATAACAAATTTAAAGAACTTGGCTATCATATAAAAATATACGATTGTTACAGACCTTTGGATGTGCAAAAGAAAATGTGGACGATTGTTTCTGATCCTAAATATGTGGCAAATCCTGCAACTGGTTCTATTCACAATCGCGGCGGTGCAGTGGATATTACTTTAGTTGATATAAATAATATCGAATTAGACATGGGTACCAAATTTGATTTTTTTGGAGAAGAAGCAAGCCATGATTTCTTAAATTTACCCGACGCGGTTTTAGAAAACAGAAAATTACTAAAGAAAATTTTAAGACAAAGTGGTTTTAAATCTTTTGATTCCGAATGGTGGCATTATAACTTGAAAGATGCACGAAGAATGCCTATTTCAAATTTCGCTTGGAATTGTAATTGATTTATTCAATACATTTTAAATAATCAATAAAGTAATTCTCAGGATAATAGGTTTTATTATCCATTTCTGACACAAAAGAATCTTTTAAAATGATGTCTTTTGTATTAGTACTAAATTTAATACGCATCAAAGACATTTTTGAAGCAATCAAACTTTCTGTATAACCTTTAGGAAATAAAAAGTATCCAGTAAGTACGCGGTTGTAATTATTTTTATCGTCTACAAGCAAATTTCCGCAGTTTTCTACATCCAAATGGTACAATGTAATTATTTTACCGTTAAATAGTTGTAGATAAATTTTAGAATTTTTATCAAAACAATCTGCCGTTATAAATTCGTTACTTTTTTGAATAATTTGTAAACTAACAGCTGGTTGACCTTCTGCATTTACTAAAGAAATAAAAACAAATTCGCTGTTGTTTCCGAATTTTTTCTCAGATAGCAGATAATCTTTTGTTGTTTTATAATTTCCTAAACTATCGGTAATATTTGTGCTGTATTCGCATTCTTTTTGGGCATAAATAGTAAAACTTAAACTTAAAAGAAACGATAGAATTACAATTTTCATGATTTAATTTAATTTGGTGCAAAGTAACACAATTTTTGCGTTTTCTTTATTAGTTGTAAAAAAGCAATACAAATTTCCGCCATCTTTTATTTTCCATTTTTTACGAAGACTTTCTACCGTTTCGGGAAAATTTCGAACCGTTACGTTTGCTTTTTGGTTTGTTAGATATTTTTGTATTTCTTTTTTATTATAAACTATTTCTTTTTCTATTTTAAAAACTCTTCCAGGAAAGTCTATTATTTCGTCGTTGGTATACAAATGAGAATTAAAATTTAATTTGAAAACATCAAAATAAGAACTTACTTCTTCAAACTTTCCCGATTTCATTATGGCATTATTGGGTTCGTACAAATATTTTTTAGGATTACTATAGGACTTAGTACTTTTTATTTCTAAGTCAAAGTCCAATCGTTCTAGCTTTTCTTTACCAAAATTTATAGTTTTTATACTTGGTTTTTGATCAAAGTTTTTCTCGATTTTAAAAATTAATTCCTTAACGTCGTTATTTACTGCTACAATATGCACTTCAGAAACATTTTTAAGTGAATTTACTGCAGAAGTAATATCTAATAATGGCGATGTTTTAACTAATATAATATCCGAAAATTGAAAGTAAAAATCTAATAATTTTGGCACATTGGGTTCGCAATCTTCTAGGAAAAAAACTTTCTTTTTATCTGCATTTCTTCTTGCCGGATCAATATATATTGTATCAAAAAGTAGCGTATTTTCTTTTAAATAATCGGTACTATTCTGGGAAACAAATTTACAGTTGGAAACTCCCAATTGCTTAAAGTTATATGCAACAATTTTACTTAAATCGCCTTGTATTTCGCAATGAGTTACTTGATTGAATTTCTTAGCGAAGTAAAAATCATCAATTCCAAAACCTCCAGAAGCATCAAGAATAGTATTTCCGTTTGCCAAAGTGGCTTTGTATTGTGCAGTGATTTCTGAGGATGTTTGCTCTAAAGAGATCTTACTAGGATATAAAATTAAATTCGTCTTATACCAAGTAGGAAGTTTAATCTCAGTTTTTTGCTTGCCTTCTATTTGGTTCAGAATCTCTTTATAATCTACATATGGAAATGGATTGGTTTTAAAGGCTAATTTAGCAACCGAAACGTTTAAATTTACCTTGATAAATTCTTGAATATCTGGGTTTAATAATGAAAAATTCATCTAAAAGCATTAATTAGTAAAGATGTAATTTAAAATATTTGCTCCCATTTTTAGTGCTTTTTCACGAACTTCTTTAGGATCGTTATTTACTTCTGCATCTTCCCAACCATCACCTAAATCAGATTCATAAGTATATAATAAAACTAGGCGATTGTTTTCGAAAATTCCAAAAGCTTGAGCACGTTTACCATCGTGTTCATGAATTTTTGGTAATCCGGAAGGAAAACTATTCGGAGTTTGAAAAATAGGATGATTTGCTGGAATTTCAATCAAATTAGAATTTGGAAAAATTTTTTTAATTTCTTTCCGAATGTATTCATTTAAACCATAGTTATCGTCAATATGCAGAAAGCCTCCAGAATACAAATAATTTCTCAAATTAGATATTTCATTTTCATTAAAAACTACATTTCCGTGTCCGGTCATATGCACAAACGGATAGGAAAATAAATCTGGACTTCCTGGTTCTACTGTGGCTGGTTTGGTTTTAAATTTTGTTTTGATAGTTTGGTTAGCATATCGAATAAGATTGGGTAAAGAAGTTGGATTTGCATACCAATCGCCACCGCCATTATATTTTAATAGAGCAATTTCTTGACCATAACTGCTTAAAGTTATTATAAATATAAATACTATTATTATATTGATCTTCATTTATTTATAATTTATTCGTTAAAAAAAGCTACGCTATGACAAGCAACTAATGCTGCTGTTTCTGTGCGCAATCGTGTTTCGCCCAAAGTTACAGGATAGTAATTAGCATCCAAGGCTAATTGAATTTCTTTTCCAGAAAAATCGCCTTCTGGACCAATTAAAATAGAATACTTACCATTTAATTTTAAAGCTTTTTTAAAACTGTTTTTAGTAGTTTCTTCGCAATGGGCAATATATTTTGAATCCGAATTTTCTTGATTTATAAATTGTTTAAAAGAAATAGGTTCGTTTAATTTAGGTAAGTAAACTTGCAGTGATTGTTTCATTGCAGATTCTATAATTTTTTGTAAACGCTCGATTTTAATTATTTTTCTTTCAGAATTTTCGCAGATTATTGGTGTAATTTCATGTATACCAATTTCCGTAGCTTTTTCAAGAAACCATTCCAATCTTTCGTTCATTTTTGTAGGTGCAATGGCAATATGTAATCGGTAATTTGTATTTTCTTTAAATTCCCATTTTTTAATAGCCACAGTACATTTAGAATCAGATGCTACTGTAATTTCTGTTGTAAATAAATAACCATTTCCATTAGTAACATGTAAAATATCTCCAGAATTTTTGCGTAAAACTTTTACTATATGTTTGCTTTCTTCTTTATCAAAAACAAAAGAAAGATCGGTTTTTTGTATTTGTGGATTATAAAATAACTGCATTTAAAATTCTATTCGTGCTTTAGCAACACTGTTTGTATCTTCAAATTTATTTTCTAAAAACTTATAGTAACCAACAATACCAATCATAGCCGCATTATCTGTTGTGTACTCAAATTTTGGAATGAAGGTTTTCCATCCAAATTTATTCTCTGTTTCTTTAAGTGTACTTCGTATACCAGAATTAGCAGAAACGCCGCCACCAATTGCAATTTGAGTAATTCCGGTTTCTTTTACGGCTAATTGAAGCTTATCCATTAAAATATTTATAATCGTGTATTGAATAGATGCACAAATATCTGTTTTATTTTCTTCAATAAAATTAGTATTTTCGGCTACCTTGCGCTGTATAAAATATAAAATTTGAGTTTTTAAACCAGAAAAGCTAAAGTTAAGTCCGGGAATTTTAGGTTTGGTAAAAGCAAAAGCTTTGGGATTTCCTTGTTGGGCTAATTTATCTAACAATGGTCCGCCAGGATATGGCAAACCTAATATTTTTGCAGATTTATCAAATGCTTCACCAACAGCATCGTCTGTAGTTTCACCAATAATTTTTAAATCAAAAAACGAATTTACTTTTACTATTTGCGTATGTCCACCAGAAATAGTTAAAGCTAAAAACGGAAAATTTGGTTTTTCATATTCTTTTTCGTCAATAAAATGTGCCAAAATATGGGCGTGCATATGGTTGACCGCAATTAAAGGAATATTTAGCGCAAGTGATAATGATTTTGCAAAGCTAGAACCAACTAACAACGAACCCATTAATCCTGGACCTTGAGTATAGGCAATTGCGGATAATTGTTCTTTACTTATTCCTGCATTCTTTAAAGCAATTTCTACAACCGGAACTATATTTTGTAGGTGTGCGCGTGAGGCTAGCTCTGGAACAACTCCGCCGTATTGCTCATGAATTTTCTGTGTTGCAACGTGGTTAGATAGTACAATATCGTTTTTTAAAATAGCGGCTGCAGTGTCATCACAAGAACTTTCAATCGCGAGTATATAAACATCTTGGTTTTCCATTCGGCATAATTTTTGAATAATGTTTGATAACCTCAATAAATCTATTAAATTTACATCGTTTACAAAAGTAACCATTTCTAGGTTTTATACTTCATCGCAAAACAAATTTTGAAAGAAAAAAAGGCAAATAATTCATTTAAAACTTTAAGAAAAATTCTTTTTAGAAGTTTTTTAGTTTTGTTTTTACTTTTACTTTTTGGTGCATTGCTTCTTACAATGCCAAACATCCAGACAAAAATAGCAAAATACTATACGGCAAAAATTAACGAACAATACAAAACAGATATTTCTGTTGATAAAGTTGCTATTACTATTTTTGGTGGAGTTAAGCTAAAAAATGTTCTGATAAAAGATCATTTTAAAGATACCCTAATATATTCCTCGAGAATCAATACCTCGTTATTAGACACTAAAAAATTATTAGTTGGCGATTTACTTTTTGAAACTCTTAGGGTAGAGAATTTAAATTTTAATATCACAACCTACAAAGGGGAAAAAGATAACAATTTAGATAAATTTATAAATGCTTTTGATACTGGCACGAAAT
>JBLIJW010000108.1:0-7989 GCA_047636155.1 Flavobacterium sp. | reverse complement strand
GTATAAAGTCTTAAATCATAATTTAAGTAATTATAAGCAATTTCTTTGGCATAAATAAAAATTCGTTGGGCTTCGTCTATGTGACTACTTAGCAATAAAGTCTTTGTTTTAGGCACAAAAACAGAACGTAAATCGTATAATTCTTTATGTTTTTTTAAATCTATATTATTTATTATATAGCCATATTCTTCTACAAGAATTTCTTCCAACTCAACAGAAGTTACAGGTATATCTAAATTTATGTGATATGCCTTGCAAAATTCGACTACATTTTTTTCTAAATCCTCTAAATAATTATAATTAGATTGCTGAAAAGAACGCAAAGATGCCAAATAAAAATTTTCTCTATTAAAATCGTAATGCTTCGCAATATCAATGATTGTTGTTATAAAAGCATTAACTTTTGCAGGTGCATTAGCTACAATGTCAATTAAATTACTCTCCTTAATTCCAAATAATTCTAATGGAATTTCTTTAAACACTTTTGAACGCAGCAAATCTCCTACTGGAGCTAAATTTTTGTCTAATTTCAAAGAAACCATTTGATCATAAGAAATATCTAATTTTTCAGAAAGAATTGCAATTTTATCTGGTTTTGGATATTTTTTGCCATTTTCTATTTCATTCAAATACGACTTTGACAAACCAGAAAGCTTAGATAACCCAAATAAAGATAAACTCTTCTCATTCCTTATCTGCTTTAGCTTTAACCCGAATATTAGTTTAATATAATCTTCTTCCATAAAAGCAAATATAAGATATTTTACAAGAATTACATTTTAGCGAATAAAAATATTTAGCGAACGTTCGCTTGTTTTATTTAAATATTTTTTTTACTATTGTACTATAAAATTTTAACCACCATGAAAAATGACCTTTTACAAAAAGCTAACGTAACTTTTTCAAAAGAAGTAACCGATTATTACCCAGAAATTTTAACCCACGAAGCTCTGCATTTTTTAACTAAGCTTCATGAAAAATTTAATTCAAAACGAGTAAATCTATTAGCAAAAAGAAAAGAACTGCAAACCTATTTTGATAGTGGCGCTTTTCCTGAATTTCCAAAAGAAACTAAAAACATACGAGAGGGAAATTGGACTGCCGGAACTATTCCAACAGATTTGCAAGACAGAAGAGTTGAAATAACTGGTCCAATTGATCGAAAAATGATTATTAATGCACTAAATTCTGGAGCCAAAACATTTATGGCAGATTTAGAAGACAGCAATGCTCCTACCTGGAAAAATACTATAGAAGGACAACAGAATTTAATAGACGCCAATAAAAAAACAATTTCATTAATAGATACTAAACGAAATAAATCTTACAATTTAAATCCAGAAACTGCCGTTTTATTAGTTAGACCAAGAGGTTTGCACTTAAACGAAAAACACATCATAATTAACAACCAAGAAACCTCTGGTAGTTTGATTGATTTTGGATTATATGTTTTCCATAATACCGAAAACTTGATGCAAAATAATACGGCACCATATTTTTATTTACCTAAGTTAGAACATTATTTAGAAGCTCGCTGGTGGAATGAAGTTTTTGAATTTGCTCAAGAATATTTAAAAGTGCCAATCGGAACTTTTAAAGCCACAGTTTTAGTAGAAACAATTACCGCTAGTTTTCAGTTAGACGAAATAATTTACGAATTAAAAAATCACATAGTGGGCTTAAACTGCGGCCGTTGGGATTATATTTTTTCCTATATAAAGAAATTCAGAAACCATCCCAATTTTGTGGTCCCAAATCGAGATCAAGTAACCATGACAACTCCATTTATGGATGCCTATTCAAAATTAGTAATTCAACGTTGTCATAAAAGAGGAATACTTGCTATAGGCGGAATGGCTGCCCAAATTCCAATTAAAAATGATCAAAAAGCCAATGACGCAGCGCTTGAAAAAGTAAGAAAAGACAAAGAAAGAGAGGTCAAAAATGGACATGATGGTACTTGGGTTGCACATCCTGCGTTGGTAACGGTTGCCATGACCGAATTTAATAAGTATATGCAAACAGCTAACCAATTGCACGTAACACGTAACGATGTAACTATTACCGAACAAGATTTAGTTGAACCGCCTTTAGGAACGGTTACGGAAGAAGGAATAAGAAAAAATATTAATGTAGGCGTTTTGTATACAGAAGCTTGGTTGCGAGGACATGGCGCGGTGGCATTATATAATTTAATGGAAGACGCAGCAACAGCAGAAATATCAAGAACCCAAGTATGGCAATGGCTTCATAATAACGTTGTTCTAGACGATAGTAGAACGTTTGATGCAAATTTATATCAAGATATTTTTAACGATGAAATAGAAAAATTGATTACCGAATTTGGAGAAGAAAATCTCAAAAACAGCAAGTTTGAATTAGCAATCACCATTTTTAATAAACTAATTATTTCAGAAGAATTCGAAGAATTTTTAACACAACCAGCATACCAATATATCTAAAAAAATGTCTCGCAACTACTCCAATAGTTACGAGACGTAATTATTAAAATCTAGAAAAAACTTAAATAATCAAAAACAAAATTATGAAAAATTTAGCACAAAGTAATTACAGTTCAGCTTTACAAACGGTAATTGATCTTAAAGCAAAGTACGGAAGTACTTGGAATGCAATTAATCCTCAAAATGCCGCACGAATGGTTACTCAAAATCGATTTAAAACAGGTTTAGACATTGCCAGATATACAGCCGCTATCATAAGAAAAGACATGGCAGAATATGATCTAGATGCATCCAATTATACTCAATCACTAGGTTCTTGGCATGGCTTCGTTGCCCAACAAAATATAATTGCGGTAAAAAAACACCATAAAACAACCAATAAAAAATATATTTATCTTTCTGGTTGGATGATTGCAGCACTGCGTTCTGAATTTGGACCATTACCAGATCAATCTATGCACGAAAAAACTACAGTTCCCGCTTTAATAAAAGAAATTTATGATTTCTTACGTCAAGCGGATGCTATTGAGTTAAATGATTTATTCAGAAGACTTGAAAAAGGAGAAGATGTACAAGATCAAATTGATAATTTTGAAACGCATATTGTTCCTATCATAGCAGATATAGATGCAGGTTTCGGAAACGAAGAAGCAACGTATCTGCTAACTAAAAAAATGATTGAAGCAGGTGCATGTGCCATTCAAATTGAAAATCAAGTTTCTGATGCAAAACAATGCGGACATCAAGACGGAAAAGTGACCGTACCGCATGAAGATTTTATTGCAAAACTTAATGCTATTCGATACGCTTTCTTAGAATTAGGAATAGACGACGGAATAATTGTCGCAAGAACAGATTCAGAAGGTGCAAGTTTAACTCAAAAATTACCTGTAAGTAGTGAACCAGGCGATTTGGCTTCTCAATATTTAGCGTTCGTAGAAGCAGAAGAAATAGCCATTAATGATGCTAAAGAAGACGACGTTTTACTTAAAAGAAATGGTAAATTAGTTCGTCCGGTTAGATTATCAAATGGATTATATCAATTTAAAGAAGGTTCTAATATTGACAGAGTGGTTTTAGATTGTATTACGAGTTTGCAAAATGGTGCAGATCTTTTATGGATTGAAACTCCAACTCCAAACGTGAAACAAATTGCCCATATGGTTAATAGAATTAGAAAAGTTGTACCAAATGCAAAATTGGTTTACAACAATTCGCCTTCTTTTAATTGGACTTTGAATTTTCGAAATCAAGCATACGAAGAAATGCTTTTGGAAGGAGAAAATATGACCGGATACGATAGAAATAATTTAATGGATACGCAATACGACAATTCTGAACTTTGCTATCGAGCAGATAATAAAATCAGAACTTTTCAAAAAGATGGTGCAAAAGAGGCTGGAATTTTTCACCATTTAATTACTTTACCAACCTATCACACAACAGCGCTTCACATGAATGATTTAACGCAAGGTTATTTTGGTGAAGAAGGTATGCTTGCATATGTAAAAGGAGTTCAAAGACAAGAAATTCGTAAAGGTGTTGCTTGTGTAAAACACCAAAGAATGGCGGGATCAAATCTTGGAGATGATCATAAAACCTTTTTTGCTGGAGACAAAGCTTTAAAAGCTGATGGCAAGAATAATACTTCTAATCAATTTGAAGTCACAACCAAAAAATCTAAATTAGAAATAAAAGAAGTAGCAACCGTATAACTACGTATTATCCCAAAAAATTAAAATCCCTTTAAAGTTAAATCTTAAAGGGATTTTTTTTAATAAGAATTTAATTCTTTTTGAAACCCTAAAGTTTATATAATGATAACCATAATTTCTTATAAAATTATTAATTTGCTAGAATAAGAGAATTTCAGAAAATTTGTAACATAAACGTTTCTCACTTTATTCTTTTTAACCAATAAATCATTAAAAAATTAAAAAACCATGAGTACACAAAATTTATTACAACCGATTAACAAAAATATAAGTTTAAGAAATCGAGTTGTAATGGCACCATTGACAAGAAGTCGAGCAGATAACGAGGGGAATATTCCTACCGATGAATTACACGGTTTATATTACGAGCAACGTGCTTCTGCGGGTTTAATAATTACAGAAGGTTCACAAGTTTCTAAAGAAGCGGTTGGTTACATTAATACAGCAGGAATTTATTCTGATGAGCAAACCGAAGGTTGGAAATTGGTAACAAAAAGAGTACACGATAAAGGCGGAAAAATATTTATTCAATTATGGCATGTTGGTAGAATGTCGCATCCAGATTTTCATAATGGCGAATTACCATTATCTTCTTCTGCTTTAAATCCGAATTCTAAATCCTATACACCAGAAGGATTTAAAGACACCGTTACGCCAAAAGCAATGACAACAGAAGACATTAAAAGAACTGTTAAAGATTTTCAACACGCTGCCGCAAATGCCGTAAAAGCTGGTTTTGATGGTGTTGAAATTCATTCATCTAACGGATATTTATTTCAACAATTCTTTAACGGAACTTCAAATAATAGAACAGATGAATATGGCGGAAGTATAGAGAACAAAGCCCGATTCTTTTTTGAAGTTTTGGATGCTATAAAAGAGGTTATTCCACAAGAAAAAATTGGAGCTCGTTTTAATCCTTCGTTAAATGGAGTCTTTGGAACAACCATGGATGAAGAAACTATTCCTACTTTTGAATACATCATCACAAAATTAAATGATTATAATTTAGCTTATGTTCATCTTTCTGAACCATTTACAGATGTTTCTGAAATACCTTATGCGGTTAAAGAAATTGCAAAACATTTCCGTCCGTTGTATAACGGAACTTTAATGATTAATTCAGAATTTGATCAAGAAAAAGGAAACAAAGTTTTAGAAGAAGAAAATGCCGATTTAGTAGCCTATGGAAAATTATACATCTCTAATCCAGATTTGGTAGAACGGTTTGAAAATAATTTAGAATTAACAAAATGGGATGAAGATACCTTTTATGTTCCAGGCGCAAAAGGGTATACAGATTATCCAAAAGCATCCAAATAAAATAGAAAAATTTATAAAAATTTACAATTCTTAAATTCAAAAGAAAACCCATTATTACCTGCATAAAAGTCAAACCTATCAATAGTTCTAAAGATATTGATCTGGTCTTTTTATTTGTTCAAAGAGCAATTATACAAATCTTTGCAATTTCATCTGATGGATCCAAGATAATATTTAATCTTTCTTTAGGTACTTAATAATCATTATTTAAGACATTCAGGCAGGTAGTCTGCGTGGGTATCTCATCTTGAAACATTAATAAAGCTGGATGTAAATTTTATAATATGAAAGAAAGTCCTTTAAACATTGAAATGCTACTAGATCAAATAATAGATTTGAATATTATTCAAATTGCGGCTATTCCAATGATTTTACTTGTTGTAGTAGGGTGGGTTCTTACCATTATTCAAAAAAAAAATATTACAATAGCTTAAACACCATATCCGCTACATTTATAGGACTTGTAAATGTTGGTATCTCAGCTTTATTAAAAATAGGGATTTTTGGAATTATATTATTTTTTTATAATGTTATTCCGTGGAGCATTCCAAGCGAATGGTGGGTATATATTCTTTGTATTATTGCAATAGATTTTTGTAGATACTGGTCCCATAGATTAACCCATGTTAATCGTTTTTGGTGGGCAACTCATGTTACACACCACAATTCAGAAAAATATAACTTATCGGTGGCTTTTAGGTTGGGTTGGACGCAGCACATCAAATTCATCTTCTTTATTCCTGTAATTTTAATGGGATTTGACCCAGTAATTTTTTTTATATGTCACCAAATCGAAGTACTCTACCAATTTTGGATTCATACCGAATATATCAGGAAATTACTGGCTCCAATAGAATACCTTTTTGTTACACCATCCCATCACAGAGTGCATCATTCAAGAAATAAAAAATACCTAGATAAGAACTTTGGATCAACACTTATTATTTGGGACAGATTATTTGGAACTTTTCAAGCAGAGGAAGAAAAAACCCTTTATGGCATTACGACACCAATTAATTCTTATAACCCCATTACTTTAAACTTTCATGAATGGAAAGACATCTTCTTGGATGTAATTAAAAGTAGATCATTAAAAGAGGCTTATGCAATGTTGTTTACTAACCCGTCTAAATTAGAAGATGTTAAGACTGAATTCAATTCTATTTATTTGAAGGAAATGAAACAATTAAATAAGACAGATGTTGATTTCATAAAAAAAAATACCTCTAAAAAAAGGAAAGAAGCAGCGTTATTTGTCAGCGATCAGAATTAAAAAACCAAGAAACGATTACCAACAGTATATTGATGTTGTGGTACTTCTAGCCTAATTAATGATTAGTGCTTGTTTAAAAACGGTATAAAAACTAAAAAGGATAAAGGACATAAACAGTTTTATATTGCAATGCAAGCTTTGGAAATTTGCCAGTTTTTAAGGATTAGATGTGAAATAATTTACGAATTTTGCAACTCTTTTATTAATTATGCAACACTTATCAGTTTTAAGGCATTTACCTTTGTTAGAGATATTTACTATTTAAAAGACTAATAATAGTAACTTAAAAAAAACAATCATAAAAAATTTACTCTACATATTAGCGGTAATTTTAATTATTGGCTAGGCAATCGGATTTTTTGCTTTTCAAGTCGGTTGGTTTACACATTTGTTGCTTGTTATTGCAATTATCGCAATAGTTGTTAAAGTCATTCAAGGCAAACTAATAATATAATTAATATATCTCCTCAGCAGTCTTTCTGACGATAGCTGAAAAAGAAAATCTTATCGAATAAATATTTTAACACTTAAAAACAAAATTATTATGGCAGAAATTAAGATTGAACAGAAAAAACTGATTTGGCCGTGGTTGTTAGTTGGCTTTGTCATCATTGCATTTCTTATATATTTTCTGGTATTTCGTGATAGCGACGAAAATACAGAGTCAGTAACTGAAATAGATTCCATCACTAATACTAACCGATCTAACCTTATAGACGTAAACGAAAATAACGGCACCGTTGCGGCTTATATAAATTTTATAGAAAACAGTAAAGAAAAAATGAGTCTAGATCATGAATATACAAATGAAGCACTATTAAAACTAATTGAGGCTACTGAAGCTATTGCCAATGAGGTTGGATATGACGTTCAAGCAGATATAGAAAAAGTAAGGGAATATGCAAAAATGATTGAACAAGATTCTTTTGAAACAACACATGCGGATAACATTAGAAAGGCAGATGATATGTTAACTAATATATTGCAAAACATCCAAAAGGCAAAATATTCAGGTTTGTCAGATGAAGTTGCAGCATTAAAAAATGCATCAGAATCAGTAAAGCCGAGCGTACTTGCCCTTGATCAAAAAGAGGCAGTTAAGAATTACTTCGCAAAAGCTGCTGACCTTCTTAAAAAAATGAATTGATTAATCTTTAAAAAATTAGAATTACGACAGATACAAACAAAAATCTTTTTAATCTGGACGAATGATTAG
>JBLIJW010000107.1:0-8059 GCA_047636155.1 Flavobacterium sp. | reverse complement strand
TAAGTCCGCATTTACAATTCATAAGAAAATATACTTTCCTAAAAAAGGAAAAAGTGGCGGTGTGAATTTTACTTTGCAACAAAATAAACATACCAATACTATTTTTATAGTAGATGAATCGTCGATGATTTCCGATGTAAATTCTGAATCAAAACTGTATGAAAACGGTTCTTTGTTAGACGATTTGATGTCTTATATTTATTCGGGCAAAAACTGTAAACTAATTTTAATTGGCGATGTTGCACAATTACCACCGGTCAATTTAGATATTTCTCCGGCCTTAAATGTCAATACTTTAGAATTAAACTATAATAAAAATGTACAATCTATTGAATTAGATGAAGTGATGCGCCAAGAAGAAAATTCGGGTATTTTGTTTAACGCTACCGAACTTCGGGAATTGTTAAAAGAAAGCTTCTTAACCGAATTCAAATTTAAAACTAAAGGTTTTAAAGACATAATTAGACTAACAGATGGATATGACATTCAAGATGCAATACAATCCGCTTACAGTAATTTTAGTATTGAAGATACTGCTTTTATTGTGCGATCTAATAAACGCGCGAACCAATACAACCAGCAGATAAGAAGTCGTATTTTAGATAAAGAAAGCGAACTTTCTACAGGCGATTTTTTAATGGTAGTAAAAAATAATTACTTCTGGTTAAAAGATTCGGATAATGCAGATTTTATTGCAAATGGCGATATTGTTGAGGTTTTAGAAATCTTTGGATTTATGGAGTTATACGGCTTTAAATTCGCGAAAGTAAAAATCCGAATGATTGATTATCCAGATCAAAAGCCTTTAGAAACTATTGTAATACTGGATACTTTAACAAGCGAATCACCATCGTTAACTTACGAACAATCTAACCAATTATACCTAGAAGTAATGTTAGATTATAGTAATGAAACTTCCAATTATAAAAAATTTCAGAAAGTAAAAGAAAATGAATTTTTTAACGCTTTACAAGTAAAATTCTCTTACGCAATTACTTGTCATAAATCGCAAGGAGGTCAATGGAATACAGTTTTTATTGAACAACCCTATTTGCCAGACGGAATCACTGTTGATTATGTTCGTTGGTTGTATACAGCAATTACTAGAGCAAAAGATAAATTATTTTTGATTGGTTTTAAAGAAGAAAGTTTTTATTAAAAACTAATTTTACTATTTCTACAAAAAAAGCGCTTTTTTCACAAGTAATGTTGATAACTTCGCAACCAAAAAGCATATTTATAATAGGATTTGATGCTCAAATTTATATATTTGCGTGTTAGACAAATTTCTTAGATACGATACAAAATATATGAGCGACGAAATTAAAAAAAATAATTATTCTGCCGATAGTATTCAGGCTTTAGAAGGAATGGAGCATGTGAGAATGCGTCCATCAATGTACATTGGTGATACTGGAGTTAGAGGTTTACACCACTTGGTTTATGAAGTTGTAGATAACTCTATTGACGAAGCCTTAGCTGGCCATTGCGATACAATTTCTCTAATTATAAATGAAGATAATTCTATAACTGTTGAAGATAATGGTCGAGGAATTCCTGTTGACATGCACAAAAAAGAAGGCGTTTCTGCTCTTGAAGTAGTAATGACCAAAATTGGTGCTGGTGGTAAATTTGATAAAGATTCGTACAAAGTTTCTGGAGGTTTACACGGTGTTGGTGTTTCTTGTGTTAATGCGCTATCAAATCATTTACGCGCAACCGTTTTTAGAGACGGAAAAGTATACGAACAAGAATACGAAAAAGGTAAAGCGCAATATCCTGTTAAGCAAATTGGCGAAACAGAAAAACGCGGTACAATGGTTACTTTTAAGCCAGATGACACCATTTTCACGCAGTCAACAGAATATAGTTATGATACTATTGCAGGAAGAATGCGCGAATTGTCTTTTCTTAATAAAGGAATTACAATTACTCTAACAGATAGAAGAGAAACAGACGAAAAAGGCGATTTTTTTTCAGAAATTTTTCATTCTGATGAAGGATTAAAAGAATTTGTTCGATTTTTAGATAAAGGACGCGAAGGAATCATTTCTCACGTGATTAGTATGGATAATGAAAAAGGAGAAGTTCCTGTTGAAGTTGCCTTAATTTATAATACTTCTTATTCAGAAAATATTTTTTCTTACGTAAACAATATTAACACCCACGAAGGAGGAACGCATTTACAAGGTTTCCGTATGGGTTTAACCCGAACTTTAAAGAAGTACGCAGATTCATCGGGACTTTTAGATAAGTTAAAATTTGAAATTACTGGGGATGATTTCCGTGAAGGATTAACAGCAATTATTTCTGTAAAAGTTCAAGAACCACAATTTGAAGGACAAACTAAAACCAAATTAGGGAATAGAGAAGTTGTTTCTCCAGTTTCTCAGGCGGTTTCAGAAATGCTTGAAAATTATTTAGAAGAAAATCCTAACGATGCAAAAACCATTGTTCAAAAGGTAATTCTTGCAGCACAAGCACGTCATGCAGCCAAAAAAGCACGTGAGATGGTACAGCGTAAAACCGTTTTAGGTGGTGGCGGTTTACCCGGAAAATTATCAGATTGTTCCGAACAAGATCCAGCTAAATGCGAGGTATATTTGGTCGAGGGTGATTCTGCAGGTGGAACGGCAAAACAAGGTCGCGATAGAAATTTTCAAGCAATTTTACCTTTAAGAGGAAAAATCTTGAATGTAGAAAAGGCGATGCATCATAAAGTATTTGAAAACGAAGAAATTAGAAATATATTCACCGCACTTGGTGTTACAATTGGTACCGAAGAAGATTCTAAAGCTTTAAATTTAGAAAAATTACGTTACCATAAGGTAATTATTATGTGTGATGCCGATGTCGATGGTTCGCATATTTCTACCTTAATTCTTACTTTCTTTTTCCGTTTTATGCGTGAGTTAATTGAAGGCGGACATGTCTACATCGCTGCACCACCATTATATCTGGTTAAAAAAGGAAATAAAAAAGAATATGCTTGGAACGATAACCAGCGCGATATAGCAAATGAAAAAATGGGAGGAAGCGCAACAATTCAACGTTACAAAGGTCTTGGAGAAATGAATGCAGAGCAATTGTGGGAAACTACAATGGATCCAGAATTTAGAACCTTGCGCCAAGTGACTATTGATAGTTTAGCAGAAGCAGATAGAGTATTTTCCATGTTAATGGGAGACGAAGTACCACCGCGTAGAGAATTTATTGAGAAAAATGCAGTTTATGCAAATATTGATGCATAAAAAATGAAAAAGTTTTGGTTACTTTTACTAGTAGTATCTAATTTTTCCTTCTGTCAGACAGAACAAACCTTAGAACAGATAGGATTTTTCCTTAAAGATGCTGTTCTTTATTCTGACCAATATTTAACACCGGCAACAAAAGCTGCTGTTTATCAGTCGTCTTCCAATTGGATGACATCTGCAAGAAAAGCAAAACGTTGGGATGCAACTATAAGTGTGCATACCAACGTTTTTTTTGTACCTAAAAGCGATAGAAATTTTACTATAAATCAGTCCGATTTGGTTTTCTTTCAAATCGAAAATCAAACTTCTGCGACCATTCCAACCGCACTAGGAAATGGCAATCAAGTAACCTTGGTAGGGCAATTGGACGATACTGAAATACAATTAAAAACGCCTAGAGGTATTGATAAAGAAACTGTTATTTATCCATACATGCAAGGTTCTATAGGAATTGGTTTTGGCACAGAAATAATTGCTAAATACTCTACTAGGGTAAAGTTAAAAAGGGGTAATTACCAAGTTTATGGAATAGGTATAAAGCAAAACCTATCGCAATATTCCAAATTTTTACAATCCAAGAAATGGAATCTCGCCGCATTAACATCCTATTCTAAAGAAGATTTTAGTTTTGAATTTTTAAATGCTACCTCTTCATTTGGAACACTTGGAATAAATCAAATTTCTGGTTTAGTAGATACGTGGCAATTACAATGTAATTTATCCAAAGAATACAAAAAGTGGGAATTTATGGCTGCGATAATAGGAAATATAAGTAATTTTGAATATAAACTTACTGGCCAAAAGGGAGAAATTGAAAATACTATTCCTTTTCAATTAATCGTTAATGAAAGTTTAAAAGAAATTTATAAGACTAAAACTATTTTTCTTGGAGAAGTTTCTTGCAGATATCAAATCAGCAAATTATATTTACAAACAGCCTTTGCATTCGGAAAATTTTTAAACACTACCGCGTCTATCCAATACCAATTTTAAAATATAATAATATTAATTTACTAAAAAATAATAAAATGAAAGTTACAATAGTAGGAGCAGGAAATGTAGGAGCAACATGTGCAGATGCCATCGCGTATCGCAAAATTGCAAGTGAAATAGTTTTAATTGATATTAAAGAAGGTTTTGCAGAAGGTAAAGCATTAGACATTATGCAAACCCAAACTACTACAGGTTTTGATACTAAAGTAATTGGAGTAACTAACGATTATTCTAAAACTGCTGATTCAAATGTAGTGGTAATCACTTCTGGAATTCCAAGAAAACCAGGAATGACCAGAGAAGAGTTAATCGGAATCAATGCCGGAATTGTAAAATCGGTTACAGAAAATTTATTGCAACATTCTCCAAATGCAATTGTTGTAGTAGTTTCAAACCCAATGGATACGATGACTTATTTGGCCTTAAAATCAACAGGATTACCTAAAAATAGAATCATCGGAATGGGAGGAACTTTAGACAGTTCAAGATTTAAAACCTATTTGTCTTTAGCCTTAGATAAACCAGCAAACGATATTTCAGGAATGGTAATTGGTGGTCATGGCGATACAACAATGATTCCTTTAACTCGTTTGGCAACTTACAATGGTGTACCAGTTTCTCAATTTTTATCAAATGAAGAATTGCAAGATGTGGCATCTAAAACAATGATTGGTGGTGCAACTTTAACTGGTTTATTAGGGACTTCTGCATGGATTGCTCCTGGAGCATCTGTTGCGTTTTTAGTAGATTGTATTTTAAATGATCAAAAGAAAATGATTCCTTGTTCGGTATTTTTAGAAGGTGAATACGGACAAAACGATATTTGTATTGGCGTTCCTTGTATTATAGGAAAAAACGGAGTAGAAGAAATTATAGACATTCAATTATCAGAAGACGAAAAAGCTAAATTTGCTAAAAGTGCAGAAGCAGTTCGTGCAATGAATAACGATTTAAAATCGGTTTTATAATTTAAAAAAATAAATTACAAAGACGACTAAACGATATAGATGTCTTTTTTTTGATATTAATGTGCAAATTGTTTGTTAATCTTTAGGTTAATTATATATTTGCACGTTTGTAAAATTACCATTTATGGGAAATTGTTGGGTTTTAATTGAAAATCAGCAGCTTACTTTTACTGGATTCGTTTTATAAACAAACAAACACAAATAAATTAATTTTAGTACTAATGCAGAATAAAGGACTTATTAAATTTTTCGCAATTTTATTTGCTCTGGTAAGTATTTACCAGCTTTCGTTCACCTTTGTTGCCAACAACATTAAAAGTGATGCAAAAAATTATGCAACATCCAAAATTGAAGCTTTAAAAGCTAAAGGAGTTTCTGGTGACCAATTACCAGAATTAAACGCACTTGAGGTTAAATATTTAGATTCGCTTAAAAAAGTTGAGGTTTATAATTTAGGTTTTACCAACTTTAATTTCGAAGAAGTAAGTAATAGACAAATTAATAAAGGTCTTGACTTAGAAGGTGGTATCAACGTTATTCTTCAAATTTCTGTTAAAGATGTTTTAAAGGGATTATCGAATAATAGCAAAAATGCTGTTTTTAATAAAGCTCTAGCCGATGCAAAAGCAAATCAAAAAGGAAACCAATCTTTTTTAGACTCGTTTTTTGAAACTTTTGATGTTGCAGCTGCTGGTACAGATGTTAAATTAGCTTCTCCAGATATTTTTGCTAACAAAAACTTAGCAGATGATATTAACTACAAAATGTCTAACGACGAAGTTAAAAAAGTATTAAGAAGAAAAGTTGACGAATCTGTAGAAAGTGCTTTTGGAGTAATTCGTAAGCGTATTGACAAATTTGGAGTAACACAACCAAATATTGCTAAATTAGGGCAAACAGGGAGAATTTTAGTCGAATTACCGGGTGCTAAAGATGTAGATAGAATTAAAAAATTATTACAAAGTACTGCGCAATTAGAGTTTTGGGAAACCTACAAAATAGAAGATATCGGGCCGTTTTTAAATGACGCAAACGAAGCTTTAAAACTTACCGAAAAACTTGAAAATAAAGAAATTGCAAAAACGGGTATTGATTCGTTAATTACAAAAACAGCGAACAAAGACTCAATTGCAGGAATTAAAGGAAACAATCCGCTTTTTGACAAAATGACTCAAGGTGGCGGACCAGTTTTAGGATTGGTAGCCGTTTCTGATACTGCTAAAATAAATAGTTATTTCAAACGTCAAGATATTCGTGCTTTAATTCCAGCAGACAAACGTTTTGTAAAGTTCGTATGGGGTAAACCAACAGAATCTATTGACGAAAAAACTAAAAAAGTTACAGAATTAGTTGAATTATATGCATTAAAAGGAAATAAAGATAACCAAGCACCAATGAGTGGTGGTGTTATTACCGATGCAAGAGATACTTTTGACCAAGGTGGTAAACCGGCTGTTTCTATGCAAATGAGCGGACAAGGTGCAAAAGTTTGGGAAGAACTTACAGGAAATGCGTATACAACTAAAGGATACATAGCAATTGCATTGGATGATGTGGTTTATTCTGCACCTGGTGTAACAAGCGGACCAATTGCCGGTGGTAGATCTGAAATTTCTGGAAACTTTGATGTTTCTGAAACTAAAGATTTAGCAAATGTTTTACGTGCAGGGAAATTACCTGCTGCTGCAGAAATTGTACAATCAGAAGTTGTTGGACCATCTTTAGGTCAAAAAGCTATTGATGCTGGTACAACTTCTTCGATAGTTGGATTTTTATTAGTTTGTTTGTGGATGGTTTTCTATTATGGAAAAGCGGGTTGGTATGCAAACATTGCGTTATTAGTTAACTTATTATTCTTATTTGGAATTTTAGCAAGTTTAGGTGCTGTTTTAACTTTGCCTGGAATTGCTGGTATTGTTCTTACATTAGGTACTGCGGTCGATGCTAATATTATTATTTACGAACGAGCAAAAGAAGAACTTCGAGAAGGAAAAACTCTTGGCGAAGCTGTAAAAACATCTTATGGATGGAAAGGTGCAATGCGTTCTATCATTGATGCAAACGTTACCCACGTTTTAACTGGTGCAATATTGTTTATATTCGGAACTGGACCAATTCAAGGTTTCGCTACTACTTTATTAATTGGTATTTTCACCTCTTTATTTACTTCTATTTTTATCGCTAGAATTTTTATTGACAGAGATGTTGCCAGAAATAAGACATTGACATTTTCTACGCCAGTTACTAAAAATTGGTTTACAGGATACCACTTTGATTTCATGGGAATTAAAAAATATACCTATATAATATCGGCAGTAATAGTAATCGGAAGTTTTGTTTCGTTTTTTGTTAACGGATTAGATCAAGGTGTAGATTTTGTTGGAGGAAGAACATTCCAAGTTAAATTTGAAAAAGAGATAGAACCATCTGTAATTTCAGATGAATTATCTACTGTTTTTGGAACTCCAGTAGAAGCAAAAGTATTTGGTGATAACGATCAGTTGAAAATTACAACCAAATATAAGATTAAAGAAGAAGGAACAGGAATTGACAAAGAAGTAAATGAGAAACTATATAATGGTTTAAAAAATTACTTCCCATCTACGACCTATGAGCAATTCACCAACCCATACGAAGGTAAAAAAGTAGGTGTTTTACAAGCATCTAAAGTTGGAGCCGCGATTTCAGAAGATATTAAAACTAACTCGTATTGGGCAGTTTTAGGTGCGATGGCAGTTATCTTTTTATACTTAACTATATCTTTCCGTAAATGGCAATATTCATTAGGAGCTATTGCTGCTGTTGCGCATGACGTTATTTTTGTCTTAGGAATTTATTCTCTTT
>JBLIJW010000106.1:0-8096 GCA_047636155.1 Flavobacterium sp. | reverse complement strand
ACCAAAACGACACCATACTCTGTTTCCTAATAACGGATAAAAGCCAACACCAATTACGCCACTAAATACTGCACCAATTGCGAAGCCGTACCATTGTTTAAGATTATTAGAGTCAAAAAAGAAAATATTAGAATTACCTGTAAAAAAGTTTAGAAGTATAATTAGTATCATAATTGCGACCAAACTTGCAATGGTAAATTTGGCATCGGTGTCTAATTGTTTTCTTTTAAAAATATATAACACCGATGTGAAAACGAAAAGAAATGCCACGATTCCATAAATAAGTTGATTTTTAGTTATAAAACTTTTATCTGGTTCATTGCTCAAAAAACTATAAAGTACCGCAACCGTCATTACAAAACTAAAAACCAAAACACTATGAATAAGCCATCGTTCAATCTTCCAAGATTTTTGTGTTGTACTAGATAAATGTCGGAAACTATCTCCAGCAGTTTCTGCTAAACCACCGCAGCCACAAACCCAAGAGCAATACCATCTTTTGCCATAAAAATAAGTTAATATAGGAGAAATTATAAATATTAATGCAATACCCGAAACCAACATAAACATTCCAAGATTTCCTCCATCTAACATATTTTTTAAATGCCATTCTTGGAAGAGTGAATAATTTAAAGGCCACATATTTTTTATGTCTTTTGCAAAATAGGCTTTGTTTGGATTTAGTTTCTCTAGTATTTCAGGAATTAAAAATGCAAATCCTAATTGAAAGAACATTACAGAAATTGTACGAACTAATTGGTATTTATTGTAACGGTATTTCAGAATAAATTTATATCCAAAACCTAAAATGGCAATAGTATATAATGTTCCATAAACAAACCATTGCGAAGCTGCTTTTCCGTTTAAAAGGTAACTTAAAGGATCAAATAACGATACAATTCCGGTGTTTTTTTGACCTTCTTCTGTTGCAAATCCTAGATATTGGGGATACCAATACAAAACAACATAAAAGGCAGTTAAAACAATACCTAAAACCCATGCTGGTAACCCTTTACTAGTAAGACTTTTATGAAATATTCCGTTATTCTGAATTCCTTCTGGTTTGGTTAAATATTTAAAATTTGAGTAAACTACAATTCCAGATAAAATAGAAACTATTGCAATAGTTAACCATATTCCTTTGTTAGGAAAATTGAAATTACAAAGTGCTAACGTTAATATAAATAGCCCCAAAAACCCTAAAGCACTTCCTGTTTTTTGGTAAATAGAAAGAGAATTAGAATTTGGTGTAATCGACAAATTAATATTTTTAGAAGCCATAATTTAAAGTGTTGAAGTTGCGAATTGGTTTTTAAAACTTTGTTGGATTTCTTTGGTATGCGATGTGTATAATTCTGGATCAAAACATGCATTATTTAAGTTATCTATCACATGATTTACAGATTGTTTTTGATTCAACACGCTGTCAAAAAACTCATGTTTCATTCTGATTCCAAAAGTGTTAATACCAATAAATTCTTGTGTGTTAGAATTGTAATTAATTCTAACCGCTTTTTTGCCGCTTTTATGTTCCCAATAAAAATGAGTTTCTTCTTCTTTAGGTTTGTTAAAAATCCAACCATAAGTTTGGTATTCAATATCAAAAAATTTAGCAGAGTTAAACCAATTTCCTGGATTGTATTTCATAGGATTTCCGCAAATAGTTTGAGCAAGTGTTTCTCCCATCATTCTACCAGTATACCAAACGGCTTCAATGGGTTTTCTATTTCCTAATGCTTCTTCTTGTTGCGCACAATCTCCAACGGCATAAATAAAAGGAAAGTTAGTTTCTAAAAATCGATTAACCAATATGCCTTTATCGATTCTTATTCCAGAAGAATTTAAAAAAGAAACATTAGGAGAAACTCCTACAGTTATTCCTACAATATCGCATACAATTTCTTCTCCATTTTCTAAAATAACAGATTTAGCATTGCCGTTTTCATCGGATAATATTTCTTTTAAATTTGCTTCTAGTCGCAAATCAATACCATGTTCTAAAATATGTCGGTTTATCATTTTTGCTTCGTCTTCTGGCAAAACACCACCCCAGAAATTAGTTTCTCTTACTAAAAAGGTAACAGGAATTTTGCGACTAATTAGCATTTCTGCCAATTCAATTCCAATTAATCCACCACCAACAATTACTGCGTGTTTAGCCTTTTTAGCCAAAATTTCTAAACTGTCTAGATCTTGTTTATTATACAATCCAACAACCCCATTTAAGTCTTGTCCTGGCCAACCAAATTTGTTTGATTTAGAACCCGTAGCTATAATTAATTTATCAAAAAACAAACTAGTATTATTGTCTAATGCAAGTTCTTTTTTTTCTGGAATTACAGAATTCACTGTGGTAAATAATAATTCAATATTATTTTTTTTCCAAAAATCGTTTTCATATGGTTGCGTATGTTCCATTTTCATATGTCCCATGAAAACATACATTAAGGCAGTTCGAGAATAAAAATACTTAGTTTCAGATGAAATAATAGTTATTTTTTTATCCGACATTTTCCGAATATGTCTTGCTGTAGTAACTCCGGAAATTCCGTTGCCTATAATAACTATATGTTCCATAAAAGCTGATTTAAATAATGTTTGGTCCTTAAAGATAGATTTTTTTTTAGAAAATAGCGCGTAATCCTAAATTAAAGGATTGTCCGATTCCGCCATCTTGCGCACGAACAAATTTGCTATATAAAAGCTCTAAATTTAAAATCGGAGTCAATTGGTATTTGCTTCCGGTTCCAATCGCTGTATAATTTTGAGCAAAATCATTTCCTAAATCTACCAATTGAGCATGTTGTAAAAATCCTAAAATGGTAAATTTGCTACTCGGGAAGTAACTTAGAAAGACTCCCGGAGCTAATTCAATACTATTATTTGCGAAACCTTCGTCCTTATTTCCTAGGAATAATCGGGTTCCGAATTCGGTAAATAATTGAAATTTACTACCCGGAAAAGTATAATCATAAAAAAATCTGTTTTGCCAAATAAAACTTTTCTGAGCAAGAAAGCCGTTACTATTAACTTCGTCTTTAAAAACCGGAATAAATAAGGAACTTTGGACAGAAAATCTTGGTAACGAACTAAATGGCGCAATTTTTAGCGAAGGTGCGATATGAGACAAACCTATTCGGGATTTTCCTACTTTATTTTCAAATTCAAAAACGCTTGTTGTATTTTCGCCAGCAAAAGAATTAGATCGATATTCTACAATTAAACCTAAATTTATTTTTTTGTTTTCAGAAATTCCAGTGAAAACCTCTAACGAGGTTGTGAAGAAGTTTGACCTGGCGACGTCTTTATTTTCTCCATTACTGTTTTCTCTAGTTTGAGTGTACAAATTATTAAACCATTTTATATCTACTTTTCCTTTTTCTAAAAGTTTAGATGGTGTATAATTTTGAATATTGGATAAAGAATCTTGTTGCGAAAAAAGCAAAAAACTACTTAGAAATAAGGTTAAGGTAAATTGGGTTGTTTTCTTCATTTTTTTTTAGGTTAGGTTAATTAGCTTTTGTTTAAACTCCAATCATAAGTATAATAGGTAAGTTTAATTTTATTTAAAATTTTATCTTCTCGGTATTTGTTGATAAAATCAATTTCGTTACTTCCTTTAGATATAAAATCTTTTTTATACCATTCAAATATTTGAGAAACGCTTACTTTATCTTTACTTAATTTTATAAAATTTGGGTTGTTTAATGCCAATTTAGTTTGCTCATTCAACTGTTTTTCTAAAGATTCAGGAAAATATGCGCCTTGAATAATTGGAGGACAACTTTTTGCACCACATACTAAAACAAAATGAATTCGAGCATCGTTATAAACTTCGCGAATCATTTTATTTTCAATATCATTTAAAGTGATTTTTTTTCCGGCAATAGTGTAGGTTACTTTATCAAAAAAACCAGCTACATCTAAAGGAGATTTTATAGGATAGTTGGCAACAACGCCTTTAATTACATGCAAATTATATGCATTAATCCAAAACGCTTTTAGTTCGTTATCTGACAAACCTTTAAGATTAGCATTTTTAGTTAACTCCAAAAGAGTTTCTAAATCTGCGCTATTTTTCTTCAATGCTGCATAATCCACTTTACTGTTTGAAACGTATTTCTTGAAAAATACATTAGAATTTTCAAAAAATGAATTCAAATGATTTGCATTTGATATGCAAGATGTAAGGGCAAAAAACGATAAAAGCAGTAATTTTTTCATTTTAATTGTATTTTTAAGGTTTATTTTTTTACAAAATCTGTTCCTGGAGTAAAGAAATCTTTGGTGGCTTTTTCAAAACGAATATTAGAAATACTTGCCTTTCCTATTTCTTTAGTTAAACCAATATTTTGTTTCCATTCATAAAACAACCAATTAGTGGCAAAAGGTATTCCATTAACTTCCTGATAATTTAAATATTCAATGGCATGCGGATTTTTTTCAGCATCTTCTTTCGCACTATTTGCTGTTACTATATACGCTGTTTTTTGTAAAAGGTTTGTTTTTTTATTGGTATATAAAACATACCAGTCGTTTGGTGCATCGCCAATATTGGCTTTAAAACTCAGTTTTTTAGAATTAAAATCTTCGTTATCCTTTTCAATATTTTGGTAATTTGTAAAAATAGTTCCGCCATCACTAAGTTTATAAGGCAATTGAAAGAAATACGGAATTGTGTAGGCGTTAAAACGAATGTTTGCTGTATCCTTAATTTTAGGCGAGTAATAAACATCTGCTCCATTATAAATAATTTCAGTAGAATCTTTAAATGTAATTTTTCCTTTTCCAGAATCTGTAGTTAAAGAAATCGTTGCATCCACCCATTTATTTGAACCAAACGAACTTTCTATATCAAAAGTTACAATTTCTTGTTTTAAAAATGCATCTTTATTATGTGCAGCTTCTGTTTGTGCAACAAAATCTGCTGTTTTTTCTTGGCAAGAAATAAGAAATAATATACAACTGAAGCCCACAAGTAATTTTTTCATAATTTTTTTATTTCTTTAATAACAAATATCTTATCTAATTTTTGTTGTTATGTTTCCCATTTGTCTCTTTATGTTGGCAATTTTACCTTTTTTTATTTCTAAATCCTTTTTTATTAAGATATTTGATAAAAAAAGCTTTTCCTTGGTTAAATTTATTATCACATTTTTTTTGGTATTTTCAATTTCAGCGATTTCGCAAGAAAACAAAATAGATTCGATTAAATTTATCGGAAACAAAAGAATGGACAAAACCTTTTTGTACCACCAGATAAAATGCCAAACAAGTAATGTTTTAGATTCTAATGCAATTAAAAAAGACATTACTATTTTAAACAGATTGAATGGTATTTCTAATGCACAATTTACAACAACTAAAAATGCGAATTCGTCCTTTACAATTACTTACATCATTAAAGAGAATTTTAGTTTAATTCCAATCGCATCTGTTTGGACGACTAATGATGTTGCAGCCTATCGAATTGGTTTATATGAGTATAATTTGTTAGGTAAAAATAATACAATTGGAGCTTTTTATCAGAATAATTTTTTTAGTAGTTTTGGATTTAATTTTGCTTCACCACAATTTTTTAGTTCAAAATTCGGATTGGGATTTAACTTTCAAAATTTATCTACAAAAGAACCCATATTTTTCAAAAATGCGACTTCAACCTACAAATACACCAATACTTCTGCTGAATTATTTAGTAATTATCAGATAAATTTTTTTAATCAAATTACTTTCGGTTTTACTATTTTTAATGAAAAATACGATTACATTTCTGGATTTACCGATGCATTTATTCCTACAAATGTAAATAAAGATAAAAGGTTACTAAAACTTCAATATGATTATAATAATTTAAAATATAATTATTTTTTATTAGATGGTCTAAAAGTGAACACTTACTTTCAATACGTTTTAACTAAAAATAATTACCAAGAAAAATTTGCAATTGCTTGGACAGATTTTTTATTTTACAAACAAATAGGATCTAATGCAAATTGGGCATCAAGATTGCGTTTGGGTTTGGCTACAAATAATAATTCGCCTTTTGCGCCTTTTTCTGTAGATAATAATTTAAATATTCGCGGTGTCGGAAATATTATTGATCGTGGCACCGGAATTATTGTTTTAAATACAGAATATAGAAAAACAATTTTACAAAAAGATTGGTTTGTATTGCAAGGAAATGCATTTGTTGATAGTGGAACTTGGCGAAATCCTGGTGGAAATTTTTCAGATTTTAGTGATAAAACCAATCTTAGAGTATATCCCGGTATTGGACTTCGGTTTATCCATAAAACAATTTATAATGCCGTTTTTCGATTGGATTATGGTTACGGAATTACAAAAAATGCTTCAAACGGGATTGTTTTTGGAGTTGGACAATATTTTTAATTATGAAAAACTTACTTTATACTTTTTTATTATTGTGTTTTGGATGCAGTAATTATTCCCAAAAACAAGAAAAAATAAACGGAATTAGTTTTGTAGCTTCTAACAGAGAAATTTCAGAAGAATCTGTTTTGCCTGTTATAAAATCTAACGCAAATTGGGTAACCTTAATGCCATTTGGTTTCATGAGAAGCATTTCTGATTCAAATTTGATATTTAACTCCAAACGGCAATGGATAAACGAACGTCAAGAAGGTTTGGAGAAATCGGTTGCCTTATTTCATCAAAAAAATAGTAAAATTATGATAAAACCCCAAGTTTGGATTCCAAATGGTTTTACTGGTGAAATCGCAATGAATACTGAAGAAGATTGGTTGCTATTAGAGAAGAAATACAGCGAATTTATTCTTTTTTACGCTAAAATTGCTCAACAAACAAATTGCGAATTATTTTGTATCGGAACAGAATTAAACTCGTTTGTTGCTTCAAGACCTCAATTTTGGAATACATTGATTCTAGATGTTAAAAAAATCTACACAGGAAAAATTACGTATGCCGAAAATTGGGATAAAGTAGAAAATGTAAATTTTTGGATGAATCTAGATTTTATTGGTGTTGATGCTTATTTTCCAGTATCCGATTTACAAACGCCAACGGTAAAAGAATGTAAGAAAGGATGGGAAAAATGGTTTTCTGTTTTAAAAAACCTATCTAAAAGAAATAATAAAAAAATACTCTTTACAGAATTTGGGTACCAAAGTAGAGATTTTACAGCAAAAGAACCTTGGAGTCATTCTACAAATGAAAGTGTAAATTTAAAAGCGCAAGAAAATGCGTTAAAAGCGCTTTTTGATGTTTTTTGGAAAGAGAATTGGTTTGCTGGTGGTTTTTTATGGAAATGGTTCGACAACCACGAAAAATCTGGTGGAAAGGATAATTCTGATTATACGATTCAAAATAAACCGTCGTATGAATTGGTTCAGAAAGTTTTTGACAATGAAAGGGAGAAATAAAATAATTTCTCCCTTTCAACTTAATAAAAATAAACAAAAAAATTTTAATTTTTAAGAAACTTAGTAATTGCTTTTTCATTTGTAGATTTATTCAATTCTAAAAAATTCAAACCTTTTGTTAAACTTTTAATATTTATTTTTTTATTCCATTCTAAACCTAATTTTTCAGATATAATTATTTTTTCTGAGTTATCATAAACAAGGTAATTTGTCCAATCGACTTCGGATGTAATTTGAATAATTTCTGAAGCTGGATTTGAATAATCGGAAATAATGCTGGATTTGAAATTCTCTGTTGCTAAATTGCAATTGCTCCCAGAAAAAGCTGCAATAGTTCCGAAATCCCAAAACTGATTGAATTGCACGCAATAAAAAAATACTTTTGTATAATTAGAAATATTTATTTCAGCTGGAATTGCACTTGTAAAAGTATGAATACCGTTGGGGTTAGAATTATTACTACTAATAATACCAAAGTTACTATTTGGTAAATTAACGGGATTAGAACTTTTTAACTGGGTATTTGTTAGACTTCCGGGATTTACTAAAAATACACGAACATCTGGCCCAGAAGCAGTACTAAAACTTGCATTACTTGAAAAAGTTATGGTTTGATTGGAATTCAAAATAATAGAAACAGGATTGTTACCAGAAATATTATACATCGGAATTGGAGTATTATTGCCAAACCCAGAT
>JBLIJW010000105.1:0-8120 GCA_047636155.1 Flavobacterium sp. | reverse complement strand
AATCAAAATAATTAATCTCTGATGTACCTTTTTTAATTAATAATAAAGCTGCGTGTCCTGCTTGAACACCATGCTCACCACCAACACCAATTTTGGTCCAAAAGTTACTTAAAACCTCCCAATATGCTGGCCTAACAATGGTATCCGGATACGAAAGTATAATGATGATTCCATCAGAGTGTTGCATTTGATTAATCATTAAAGATGGCTGCTAATAGTATTTTAAAAGTTTTAAATGCAAAGAAAATAGTAAAAATGATCAAAATGCCTGCGGCAATGATAATAATATAGGATAGGAATTCGTTGGGTGTGTTTTTAAACCTTTTCAAAGCTTTAAAACCCATAGTAAGTGAAATAGGTGAGGCGATAAATAAAAGAACTACAATACCTAAGTACTTTAAACCTTTTCCTAATAAATTTACATTCGTACTCATTTCTGGTAATTTTTAATTGAATTTCTAACATTGCCATATTTTTCTAATAATACAGCAGCTTCATTTTGGTCGATATTTAATTCTCTAGCCAACATTTTTTGTCCCCTTTCTACCAACTTACTGTTAGATAATTGCATATCTACCATTTTATTGCCTTTTATTTTTCCTAACTGAATCATGGTTGCTGTAGAAATCATATTTAGTACTAGTTTTTGTGCAGTTCCTGCTTTCATTCTAGAACTTCCTGTAACAAACTCTGAACCCACAATTACTTCAACAGGGAACTGCGAAACATCTGATAAAGGACTGTTTTTATTGCATGCAATACAACCAGTAATAATATTGTTTTCGTTGCATTTTTTTAAAGCAGAAATTACATAGGGTGTTGTGCCAGAAGCCGCAATACCAATTACAACGTCTTTGTCTGATATGTCGTGTCTTTGTAAATCTAACCAACCTTGTGTTTTAGAATCTTCAGCAAATTCTACAGCTTCTCTAATTGCAATATCTCCACCGGCTATAATACCAATTACAAGATTGTAAGAAACACCAAAAGTTGGAGGGCATTCAGAAGCGTCTACAATGCCTAATCTACCAGAGGTCCCTGCACCTATATAAAATAGTCGTCCTCCATTTTGTAATTTAGTTACAATCTTTTCTGTTATAGCTTCTATTTGTGGTATCGATTTTTCTACAGCGAAAGGCACTGTTTTATCTTCAGTATTTATACTGCATAATAGTTCTTGAACAGACATCCTCTCCAGATGGTTGTATTTTGAATCTTGCTCTGTAGTTTTTATAAAACTCATCGTCCAAAAATACTATTTTTATTCTTTCTTACAAGCTTTTTGAAAGCTAGTACCTATAAAATTTAAAGAGTAAAATTAGTTTTAATTGTTATAAATGAACTATTAGTATAAGAACGCCTGATATATTTTTTCTATGAAAGTTGGAAACCACTTGTGCTCACCAATTTTTACTTGGTGCTTAAAGTGCTTTAGAATTTAGAGATAATTATTATAATTAATTTTTTTCTACTAAGTCTAAGGGGAAAGTATCGGTTTCTGAAATATGAAAATAACCTAAAGGGAAATTAGTTTCATCTGTAGTATTTATTATATTTCCTAATAAGGAAGAGGGAACGGATTCAAAAGGACCACCACCATTTGCCCCACTTTGGCTTAAGAGTATTCTAAAATAGGTAAAATAATCTTTAGAAACACCAGACATTCTCAATGTAACACGAGCAGGAACTTCAACTTCGTCTTCTTGATAAAAGAAAGAGAAATTATAGTCTGTTCCATTAAAAAAACGATCTTCTAATGCTAAAAACAAGTTATTAGTGAAATTGAATAAATAGTAATTTTCGTTTTTTGGGTCGTCTTTAAAAGCTACTTTTACTTCTATTTCCTCGCCAGAAAATAAAGTTTCAGTGCCCTGAATTGCTCCGGCAAATGGAGTTGATTTTACTTTTGTGGCTTTCCCTTTATAGGTTTCATTTTGATGTATAACTGTTAACTCGTATTCGATATCGTCTTGAGGAACAAAATTAGTTAACGGTCTAAAGTTTCCATCTGAATTGCTATCAATAAAATTAGTAACTGCAGCATCAGAAAGGTTGGTTACAAAAACAATCGCATTTGAAACGGTGGGTATATTTTCTTCAAAATAGTCTGCAGACAATCTCAATTTTACAAGAGAATTTCCTGTAACCGGGCTCTCATTGAATAAAACCTCAAAAGAAGCATCTATTATTAATTTTGGTGCAATACTAGGCAAGTCAATCTCCACAACTTTTTCGCAATTGGAAAAAAGTAACATTAATAGCGGAATTAGTAGGTATATTTTTTTCATTTAATTTTCAATTGGCGGATGTCTCTTGTTAAAATTTAAAATTATAAGTTACAGAAGGTACAATTCCAAAAATAGAAGTTTGTATTGCTTCATTTCTAAAAGTTTCCTGGTTTTGTCTAAATGCTAATGAGGCTGCATTTTGTCTTCCATATAAATTATAGATACCAAAGACCCATTCTCCTTGCCATTTTCTATCTTTATTTTTCTCAGGGGTCAACGTTGCAGCAATGTCTAATCGATGGTATGCAGGAAGTCTGTCCGAATTTCTTCTATTCCCGTCATAAATCGGTACATTTAAACCTTGAACTTCGTATTGACCAACTGGGTAGTTTGCTGGCTGTCCTGTTTGAAAGACAAAATTAGAATTAAATTTCCATTTTTTATTCAACTCGTAACTCGCATTTATAGAAAAATCATGTGTTTTGTCAAAAGGGGTGCTGTACCATTCGCCACTATTTATTCCGGGTTCATTGGCATTTCTTCCTGCTGTTAATTGTTCCGATCTAGAGAGTGTGTAAGCAATCCAACCTTGAAAGTTTCCTTCATTTTTCTTTAACAATATTTCTAAACCATAAGCTCTTGCTTTTCCATTTAAAATAATGGTTTCAATCTCATTATTTGCAATTAAATTTGCGCCATTTATGTAATCGATTCTATTCTGAATGTCTTTATAAAAGGCCTCTGTTTCTAGCGTATACTTTCCGTCTTTAAAGGACTTGAAATAACCCACAGCATATTGATCTAATAACTGTGGCTTTATATACTTTCCACTTGGTGCCCAAACATCTAATGGAGTAGGAGATGCAGTGTTAGAAAGCAAATGTAAATACTGAACCATTCTGTTATAACTCGCTTTTATCGAAGTGTTGTCATTCAATGTGTAAGACATCGAAACTCTGGGTTCAAAATTATTAAAACTAGAAATGATATCACTTCTTTCAAAAGTATCTGTTCCTGTTATTTCTGCAGATTCGTATTTTTTGAACTCTTCATTATAAATAACGGCTTCATTATTTGTATATCTGTTTAACTCATCCTGCCCTAATCTTGCGAAACTGCTAAAACGAACACCGTATTGCAATCTAAAATTATTGCTAATTTTATGCTCTATATCAACATAGGCTGCAAATTCATTTGCGTATTTATCAATCAGTTTTTCTGCGACAATACCTGAATCTTCTCTATTTGGTATAATTTCTCCTGGATTAAATTTGATATAAATATTATTAATTCCGTAGTTTAGTTTAATTTTTTCGCTTACATAGTGATTGAAATCATATTTAAGATTGAAGTTTGTAATTCCAGAATCCCATTCAAAACCAACAAAGTCAAGTATCAATCCGTAGAAATAGTCAGAATAAATTAAGGATAAATTAGAGAACAATTTATCTGTAAACAGATGATTCCAGCGCAAGTTAACCACCGTATTCCCGTAATTATTGACAAAATTATCACTAATTCCAAAGACATCCTTTCCAAAATAAGTAGATAGAAATACGTTATTGTTGTCATTAAAACGATAGTTTATTTTACTATTGAGGTCATAAAAATACGCTGTGTTGTCATTGTCAAAAAGTGGTAAAAACAAATGAGCATACGAGGATCTGCCAGCAATTAAAAAAGAACTCTTTTCTTTTTCTAGCGGGCCTTCAATTAGTAGCCTAGAGGAAACTAAACCAATTCCACCAGTAACATTAAAGTCTTTACTATTTCCTTCTTTCTGGTAGATGTCGAGCACAGAAGACAGCCTTCCACCGTATTTTGCAGGAATTCCTCCTTTGTATAATTTTACATTCTTAATTACATCAGGATTAAATACAGAGAAAAAACCAAATAAATGAGAAGAGTTAAAAACGATTGCTTCATCTAATAAAATTAAGTTTTGATCTGCCGCGCCACCTCTAACATTAAAACCAGAAGCTCCTTCGCCTGCACTTGTAACTCCTGGTAAAAGAATTAAAGATTTTATAATATCTGCTTCTCCTAAAACCACAGGAATCTGTTTTATCGTAGAGGAATTTAAATTGTTAACGCTCATTTGTGGCGTTTTTAAATTTAATTTCTCAATGTTACTCTCAATAACAATCTCATTTAAACTTTCAGATTCTTCTTTCAGTTTAAAGTTTTTTGATGTTTTTTCTAGAAGTGCTATCTCCTCCAGAAGCGTGCTATATCCTAGGTAACTAATCTGCAGTGTGTAGTTTCCTTTTGGGATAGTAATCGAGTAGAATCCATATTCATTTGTGGTGGTTCCGGCGTTTAATTCAGGAAAATAAACAGAAACCCCAATGAGCGTTTCGTTATTATAATCGTCATAAACCGTTCCGCTAAGTGTACTGTTCTCTTGACTAAGGGTTACAAAGCTCGTCAAAAAAAATAGCAAAAATATATTTATAAAGTACCGCATTTTTTGTTTAATTATTAGTTAGATAACTGGAACAAAAATACGGTTCTAAAATGTTATTAAACGTTAAAAGTACGTTTAATCATAAATTAAATCGATGGCATCAATTTTCTTGTTTTCTAAAAAATCAAAAAGAGTTAGCTTTCTTAAAATATAATAATCTAACCAAAATTTTTCTAAAGAATTTAGATACTGTAAAACAGCTCTATCTTTTTCTTGCAAAGCTAGATTTAAGTCGGTAATTGTTATTTTCCCCAGAATGAATCTTTTTTTGGTGATTTCATATCTTCTAATTGCAATTTCTTGCGCTTTTTTAGCAGTCTCTAGAAAACTACGCTGGTTTTGCCAATTTAGGGTATGTAGGTAAATCTCTTGTTCGAATTCTTGCTCATCCTGCTCGATATTTGTGTTGATTAAATCTTTATTAGCTTCTACTAATTTTCTTCTAGATTTTGAAACACCCCAATCTAATATGGGAATGCCGAGAGAAACAGATACATTTTGTTGTTGATTATAATCTTCAAACAAGTTATTAAAATTAGCTCCCTGTTGGGAGACACCAAAATTAGCATTCAATCTTAACTGCAATCGATTACTTCCTCTAACTTCCGCAACGTCTTGTTCGGCTTCTAAGCGTTTTCTTCTAAATTCAATTACTGCCTTTCTGTTCGATTTTGCTTCTTTTAGAGCTTTTTCTACGGTCACGGTAAATGTTGATAATTCTTTGGGCGCTTTTAGGAACAAGTTTTCGCTCTCTAAATCTAAGTAACGAGACAAGTTTTGCGAGGTTCTTTTGATATTAATTTCATTTGTTGTGACATTATTTCTTGAATTTAGAACAGAAAGTTCTATTTGAAGTAAATCGTTTTCAGCAATTTTCCCCATTTTAAAGCGTCCTTTTGATATTTGGAAAAGTGTATCTTGATTTGACAAATTTGATTTGGCAATTTTCATCTGGACCTGTGCTTTTAGCAATGCAAAAAAACTTCTTGTAGTATTTAGAGAAATAGTTTCCATGCCTTCAATAAAATCTTTTTTTGCCTCCTCATAAATTAAAGGCTCAATTTTTTTATTCCATTTAAACTCGTTGTAAAATAAAGAATTTTGTGGCATCATTTGTAAAAAGATCTACTCTTTCTAAACTAGAATTAAATGACAAAGTACCACCCGTGAGTGCTAAATTTTGATTTAAGGACAAATTACCTGCTAACCGAGATTGATTGGTTTGTACAAAATCATCTTCACCTTGGTCATTGATTTGTCTAATAATAGAGTTCGAATAAGAGGGTATCGTGGCATCTAACCTTAATTGTGGTAAAAAACTAGCTTTAAAATTTCGGTACCTCCAGTAACTAGCTTGGTTTTGATTGATAAGTGTCTTGTATTCAGGAGATTTTTTTTGGGCAATTTCGATGGCTTGATTTAGCGTTATTTGTCGCTGACCATGCAATGTGAAAGAGAGTAAAAAACAGAAAGTAATTAGAATTTTTTTCATAGTTATTCGTGTCTAATAGCTTCAATTGGGCTTTTACTTGCAGCTGCTTTTGCAGGTGCAATACCAAATATTAGTCCAATAAGTGTGGCAACAAAGAAAGAGAGTAAAATTGAATTTAGCGTTAAAATAGTTTCTATACCTGTTGTTATTTCAAGGATGTAGGATGCAAAAATGCCTAAGAATATTCCTATAACTCCCCCTCCAACACTTACCAATACAGATTCCGTTAAAAATTGGAGAATTACATCTTCTTGTGTGGCACCAATTGCTCTAATAATCCCGATTTCTTTTGTGCGTTCTAAAACAGATGCTAGCATAATGTTCATAATTCCAATACCGCCTATTAATAAAGAGATACCAGCAATGATACTTAACACTATATTGAATATTTGCTTCGTTTTTTGTTGTTGTTTTAATAATTGAATTGGTATCGATATTTCAAAATCTAACATATTATTATGTCTTCTTTTTAACATTCTACTGAGCACATCTGCAGTTGCATTTAGTTGTATGGAGTTTTCAACTTGAACAACTAATCTATCTATTTGGTGATAATTTCCTCTGGGAATTCTCTTTTTAGGCCCTTCTTGTTGTCCGCTAATATAAACGACACCGCCACTGGTATCAATTATTTTGTCACTAATGATTTTGCGATCTTTATAACGAACTAAAAATGTTTTTATAGGGATATAAATGTCTAGGTTCATATCTCTAATACCTAAATTTTCTTGCGCATTGTTAGAAATAAATTTTTCTTCTATAACACCAATAACTTGCAACCAAACATCTTTCACTTTTATATGTTTGCCAATAGCACTTTCTCCTGTAAATAATTTTTTTTCAATTTTTTTTCCAATAATACATACCGGAAGCGCGTTTTCTGATTGTATTTTAGAAAAGTTTTTACCACTCTCTAGCGCAATATTAGAAGTACTAAAATAGTCAGAGGAAGTACCAATTAATTTCACAGGATTTTGTCTGCCCTTTTTAATTACATAGGTTTCTAAAATAATTTCTGGACTTACCGTTTTAACGGAAGGAATGTTTTTCTTTATGCTGAGAACATCTAACATGTCTAAACCTTTAGAAAAACGTTTGACTGTTACCGCTTCGTCACCGATTTCTTGACTGTCCTCTTTTTTATCAGGAATTGGAGTAATCACGATGTTATTAACTCCAACTAATTCTAGTTGTGCTAGAATTTCTTTTTCTGCCCCATTGCCAATAGCAAGCATTGTTATTACAGCTGCAACCCCAAAAATAATACCTAACGATGTAAGTAGGGTTCTAATTTTATTGGCTAAAATAACACGAACAGCCTCACTAAAATTAGATTTTAATTTTTCGATATAGATTTTGTCGATCATAAAAAGACTAATTTATTTTAGTGATTAGTTCTTTCTTATAGCCTTTTGGTTTGTTTAAATAAATAATTTCGTTTTCAACTAAACCTGCAGTAATTATTGCAGCATCATTGTTTGAATCTCCGATTTTTACTTCTTTTTTTGTGATTGAATAGCCAGATTTTTTATACACATATATGATAGAATCTTGAGAAAAGATTGCCTCTAAGGGAATGCTTAAAACATCTTTTTCCTCAAAAGTTAGTATGTTGTTAGAGGTAGTCATTCCTGGTCTTATATTATCATTAGAGCCATTTAATTTTACTAAGACCTGAAAAACTTTAATATCAGAACCTCTTTTCTTTTCGCCAACATTGGCAACATCTGTTACAATTCCGTTTATTTCGATATCAGGAAAAGCATCAAAACTTACTTTTACAGTCAAGCCTTCTTTAATTTTTCTAATATCTACCTCGTTTGCATATGTTTTAGATTCCATTTTAGTTAAATCTGGTAAACTTGCAATAGAGGAATCCCATGAGCTAATCGAAGAGCCTACTTTTTTCTTGGAGCCATCCCAATTTTTAACA
>JBLIJW010000104.1:0-8415 GCA_047636155.1 Flavobacterium sp. | reverse complement strand
AATGGTTTTGTGCCAGCAGGAGTAACTGCATTCACTTGGTTGATGGCTACCGTAGCCAAAGCATCCCACGGAAGGATTGCAGTTTCAGAATGAACTTCAACGAAAGTTTCTGTTTCAAAATCAATTTCTGCTTCTGCAAATATGATTTTAATGTATGTAGTTCCACTCGGGGCAGCAATCATATTTGTCGGAACAAACGGATCCAGATTAACTGTGATTTCACTGGTCACACGGTCAATTGCTCCCACAAATGGGGCAAATAAACTAGTGCCTAGTTTTCCTCTAATGTTGAATTCAAATCCGGCAAGCAATTCTGTTTCGCCGTCAATAACGTTTCACAACCCTCTCACGCTGGTCACGTCCGCTTGAATTACCTCAACCATTTTTTGAGTCAATCTACTCACCATTCTGCCATGGGCAGTATTAATGAGCAAAGCTCTCAAGGAAGTTCTCAAAATCTTCCCGGCCCCACCCGCTCTACCAAATTCAGAACCGTTTTCACGTGTTCTCTGAAACGCAGGATCATTCTTGATTCTGCTTGCGTCAATACCCCCTTTTTCGCGAGCCGAATGCCCGTCCTGTATTTTGTAGAAAGCAATATCTCCGATAGTACCTTTCAACTTAATTATGCCTTTTTGCCTTGCCATAATTTCTAAATTTTAAATTAAGAAATTGTCTAAATCATCTTTTTGTTGCAAAAGCTGTAAATTGATTTGAAACAAATTTTAAACAATCATCATTAAGAAAAAAATCAGGTGTTCCATATAAAGATGTCCACATCACTTTGTTCCGAAAAAGAACAAATAGACAAACTTATTTTTTACTAAATTTCTAAAAATCAACTAGATGTTTCGTGTATGGCAAAGCCAAGTCAAAGGTATAGATAGTGTATGAAATCAATAATTTAAGAGTATGATAGCTAACAAAAGAATGTGTATTCATACCAAGGACTTACAGAGGATTATTGGCTACACCGAAAGGTTTTAACCAAGATTAAAAAGTCCTTGAATAAAGAACCTCATCATTACATTAGCGTGGATGAATTTTTTGCCTATACTGGACTTGGCAAGGATGAGGTGCTGCTTTGTCTGGTTGATTAAAAAAGTCTAATTCCAAAGACTTCAAATTTGAACAAATTTCAGCAAATACACTAATTAATTTTGCATTCATTTGTATTCATTTAGCTTCAAAAACAATATTTTTTTGTGTCTTTGAATACGTTCTTGAAGTCAATCAATCAACTACAAATGGTTCCAAATAAAATGAGAACTAAACGGTGACCTACAATAAAGTACATTCTGTAAAGCCAGTATTTAAAGCACCAGATATGGTTAGGGTGTAATCCTGCCACCCCGAAAAAAGCCAAACATGAAAGTGTTTGGCTTTTTTTATCACTTTTTTTTATCTAATTATAGCATTAAACTTTTTTAGAGGCTTTCCTTTGAAATGTAAATTAGGTATATTTGCAATTTAAAATTCAAAAAATTATGTCTGACACAATAGAAAAAATAAAGTGTTTAATTATAGGATCTGGTCCAGCTGGTTATACTGCTGCAATATACGCAAGTAGAGCAAATATGTTTCCGGTTTTGTACCAAGGTACACAACCTGGTGGACAATTAACCACCACAAATGAAGTAGAAAACTGGCCTGGAAATCCGGAAGGAATAACCGGACCAGAAATGATGGTAAATTTACAAGAGCAAGCACAGCGGTTTGGAACAGATGTTCGCGATGGTTGGGCAACTAAAGTAGATTTCTCTGGAGAAATTAAAAAAGTTTGGATAAACGGTGAAAAAGAATTGCATTGCGAAACGGTAATAATCTCTACTGGCGCATCGGCTAAATATTTAGGAATTGAAAGCGAACAGCATTATTTGCAAACTGGTGGTGGCGTTTCTGCTTGTGCCGTTTGTGATGGTTTCTTTTACAGAAATCAAGAAGTAGTTATTGTTGGCGCCGGAGATTCTGCTTGTGAAGAAGCGCATTATTTATCGAAATTATGTAAAAAAGTTACGATGTTAGTGCGTAGTGAAACGTTTAGAGCTTCTAAAATTATGGAAGAACGCGTTCGTAAAACAGAAAATATTGAAATTTTATTACATACAGAAACTAAAGAAGTATTAGGCGACGGACAAGTTGTAACTGGCGTTAAAGCAGTAAACAGAAAAGATAATACCGAATTTAATATTCCTGCTACCGGATTTTTTGTAGCTATTGGACATAAACCAAATACTGATATCTTTAAAGATTATTTAACTTTAGATGAAACTGGTTATATTATTGGAATTCCTGGAACTGCCAAAACGAGTGTTGCTGGTGTTTTTGTTGGTGGCGATGCTGCTGATCACGTTTACAGACAAGCAATTACTGCTGCAGGAACTGGATGTATGGCTGCTTTAGATGCAGAAAAATATTTAGCCTCGAAAGAATAGTTGGTTTTTGACTGAATATCCTTGATTTTAGGTTTTTGATTTCGGATAAGGAATTATGAATTTTAAAATTAGAATTTATTACTACACCCTATTGTCGTGGAAACCTTAAAATTGCGAAAGCAAATTTAAAATTGAAACAAAAGCGGGAATTACATGAATTAAAATGCCCAAGCAATTAGGTTCAAATTATTTTTAAGACATAAAAAAATCCGTTTTCAAAATTTGAAAACGGATTTTTTATTTATGATTTTTAAAAACTTTTGAAACTTTGACTTTATTTTAGTCATTCATTGAAATCAAAAATTCACTGTTATCGCGTGTCTTTTTTATTTTATCATTTATGGTGTTCATAGCTTCTACGGGATTCATATCTGCAAGGAATTTGCGTAAAATCCACATGCGTTTTAGGGTTGCTTCGTCTAATAGTAAATCGTCGCGACGCGTGCTAGAAGAAGTCAAATCAATCGCTGGGAAAATACGACGGTTGGCAATTTTACGGTCTAATTGCAGTTCCATATTTCCTGTTCCTTTAAATTCTTCAAAGATTACCTCGTCCATTTTTGAACCAGTTTCTGTTAACGCAGTTGCAATGATACTTAAAGACCCGCCATTTTCGACATTTCTTGCTGCACCAAAAAAACGTTTTGGTTTTTGTAATGCATTGGCATCCACACCACCAGAAAGCACTTTTCCTGATGCTGGTTGCACGGTATTATATGCTCGAGCTAAACGTGTAATCGAATCTAAAAGTATTACTACATCATGTCCACATTCTACCAATCGCTTTGCTTTTTCTAGAACAATGTTGGCAATTTTAACGTGTTCTTGTGGTTCGCGATCAAAAGTAGATGCGATAACTTCGCCTCGAACACTGCGTTGCATATCGGTAACTTCTTCTGGTCGTTCGTCAATCAATAAAACTATTAAATATACTTCTGGATGGTTTGCTGCAATTGCGTTGGCAATATCTTTTAGCAACATGGTTTTACCAGTTTTTGGTTGCGCAACGATCATACCACGTTGTCCTTTTCCTATTGGAGAAAACAAATCGATAATTCTGGTAGAAACCGAAGCATCTTTACCTGCAATATTAAATTTTTCTTTTGGGAAAATTGGTGTTAAATGTTCAAACGAAACACGGTCTCGAACTACTTGCGGATTGTGACCGTTTATTTTTAATACACGAACTAAAGGAAAAAACTTTTCCCCTTCTTTTGGCGGCCGAACTACTCCTTTAACGGTATCTCCAGTTTTTAAACCAAATAATCGTATTTGTGAAGTAGATAAATAAATATCATCTGGCGAAGCCAAATAATTATAATCAGAAGAACGCAGGAATCCGTAACCATCTGGCATCATTTCTAAAACACCTTCTGATTCAATAATTCCGTCAAACTCATAATCTGAATCGCGAAAATTGTTTTTATTTTTTTGATTTGGATTATTATTTTTATTCTGATTCGGATTTTTATTTTGGTTCGGATTGGGCTTTTGATTCGGGTTTTGATTCGGATTGTTTGGCTTTGAAACCATACTATCGTTATTCGTTGGCTTATCGTCTTCCTTATTTTTTTCTTCTGTCAGATCTTCAGATTTTTTTACTTCTGATACACCATCAGAGTCTTCCTCTACTTTTTCTGCCTTCTTAACAAATTTTTTCTTTGGCTGATTTTTTTTATTTTCAGCAGAAGATTTAAATTCTTCTTCTACTTTTTCTTCTGCAAAAGGTTCAACTTGCGCATTAGACGAAAATAACTGGTTCGTTTCTTTTGTAAAACTAGGTACAATTCGAGCTCGTTTAATTTTAGAATTGACTTCTAAATTTTCACTTACTTCCGCTTTTGGAGAATTATCTTGTAACTCTAATATTTGCTGAATTAAAGCTTCTTTTTTAACACCGTGGTATTTTATTGTTTTTGCAGTTTTAGCAATTTCTTGAAGTTCAGGCAACTTCATGCTTTTTAAAGATGTAATATCAAACATAAATGTTTTAAAGTAAATTAAAGTAATGTAAAAATTGAAATACTAAATCGAAATAGTGTAGTGATTTTTTTAAGACAAAAATCTGTGTTTATGAAGTACTTACAGATTTATAGTGCAATAATACAAATAAAATTAATCAAACCAATAGTTTTTTAAAAAAAGAAAATATATTTTTGCGATATATTAAATACAATATGTTACAAAGAATTCAGACTGTTTACATGATTATTGCGTTGATTACCATTGGTATTTTACCTATGTTTACACCGCTATGGAAAGTTGGAAACGGTATTTCGTATTATTTTATGAGTTCTATGGTGTACCAAATAATTATAGGTATGGCCACTTCTTTAACCATGTTAAGTATCATATCGTTTAAAAAAAGACAACAACAGTTTGTTTTTAATCGGTTGAATATAATTTTAAATTTAATTTTATTAGGATTATTTGTTTATCGTTCGCTAAATATATCTGGAGAAACTCCTGCAGTTTCTGAGAAAGGTATTGGGATGTTTCTTCCTATTGTTTCTATCGTTTTATTAGTCTTGGCCAACAAGGCAATACAAAAGGATGAGAATCTCGTAAAATCTGTCGATCGATTGAGATAAACCTATAAACTTAGTTTATTAGTGCGAAGAAAATCCCGAACGAAAGTTTGGGATTTTTTTGTTTTGGTTTTTTGGATTTTGAAAATTGTAAATTTTAATGCGCTAAGCAGTTTTTATCTCTACACAGATTTCTCAGATTTGTTTTAACATTAGATCTTTGAAAGTTTTAACCATGAAGCCTTATAAACTTCAGACTTTCTATTCTAAATCCTATCTCCTAAAGAAGTTAGTCTTAAAAAAGTTCCTTGATTATTAAAGACTAAAATAAAATAATTCTCTTCACTAGCAATTGCTACGTTATAATAGGATTTTTCTTCGGAATTCACAATTACGGATGCTTCTGTAATATTGAAAGTAGGATAATTTTCTTTTATATACACTTGAATCGCTTCATTAAGCATTCCGATTGGCATGCTTTTTTGAATTGCTTTTACAAAACCATCTTGCGTATAACTTACCAAATACTTCGAATTTCCTCTCAAAAACTCGGCTTCGTATCTCAAGTCATTATTGTATTTTCCTCTGTAAAACATTGACCATCCAACATTTTTAACTTCGCTAAATTGTTTCTGAAAATTTTCTGTTACTATTAAAGGTAAGCTTAATTTTTCTTGAGAATAAGATGCAAAAAAAGTTCCTAGAATCAGCATTATAAGTAATTTTTTCATGATTTTTATTTTTATATTTCATTGATAAATTACAAAAAAGAAGCCTTTAAATCAAACACTTTAATATAAGTTTAAAACTTAGTGACTATTTCTTACCGATTTCAACAATTTCTAAATTTTGAATTTTATCACCATCGATTTCAAATCGCAGCATCGTTCGCATCTGATGAAATCCGTGTTTTCCGCAAGCACCGGGATTCATGTGCAATAAATTTAGCGTTTTATCAAACTGTACTTTTAAAATATGGGAATGCCCAGATATAAATAATTTTGGTGGATTCTTTTTAATTTCTTCTCGAATAGCTGGACTGTATTTTCCCGGATAACCACCAATATGGGTAATCCAGACTTCTACATTTTCACACAAAAACCGGTTGTGTAACGGAAACTCCGTGCGAGCTTTATCGTCGTCAATATTTCCATAAACAGCACGTAAAGGTTTTAGTTTTTTAATAGTATCGGTAACCTCTAAATTTCCGATATCTCCGGCATGCCAAACTTCATCTGCTTGGTTTACATATTTTAAAATAGTATTGTCCAAATAACTATGTGTATCCGAAAGTAAAAGAATCTTTGTCATTTAAATTTTATTTTTTACCCACAAAATAGTGTAATTTCAAGCTTTCAAAGGTACTTATTTAGTAAAACTTTAAATATTTAATCCGTAAAAATCTTTGTAAATTTGCAGACTATTTGGTTATCGTTCCTCTCTTTGAAACTTAAAACCAATTTTAATTAGAACCTTTTAATAAAATGAGATATTTTATAGAATTTGCTTATAAAGGAACAAACTACCACGGCTGGCAAGTACAACCAAATGCTATAACGGTGCAAGAAACTTTAACAAAAGCATTATCTACAATTTTACAAGTTCCGATCGAACTTATCGGCGCCGGACGAACAGATACCGGAGTACATGCTTTGCAGATGTTTGCTCATTTTGATTATGAAAATGTAATTGAACAGGAAATTGTAGTTTTTAAACTAAATTCATTTTTACCTAAGGATATTGCTGTTCAAGAAATTCATTTGGTTGCCGCTGATGCACATGCTCGTTTTGATGCAAAATTCAGAACTTACGAATACTATATTCATTCTACAAAAAATCCTTTTCAATCTGATGATTCTTGGTATTTTTCAGGAAAATTAAATTTGGAAGCTATGAATAAAGCGTGCGAAATTTTAAAGGCCACAACCAATTTCGAATCTTTTAGTAAAGTACATACGGATGTTGCCACTTTTGAATGCACAGTTACTGAAGCAAAATGGGAAAAAAAATCTGAAAACGAATTGCTTTTTACCATAACTGCCAACCGATTTTTGCGCAATATGGTTCGTTCTATAGTAGGAACAATGATTAATATTGGTTTAGAAAAAGTATCTTTGCTTCAATTTATAGAAATCCTAGAAAGTAACGACAGAAGGAAAGCTGGTTTTTCTGCTCCAGCTCATGGTTTATATTTAACAAAAGTTAACTATAGCTTCTTAAATTAAACCATTAAATTGCAAAACTATTCTCGCTTCGAAAATTACTTATGAAAGCAAAAGCATTCGATTCCCAACTTTTTGGCCGTATTTTTAAATATACCAAACCCTACCAAAAAAGGTTTAAGGGAGTAATTTTCTTTGCCATAGCCTTATCTGTTTTTACGGCTTTACGTCCTTATTTATTAAAACAAACCGTCGATTTTTATATCCAACCCAAAGATCCTTCTGGACTTTTATTATATGTATCCTTAATGGGTATTGTATTAATTTTAGAAGGTGTTACCCAATTTTATTTTGTGTATTGGGCAAATTGGTTAGGACAAGACATTGTAAAAGATATCCGAATAAAATTGTTCCAACACCTACTAAGCTTCCGAATGAAATATTATGACAACGCTCCAGTTGGTCAATTAGTAACACGTTCTGTTTCTGATATTGAACAGATTGCGCGCATTTTTAGTCAAGGATTGTTTATGATTGCTAGTGATTTATTAAAAATGATAGTAGTACTAGGATTTATGTTTTACATGAACTGGAAACTTACTTTTATTGTAGTTGCAGCAATGCCTATTTTATTAGTTATTACAAGAGTTTTTCAACGAAAAATGCAAGTTGCTTTTGAAGATGTTCGGAACCAAATATCCAACCTCAATACCTTTGTTCAAGAACGACTTACCGGAATGAAAATAGTACAACTTTTTAGCCGAGAAGATATCGAATATGAAAAGTTTAAAGCCATCAATAAAAAACATAAAGATGCATGGATAAAATCTATATTATACAACTCTATCTTTTTTCCAATAGCTGATATTATTTCATCACTTACTTTAGGATTTGTAGTATTGTATGGAGGATTCCAAATTTTAGATGGTGATAAATTCACAACATTTGGAGATTTATTTTCGTACACCATGTTCATTACATTGTTATTTAATCCGTTACGCCAAATTGCAGATAAGTTTAATGAAATGCAAATGGGAATGATTGCTGCAAATAGAGTTTTTAACATTATTGATACCGATGATTCTGTTCAAGACAACGGAACGCAGATTGCTAAGCCATTTAAAGGTTCTATTTTTATTGATAAAGTACATTTTAGTTACATACCAGAAGAAGAAGTTTTAAAAGGAATTTCATTCAAAGTAAATCCCGGAGAAACAGTTGCCATTGTCGGATCTACAGGTGCAGGAAAATCAACTATAATTAATTTATTAAATCGTTTTTATGAAATTA
>JBLIJW010000103.1:0-8434 GCA_047636155.1 Flavobacterium sp. | reverse complement strand
AATGTGTCTTTTGTTAGATGGCACACGGCCAAAACCTTTCCAGGTTTCAATGTGTTTTTTAATAGCATCTAAATCCACCTTGTGATCGCCTGTCATTTCAAAAGCACGTAGTGTTTCCAAATATTCTTTTTTGCCTTCATAAGATGCTAATTCTTCTGCATTTTCTTCTTTTCTGCTATTCTTTAATCTTTCAAAATAATGGTTACAAGCCGTACGAAATTCATTCCATAAAGTATCTGAAAATTTTCTTGGTACGTGACCAACTTTTTTCCAATCTTCCTGAATTTGTTTCATTGTTTGCGTTGTAGTTTCAAAATCTTCCGAATCTTTTAGTTCGTTGGCTTTTGCTACTAAGGCTTGTTTTTTATTTAAATTATCGTTTTGATCTTTCTTAATATCTTTGTAAAAAGAATTTTTTAAAATATTAAAATTCCGAACAGTAGTTTTAAATTTTGACCAAGTATCTTCATTAACTTCTGCAGGTACTTTTCCTGCTGCGAAAAAGTCGTTTCTTAAAGCTTCTATCTTCACGATTTGGTTTAGCCACGCTTGGTGTGTATCAACTTTATGTTTAGACAATTCGTCCAATTTTGCAATAATTTCTTGTTTCTTGACAAGATTATCGCCTTCTTTTGCGCGTAATCCATCAAAATATACTTCGCGTTTATCGTGCATAATTTTGGTTAGTTCGCTAAAACGTTCCCATATTTCTTCTCTTTTTTCACGTGCGACAGGTCCGATATCTTCTTTCCAAATTCGATGTAAATCTTGTAATTCTCTAAAAGCTTTATTAGTATCAACTTCTTCTACTAACTCTTCAACACGAGCAATTATTTTTAATTTTAAATCTAAATTATGTTTGAAATCCATATCGCGAGCTTCACGATCTAAATGTAAAACATCGTAAAAATTCTCAATGTGAAAATGGTAATTATTCCAAACATGATTGTATTTATCTTTCGGAATTGGTCCGGCATTTTTCCATCTGTCGCGAATATCGTTCAGATGTTTTAATGAAGTTCCGATTGGATCTTGGGATTGAATTAATTCTTTTAATTCTTCAACTAATGCCGTTCTTACTTTTAAATTACCTTCTAAGTTAGTTTGTAATGATTTGTAGTGTTTGTTTCTTTTATCTCGAAATTGACCATATAATTGATCAAATTTATCTTTTAACGGAAAATGGTATTCAAACTCAATATTAGAATCTGGATTTTCATTTGAAAACTCCTCTTTCTTTTCTTCAATAAGATGGTTGTATTTAGAAAAAAATGCTTTTTTAATTTCTTCCACATGGTCTTTAACAGACATTACTTTTTCTACTTCAACCAATGGTTCTAAAACTTCCACTAATTTTCCCATGGTAAAAGTGTCGTAATCTTCCATCGGAATTTCGTGTCGACCTTTCAACGTTTCGTCTTCACTTTCTTCTGCATTTGAATCCGCAATAGAATTTACGGCAATATCTTTATCGCTATTTTGAACCACTAAAGTATCGTCTGCAACTTGTTCGTCTGTTAGTTCTACAACATTAGAAACTTCTTGTTCTGAGGCTTCTGTTGCATTTTCTAAATTTGTTGCATCGGGTGTTTGGTTTTCGTTTCCATCTGTCGCATTATTTTCTGCAGACAGGTTATCCATCTTTTCTTCTAACATTTTTAAAATGTTTACGGTTAGTTATTATTCCTGCGAAAGATACTAAAGCCCTACAACAAATCAAAAAAAAAGCAAAATAATCGCACTTTTCTGGTGTTAAATTAGATAATTAGATATAATTTTTATGCTTTTGATAATTATCATCAGAGAATTTGTTTTTATTTATTCCAAATTTTCCAAGATTTTTCGGCTTGATTTACCAACATAGAATGACCGTTGACAATAGTTGCTCCATTTTTTTCTGCTCTTTTTAAAAACTGCGTTTTTTCTGGATTGTAAATTACATCAAAAGCAATATGGTTGGACGTGAAAAAAGAATAGGGTAGAAAGGGAAATTCGCCTACATCTGGAAAAGTTCCCAATGGCGTGGTATTTATTATTATTTGATGGTTTTCAAAAGTAGTTTGATTAAGTAATTCGTAAGAAATGGAATTAGAATTTGCTTCTCTTGAAACAAAAGAATAAGTAATTTTCATTTGTTCTAACGCATATGCAATTGCTTTTGACGCACCTCCAGTTCCTAAAATTAGCGCCTTTTTATGGTGGTTTTTAAGAAATGGTTTTATTGCTTTTTTGAATCCGTACCAATCGGAATTGTAGCCTTTTAATTTTCCTTTTTTAGTAATTTTGACCGTGTTTACCGCGCCAATTGCGGTTGCTTGTTTAGATAATTTATCTAGAAAAGGAATGACTTCTTCTTTATAAGGAATGGTAATATTTAATCCTTTGATATTGACATTCTTTTTAAAAATTTCAGGAAATTCTGTAATAGAATTTAAATCAAAATTTTCATATGAATAATTTTCAAATACTTCTGATTCAAATTTTGTTGCAAAGTATTTTCTAGAAAAGGAATAGGAAATATTTTTACCTACTAAACCAAATTGATGTGTTTTTTTCAAGGATTTTGAAATTTTAACTTTAAAAAAATCCGATAGAAATATCGGATTTTTTATATTTTACAAATAGATTTTTAAATGTGTTTTTTAATAAAATTTTGTACTTTTCTTCTTGCCCAAACTACTGGAAAAAGCTGTTCTAAAAGATTTAAATTTTCTTTATTCAATCGGATTGCATTAGCTAAATGAAAGATGCCTTTTCTGTCTTGTGCAAGCATAAAATTTAAGCCTGCTAAACGATATTCAATTTGGTAATCATCTGGAAAAAACTCTGCAGCTTGCATCAAAGCAATTATTGCGCCATCAAACTCGCCTAGAAACTGCAAAATATCTATCCAGTACAACCAAGTTTCTATGTCGGTGTCGCCTAATGCAACTGCTTTTCTGAAACCAAATTCTGCTTCTTCAAAAAAGTGCATTGCTTTATTAATGGTTGCAAAACGTTTCCAGTAGGTTGCATTTTGATCGTCAATTTCTATGGCTTTATTTACAAAATGTAATGCTTTCTGATAATTCTTAGATCGCACATAAAAATCGGTTATTGCTATCCATCCTTTATCTAATAATGGATCTTCGTGAACCGTTTGATTAAAATAGGTTAGCGCTTCTTTTTTATTTCCTAATCTTTCGTAGCATTTTCCTATTCGCAATAATGCATAAGAAGTTGCATCGTCTAGATCTATAGTTTTTTTATAGTTTTCAATGGCTTCTTCATAACGTTTTAAGCGTTCTAATGCTTTTGCATTTTCCATAAAAGCGCCTACAAATTCTTCATCAATATAGGTCGCATATTCAAATGCTTGCACGGCTTTTTCGTAGTTTTTTAATCCGTAATACAATCTTCCTGCTTGGTGCCAAGCAATTTCTGAGTATGGATTTTTCTCAATATATTGCATTAAATAATCAATGGCTTCTTGATTTTGATCTAAAAACTCATGACAATAAACTACGTTATACAAAGCAGATTGGTCTTCAAAATCTTCTTCTAAACATAGAATAAAGTTTTGTTTTGCCAACTCTAAATCATCCATAAAAAGATATTCCATGCCAATTAGATTGTATACATCTGCTAAATCATCTGTATATAATAATGCTTCTTTTAGCAATTCGACTGCCTTTTCGTGGTTGTCTCGTTTGCTATAAATATTTGCTTTTTGGATGTAAATTTCTTCGTTGGTTGGCTCGATAGCATACAACTCATTAAGCATTTTTTCGGCAATATCTAACTTGTCTTCAAAAACGAGCATTTCTATTTGAACTAGTTTTAAACCAGTAGATTTTGGATGCTGGTCTAAGGCTAATTTGAGTGCTTTTTTTGCAAGATTGGTTTTACCCAAGTCGAGATAGTGCAGTATTATTTCTTCAAATTCTTCGGAGTCAAAAAACAAGACTTTATTTGTTTTAAGCATCGATTCGAATCTGGAAAGTGATATGTTGTAGTTTTCTTCTTCGTCGCTTAATTGCATACTTTTAGTATTTTAATTGGCTTTTATAAAGTTACACTTTTTGTGCTTGCTGTGAGCTTTATACTTTTTTGTTTTAAACAATTTAATTAACATTTAACAGTTGTTTGGAATGTCTGTTTGGGTATTTTAAAAAAAGTGTTTAAACTTAAATTTTTGGTACCATTTAGATTTGTAACTGTATTTTTATGATTGGCTTAGCCCAGATTGGAGTGAAAATCCTTTGGTTTGTATTTTTGCGCAGCAATCTTACAAAGGAAAGATTAAAACGGAAAGCTGGAAATTGCTTCTAAAAAAATCTATAATTGGTTTTGTAATTCATTCATAACTTCTAGCATTATTTGGCATCCTTCTTTAATTTCTGCTTCGCTTATGGTTAATGGCGGTGTAATTCGTATTGCGCAACCTTCAAACAATAGCCAAAATAATATGAGACCTTTTTCTTGGCAATTTAATATGATTTGATTTGTAATTTCTGGACTTGCTGTCATTGCCGCTAACATTAGTCCTTTTCCTCTTATTTCTGTTAGCAAAGGATGTACCAAAAGTTGTCTGAAGAGTTTTTCTTTCTCTAAAGCTTCGGCCATTAGATTAGATTCTGTGATTTCTTTTAGGGTTGCTAAACACGCTGCAGCGATTACCGGATGTCCGCCAAATGTTGTTATATGTCCTAATTTTGGATTATCTGAAAGTAAATCCATGTATTCTGCTTTGGCTACAAATGCGCCAACTGGCATTCCGCCTCCCATTCCTTTACCTATTATAATTACATCTGGAACAACATTATAGTTTTCAAATCCGAATAATTTTCCGGTTCGGCCAAAACCTGGTTGGATTTCATCTATAATTAATAATGCGCCAACTTGCTGACAACGTTTTTTTACTTTTGCCAAAAAGTCATTCTCTGGTTGTATAAATCCTGCGCCACCTTGAATACTCTCTAAGATTATTCCGGCTGTTTTTGTTGTGATTTTTTCTAAATCGGCTTCGTTATTAAAGGTAATAAAATCGACATCGGGTATTAGTGGGCGAAATATTTGCTTTCTTTCTTCAAAACCCATAACACTCATTGCACCCATTGTATTACCATGGTAGGCGTTATTACAAGAAATTAATTGACTACGACAGGTTACTCGACGAACTAATTTTAATGCGCCATCACAAGCTTCTGCACCAGAATTTACTAAATATATTTTATTTAGTTCTGTAGGTAAATGGGATGCCAAAAGTTTACAATATTCTACGGCCGGGCTTTGGGAATATTCGCCATAAACCATGACGTGACTGTATTTGTCTAGTTGGTTTTTAATAGCATCATTAACTGCTTTATTTTGATGTCCGAGCGAACATGCAGAAACTCCTGCAACAAAATCTAAATATTTTTTACCTGATGTATTGAATATATAGCTTCCTTTTGCATGAGAAATTTCCATTCCTAAAGGATATGGTGACGTTTGTGCTTGGTATTTTAGGAAATCGGTATTCATTGTTTCTTTAGGTTTCTGGGTAACTGTGTTTTTAAAAGTGGTAAAAAGGATGATTTTTATTTTTAAATAAGCAACAATTTAAAAACATAGCTATTTTAAAACTCAACTACTTTAGTGCTTATTTCTTGCTTTTTTTACCGTAATTTAGAGTTTCTTTTCGAACTTTCATAGGAACATTTTCTTTTGTATTTTCATTCTCAGAAAGTACTTGCATCTTTTGGTCGTATTCTAATTCTTCTGGTGGAAATATTTCTTCTTTAGTTTTTATTCGTTCGTCTCCACGCCAAATAAATCCGCGTAGTTTTCGTGCGTTTACCGGAAGATCTTTTTCTGGATAAATATCGCCGTCTACTTGCGTAAAAAATGTGATGGTATCAATATCGTTTCCGTCTAAAGTCATATTAATACTACTACTAACATTTTTATTAATTCCGATAAGTTCTTGTTTTTCGTTTCGCATATAATAAATGACTTCGGTATTTTTAACGATATCTACTTCATCTAGTTTATTTTCTTTAAATTTTCCGAATAAATTTTGTCCTTTGACTTGATTAAAGCCTTCGCTAATGGTGTCTTTTGAGACTATAAATGCATTTTCTAAGACCTTGAGCGAATCTAATTTTTCTGTTTCTTTGTTTCCAACTAAGTGCATAATATCTCCGGTCATTTGATTTTCAAAATTCCACAGAATTGGCTTTCCTATTAATTTAGTCAAATTTGTTGTTTGACTAGAATGTAATGAATCGCATTTTCCGCTTAAATCGTTTTTAAAGAATCGAACATTATTAAAACCGCGAACAACACGTTCTCCTAATTTGCCAGTTATCACTATTCTTTTAGCATGAATAAACATAGAATCTGTATCCATCATGTAGCGAACAGATGCTTTTTTTGTGATAAACATAGAGTCCTTTGCTTTATACATTTCACCATAATGACCTCGTGTAACTGCCTTATTTATAGAATCGGTAATTTTTACATTTCTTGTCGCAGATGCAAATTCTTTAGTTCTGTCGTAATACAAACTGTCGCCTTCAATAAGCCTATCTTTGTATTTTATATAGGATTTCCGGAGAAAATGGCCCGTATTTTTTTTAGTATTATAAAAACCTTTTTCTGTGTAAATAAAATTCTGATCGCTTGTTATGGTTGAAGGTCCAAAAAGATAGGAATGTCCAGAATTGGTGTAATAATCTAAATGATTCGATTTAATTACATATTTGGGGCTTGTTAAAACTACTGCAGTTAAGAATTGGTATTTTTTTTGGTTTAAGTAATATCTACCAGATTTACTTTTCAGCGTGTTTTCTTTGTTGGTAATTGTTCCAAAAGATCTGTAATATGCTTCTTGTTTTACCCTATCAAAATAAATAGTGTCTGTTGCTAGTGAAGTATCTGGCGAATTCATAATTACATTTCCGGTAGCATAAGCTTGTTTTACATTGCCATCATATTCTGCATAACGGCTGTTTAAGAACAAAGTGTCTCCTTGTACCATTTGAACATCGCCAAAAGCTTTGATGTAATTTTCATCCTGAAAAAAATAGGCTTTGTTGCAAGTCATAGTAACTCCATCGTGTTTTACTCTAACATTTCCGGTTAGTAAAACGGCACCAGGATTTTCATATTGGTTAATATCTTGAAAATCTGCATTCTCAACATTAATTTTATTGGTTTTCTGGGAAAAAAGCATTCCGATTTGCAATAAAAAAACCAAAAAAGCTAGATTATATTTTTTCAAAGAATTATTTTTTGGCAAATTTAATAAATTAGCTGCAATACAAGTTCGTATTAAGGTTTTTTTATGTTTGATTTACTTTGGTAATTTCTATATTTGTGTTCTAAATCAATAGAACATGCGGATTGTTTTTAAAAAAACTTGTTTTACTATTCTAACTTTTAGCGCTTTCGCTGGATTATTTTCTGGTTGTGGTACAAATAAGGTTTCGGAATCTAAGGAAAAATCCAATACAAATAAGGAAGAAATGAATAAAAAAGTCATTGTTTATCAGGTATTTACTCGATTATTTGGAAATAAAAACACAACAAATAATCCTTGGGGAACAATAGAGGAAAATGGTGTTGGAAAATTTAACGATTTCACCGATTTGGCTTTAACGGAAATTAAAAATTTGGGTGTAGATTATATTTGGTATACCGGAGTTCCGCATCATGCTTTGGTTCGTGATTATGCAAAAATCGGAATTTCTAATGACGATCCTGAAGTAGTAAAAGGTCGTGCAGGTTCGCCTTATGCTGTGAAAGATTATTATAATGTAAATCCGGATTTGGCAGTGAATCCAGAAAATAGATTGCAGGAGTTTGAAGATTTAATTGTTAGATCGCATAAAAATGGTTTGAAAGTAATTATAGATATCGTTCCTAATCATATTGCCAGAAAATACGAAGGGAAAACTAACCCAGTTGGTATTCGCGATTTTGGAGCAGACGATAATGCATCTGTAGAATATGCTCGAGATAACAACTTTTATTATATTCCAGGTCAAGCTTTTCAAGTGCCAACCTCCACTATTTACCAACCTTTAAATGGCGAGAAAAATCCATTAATAGATGGAAAGTTTGATGAAAATCCGGCAAAATGGACAGGAAATGGTAGCCGTTTAGCAAAGCCAGATAGTAACGATTGGTACGAAACGGTAAAAATTAATTATGGAATCAAACCCGATGGAAGTAAGGATTTCCCTGAATTGCCTCAGGAATTTGCAAATAAATCTGTTGCAGAACATTTTGCATTTTGGAAAGATAAAGACATTCCTAATTCTTGGATTAAATTTAAGGATATTGCATTGTATTGGACTTCTAAAGGTGTTGATGGTTTTAGATATGACATGGCAGAAATGGTTCCTTATGAATTTTGGAGTTATATGAACTCGGCTTTAAAAATGCAAAATAGCGATGCTTTTTTAAT
>JBLIJW010000102.1:0-8468 GCA_047636155.1 Flavobacterium sp. | reverse complement strand
CTAAAATTAAATTGATAAATAAAGACTCTGTTGCTGTAGATTTTACCACCAATTACTTGGAAGAAGAACAGCAATTAGAATTTTTGTTTAAAAAAGAAGCACTTCAAAATTATAAGTTTCAAGTTTTACCTGGCGGAATTACTGATTTTTTTGGCGGAAGAAATGATACTTTAAATTATAAATTTACCACAGGAAACACATCCGAATTTGGTAACGTTCGTGTTAAATTAACCAATGTAAAAAGGTTCCCATTAATTGTGCAACTTACAGACAAAGAAGGAAAAGTTTTGGCAAGTGAATGGAGTGAAAAAGAAACGTATTTGACTTTTGATTTGGTTGATCCAAATATGTATACTATTCGTTTGATTTATGACGATAACGGAAACAAAATTTGGGATGTAGGAAGTTATTTAGAAAAACGATTATCTGAAGAAGTTATTTATTATCCTGAAGAAATAAGAGTTAACGCCAATTGGGACAGAGAAGAAACGTTTAATGCTGGAGGATAATTTTCGGGTTTCGGGTTTCAAGAAGGTAATAATCTGTGTTCCATAATAATTAAAAAATGCAAGTAGATTCCACAAATTTAAACAGATTTTGTATTCTAAAAAACCCTTGAAACTTTAATCCTTTTTAAACTCAAATAAATCCTGATCTTCCAAAAAAGCCAATTTTTTCCTAGTTTCCATCAAAGAATTTTTATCTACTTCTATATAAAAAATAAACTCTGATTCTTTTGGTTCAATAATTGAATTTCCTAAAAAATCTATGCATTGCGAATGTCCTAAGTATTCGTGATTGTTTCCGTCTAAACCAACCCTATTTACTCCAACTACATAACTCATGTTTTCAATTGCTCGTGCTTGCAACAAAATATCCCAAGCTTTGATTCGTACTTTTGGCCAATTGGCAACATAAATTAAGAGGTCGTAATTTTGTGTATTGCGAGAAAAAACAGGAAATCGTAAATCATAACATATTAACGGACAAATTTTGAATCCTTTGTAATCTACAATCAATCGCGTTTTTCCAGCAGTATAAACTTCTTGTTCACCTGCCAAAGTAAATAAATGACGTTTGTCATAAGTTTCTATTTTTCCGTCAGGAAAAACAAAAACCAATCGGTTGTAAAACTTTCCATTTTCCACTATTACTAAGCTTCCGGTAATGGCACAATTTTTAGATTTTGCCGTTTCTTTTAGCCAAGCAATAGTTTCTCCTTGCATTGTTTCGGCAACTTTTTTAGGATTCATGGTAAAACCAGAGGTGAACATTTCTGGCAAAACTATGATATCGATATATTGCGAAATAGAATTAATTTTTTCTTGGAGCAAAGTCCTGTTTTCTTTGGGGTTTTCCCAGATTAAAGTGGTTTGTATTAATGCTATTTTCATATTTATATTTCCCAAAAAAATTATTTAATTTCGATTTCATCAATAAAAATAAAGGCATCGCCGTTTGACGGAAATCCTTGGTGCCATTCTGGTAATTTACCAAAATTAGTTGCAATTACTTTTACATAACGTGCTTTTTGTTTTTCAATTTCAATCGGAAATTGTTCAATTACCGTTTCATATTCTTTTGGATTGATACTGTTTTTGACCGTTCCAATTTTTGTGAAAGTAACATTATCAACAGAAACATAATACTCTACTTTGGTTGGCATTAAAATCCAAGAACGCGTGTCTTGCAGATAATTAGATGTAATTTGAGAAATTGTTTTTAATTCTTGCAAATCAATTATTGCCTCAAAATCCTGATTCTGATATCCTTGCCATTCGCCTTTCCGCCAATTTTCGTTACCATAAATTCCGTCTAATAAACCGCTATCGCCGCCGGCATTGTATTGCGAATTGTACTTTCCTTTAATATTAATATTGTAATTGTTTGGTTTCTTAAAGAATGTTGCAGAAACGATATTGCTTGTTTCCTCCTTATTTTTTGCATAGGAACTAATTTCTGATGTTGCTGAAATTTCAATTGGCGTTTGGTATTTAAGCCACACGGGTTTGCCGGGTGCAGGTATTTGTAACATATAATAAATTTCATCATTGGCATTTCTAGAAGTAATTTCGATTTGTAGTTTATCTTTGAATGATTTACTTTCGGCTTCAATTACTGGGACTGGAATAATATTATTTTGAATTGCTAATTTTTTGTTTTTTGCTTGGGTTTGGATTTGACCTTTAGTATCGGTTGGATGTTCACCTAACTTATTTCTTAAATTTGGATCATTAATTTTTATATACTTATCATCGTACAATTTAATTTTAACGTTTTCAAAAAATGGTTTTGTTTTTGTCCAATCTTCCTTTCCAGGTGTAACTTGATAAATTCCCATAGAACTCAAAACATACCAAGCCGACATTTGTCCGCAATCTTCGTTTCCTATTAATCCGTCGGGTGTGTTTTTATAGAAATTATCTAATATATAATATACTTTTTCTTTAGTTTTTTCTGGTTTATCTACGTAATTATACAAATACGCCATGTGATGACTCGGTTCGTTTCCGTGTGCATATTGCCCAATTAATCCAGTAACATCTACTTGTTCGCGACCTGTTGTTTTACTTTCTGAATTGAACATTTCATCTAATTTCGCTTCAAAATTCTTTTTTCCACCAAAGGCAGAAATCATTCCAGGAATATCTTGCGGTACAAAAAAAGTATATTGCCACGCATTTCCTTCGGTATAATTATTATTCACTTCTCGTGGATCAAAGGGTTTTTCCCAACCTCCATTTTTCTTTGGTCGGATAAACCCTAATTTATAATCGAACAAATTTTTCCAGTTTTGAGAACGTTTTATAAAATAATTATAATCATCTATTTTGCTTAAAATCATCGCCATTTGAGCAATACACCAATCGTCGTAAGCATATTCTAAGGTTTTAGAAACACTTTCGTGGTCGTCGTCAATAGAAATAAAGCCGTTTTCTTTGTAGGCTTTTAAACCTAATTCGTCGCGCATTGCCGAGTGTTTTGCTGCTTCAAATGCTTTATGGTAATCAAAACCAGTCATTCCTTTTGCCATTGCATCTGCCATAACGGAAACCGAATGATAACCAATCATACAATCGGTTTCGTTTGACGCCAATTCCCAAACCGGCAATCTTCCGCCTTGTTCGTACTGTTTCAAAAAGGTGTTAATGAAATCGGCAGTTCGTTTTTTATCAATTAAGGTATATAAAGGATGTGCAGCGCGAAATGTATCCCAAAGAGAAAACACAGTGTAATAGTCAAATCCTTCGCCTTCGTGAACTCTATTATCCCTTCCTCTGTATTTACCGTCTACATCTTGCGCAATATTTGGCTGAACCATCGTGTGATATAATGCAGTATAGAAAATGGCTAACTTATCTTGATTGGTTTCTGTAATCTCAATTTTGGATAATTCTTTATTCCAAGATTCTTGGGCTTCTTTTTTAACTTTTTCAAAATCCCAACCATTAATTTCTGAACTATTTAGTTTTGCTCCGTCATAATTTGTTGGAGAAAGTGCTACTTTAACTAAAATTTTTTCTCCAGCTTTTACTTTTTTTGAGAATGCAATTTTAAGTTCGGTTCCAGAATAAAAGTCTTTTTTATTCTCTTTATTGGCTACAACTTTTGAAATTTCCATTGGAACATTAAATTCTATTTGGGCATAAACATATTGATCTCTTGCCCAAGCTTCACTTCTTCGCAGAATTTGAATTGTTTTACTATCAATAATTTTAATATCACCATATAGTAATTTATCTCTATGATTTAAATCGAGAATTATGTTGGCTTGGCCGGCATTATTAAAAGTATATTCATGGAACCCTACACGGATAGAAGTCGTTAAACGCACATCGATATTGTGTTTATCTAATTTTACAGAATAAAATCCTACAGAAGCTTTTTCATTTCTATGCGAAAAAGTGGAAGAATATTCTTTGTTATCAAAAGAAGATTTTCCCATGGTTGGCATTAGCATGGTGTCACCAAAATCGGAAACTCCGGTTCCGTTTAAATGCGTATGCGAAAAACCATAAATTATAGAATCGGAATAATGATAACCGGAACAACCATCCCAACTACCATCAATTCTGGTATCGGGCGAAAGTTGTACCATACCGAACGGCAAAGTCGCGCCAGGAAAAGTATGTCCGTGTCCGCCTGTTCCTATAAACGGATTGACGTATTGTTGGAAATTCTGGGCAAATGTAATTTGTAGAAATAAAAGAAAAAATAATTTTTGGAGAAATTTCATTTGGATACTGTTGGTATTCAAATATAAGGAAATTTTAGATTTTATTATTTCTGGATTGAAATTGCGTTCTGCGTTAGGGATAGCAGTGGAAATCCTTTTGCGAAATGCAATGGAGCAAAAGATTGGAACGGATAGCCCGACGGCAAAAAAATAACGGCGAGGTAGGAGTTTGTTTTTTTGCCGTAACGCCCAAAATAAAAAAAAGGTCTTCTGAATTATCAAAAGACCTTTTTTATGAATTAATATCTGATTTTATCCTTTTAAAGTTGCGCCAAGATATTCTCTGTTCATACGAGCAATATTTTCTAAAGAGATTCCTTTAGGACATTCTACCTCACATGCTCCTGTGTTAGTACAGTTACCAAAACCTTCAGCATCCATTTGGTGTACCATGTTTAGTACACGATCAGTAGCTTCAATTCTACCTTGTGGCAACAAGGCATATTGAGATACTTTTGCAGCTACGAATAACATGGCCGACGAGTTTTTACAACTCGCTACACAAGCACCACAACCAATGCATGTTGCAGCATCAAAAGCGCGATCTGCATCGTGTTTCTCTATCGGAATAGTATTGGCATCGATAGTATTACCAGAAGTATTTACTGAAATAAATCCACCAGCTTGTTGGATTCTGTCAAAAGAAGTTCTGTCTACTACTAAATCTTTAATTACCGGAAATGCTTTTGCGCGGAATGGCTCGATAAAAATTGTTTCACCATCCTTAAACATTCTCATGTGTAATTGACAGGTAGTTACGCCACGATCTGGTCCGTGTGCTTCTCCGTTGATAAACAAAGAACACATTCCGCAAATTCCTTCGCGACAGTCGTGGTCAAACGCTACTGGTTCGTCTCCTTTTTCGATTAACTGATCGTTTAAAACATCCAACATTTCTAAAAAAGACATATCTGGTTCGATTCCATCAAGCGGATAATCTACCATTTTACCTGAAGCTTTGGCATTTGGCTGACGCCATATTTTAAGTGTAAGTTTCATTTTTTTGTAATTTGAAAGTCTCTAAGTTACAAGTCAAAAGTCGTTTTAGATTTCTATCGGACTGAAGGACATGGAACATTAGACTAATTTTATTTATAACTTCTTTGTACCAATTTAACGTTGTCAAAGACTAAATCTTCTTTGTGTAAAATGGCATCACTTGGTTTTCCTGTATATTCCCATGCGGCTACATAAGCGAAATTTTCGTCATCTCGTTGTGCTTCTCCGTCTGGAGTTTGGAATTCCTCGCGGAAATGTCCACCACAAGATTCTTCTCTGTGCAAAGCATCTTTAGCGAAAAGTTCTCCTAACTCTAAGAAATCTGCCACACGCAATGCTTTGGACAGCTCTGGATTTAAACTATCTGCCGTTCCTGGAACTAAGACATTTTTGTAAAAATCTTCGCGTATTTCGGCAATTTCCTCTTGTGCTTCAGTTAAACCTTGGGCATTTCTTGCCATTCCAACTTTATCCCACATTACTTTACCTAATTTCTTATGGAAGTAATCTACTGGTTTGTTTCCTTTATTATTAAGTAAAACTTCGATTTGCGATTTTACATTATTTTCTGCAACTTCAAATTCTTTTGAATCTGTTGGAATTTTTCCGGTACGGATATCCGCTGCCAAATAGTTTCCTATGGTGTATGGTAAAACAAAATAACCGTCGGCTAAACCTTGCATCAATGCAGAAGCGCCAAGTCTGTTTGCTCCGTGGTCTGAGAAATTAGCTTCCCCAATTGCGAAACATCCAGGAATTGTTGTCATTAAATCATAATCAACCCAAACGCCACCCATAGTGTAGTGAACCGCAGGATATATCATCATTGGTGTTTGGTACGGATTTTCATCTACGATTTTTTCGTACATTTGAAAAAGGTTACCATATTTGTCTTCTATAATTGCAGTTCCTAATTTTTTAATAACTTCTGCATCGTTTTCATCTAAATGTTTGATTTTTGCTTGGTCTTTTCCGAAGCGTTGAATTGCCGAAGCAAAATCTAAATAAACCGCTTCACCTGTTTTATTAACACCAAAACCAGCATCGCAACGTTCTTTTGCAGCACGAGATGCAATATCACGTGGTACTAAATTTCCGAAAGCAGGATATCTTCTTTCTAAATAATAATCTCTATCTGCTTCTGCTAATTGTGTTGGTTTTAATTTTCCTTCACGAATTGCTTTGGCATCTTCTAATTTAGCTGGTACCCAAATTCTACCATCGTTACGTAATGATTCTGACATCAAAGTAAGTTTGGATTGGTGATCTCCAGAAACTGGAATACAAGTTGGGTGAATTTGCGTATAACAAGGGTTTGCAAAATAAGCACCTCTTTTGTGGATTTTCCAAGATGCAGTTACATTACTTCCCATTGCATTTGTAGATAAGAAAAATACGTTTCCGTAACCTCCAGATGCTACAACTACTGCGTGTGCAGAATGTCTTTCAATTTCTCCTGTAATACTATTTCTTGCAATAATCCCTCTTGCTTTTCCGTCTACGATAACGATATCTAGCATTTCGTGGCGGTTGAGCATTTCAATTTTCCCTCGAGCAATTTGTCTATTCATTGCAGAATATGCACCAAGAAGTAATTGTTGCCCTGTTTGTCCTTTTGCGTAAAAAGTACGAGAAACCAAAGTTCCTCCAAACGAACGATTATCTAACAAACCACCATATTCTCTTGCTAAAGGAACACCTTGTGCAACACACTGATCGATAATATTAGTGGAAACTTCTGCTAAACGATGCACGTTTGCTTCTCTTGAGCGGTAATCGCCACCCTTTACAGTTTCGTAAAACAAACGAAAAACAGAATCTCCATCACCTTGGTAGTTTTTTGCAGCGTTAATACCACCTTGCGCCGCGATAGAATGCGCACGACGTGGTGAATCTTGGTAACAAAATGCTTTAACGTTATAACCAAGTTCTGCTAAAGTTGCTGCGGCAGAACCACCAGCAAGTCCAGTTCCTACAATAATAACGTCAATGTTACGTTTGTTTGCTGGATTAACTAAATTGATATGATCTTTGTAATCGGTCCATTTATCTGAAATTGGGCCATTTGGAATTTTTGAATCTAATGCCATAATATGAATATATTAATGATTAAAATGATGAAATATCGCTATTAATGCGAAACCTAAAGGAACTATAATTGAAAATGCATAAGCAAATTTAGAAAGTCCTTTAGAATATTTATTATTGAATCCTACTGATTGAAATGAGGATGCAAAACCATGAACTAAATGCAATGCAAGCAACACAAAAGAAAGGACGTACAAACCAGTACGAACTGGACTTTCGAATTTATGAACCAATTCTGGATAGTATCTTGCTTCTTCTAACGGACTACCTTGGATATATTTATAATCCATCTCTGGAAGCCAAAAATCATAAAAATGCAATCCTAAAAATGCTAAAACTACCGCTCCAGAGATAATCATGTTTCTAGATGGCCAAGAAGCATTTGCCTCTCCTTTGTATTTTATGTAGCTGATTGGTCTTGCCTTGTCATTCTGGTAGGTTAAAAAAATTCCCATAATGAAATGAAAAATTACTCCAACTATTAAAATTGGTTGAATAATATACTGGACTAATGGGTTATAACCCATGAAATGAGAAATAGAATTAAAAGTATCTGGACTAAAAACAGACGTACTATTAATAAAAAAATGCTGTGCTAAAAATAAAATTAAAAATAGTCCAGAAAGCGCCATTGCCACTTTTCTTGCAATAGTTGAGCCTAATAATGTAGCTTTTGCCATAAGTAAATACTGTAATTTTGTTTAATTGTCAACAAAAATACGGCTTATTGCGATATGCTACAACCTTTTCGTAGTAATTTATAATGAATTTAAATGAGTTTAACAATTGTTGATTTAAAATTATGTTCTGATTCGTAAATGCTTGTAAATGCTATACAAAGCTATTTTTTATAGGTAGGAATTAAACCTCGAATTCCCATATCAACCACGTTTTCTTTAATAGTTGGTTCGCATAAACCATTTGGAGTAATCTCTTTCCATTCGAAGCTTTTATTTGTAGACAAATTAAGAGTGACATTTATGTTTCGCACTTCATTTCCTGTTATTACAAATGGGGTTTCAAATTTACCTGTTACTACACAGGAACCTGCCGGAATTGGTGATGTTGCAGCTAACGGATTTGGAACTGTTGTAGCATTTGCTGCTGTTTGACCAGAAGTTTCAAACGGATTATTTGAAATTGA
>JBLIJW010000101.1:0-8489 GCA_047636155.1 Flavobacterium sp. | reverse complement strand
CGAAATTCAGATTGAAAACGATTTTATCCTGTTGCGTTTCCAAAATGATGGAAATGAAACATATAAGATTAATAAACACATTAAAGAAGGTTTAATACAATTTCACTTTTGTATGAAAGGAAGTGCCAAATTTGTTTTTAATCAAGATAGTTATTTGCTTGATTTGCCAGAAGAAAAGTCGTATTTATTTTATAATCCGCAGAGAGAGTTGCCTTTAAATTTAGAATTAGCTCCAAATTCTTGGGTAATTTCTGTAATTGTTTCCATCCAAAAATTTCATTCTCTTTTTTCTACAGAATCCGATTACATTCCGTTTTTAAGCGCCGAAAATCAAGACAAAAAATACTATAAAGACGATAATATTAGTCCGTCGATGTCAATTGTGTTGAGCCAAATGTTTCACTATAATTTAAATGCATCTATAAAAAACTTGTATTATAAGGGTAAAGCATATGAATTACTGAGTTTATATTTTAATACTAACGAAGATTCTAACGCAGAACAATGTCCGTTTTTAATAGATGAAGACAACGTAATGAAAATAAAAAAAGCCAAGGAAATTATATTAATTAACATGGCCGAACCACCAGGTTTACAAGAATTAGCAGATGAAATTGGCCTGAATTTAAAGAAGCTAAAAATGGGTTTTAAACAAATTTATGGCGATACAGTTTATGGTTTTTTGTTTGATTATAAAATGAATTTTGCGCGTCAATTATTAGATTCTGGTTCGTATAATGTTAATGAAGTTGGCTTAAAAATTGGCTACAGTACAGGGAGTCATTTTATTGCAGCATTTAAAAAGAAATTTGCTACAACTCCGAAGAAATATTTAATGAGTTTAAACCAAAATATTTAATTAGTAACATTCAATAACTTTAACACATCTTAAAATTCATATAAATCTTGAGTTCAAAAAGTTTTAACCCTTTAGAATAGTTACTTTTGTAACCAACTCAAAAATAAGAATTACACCAATAAAAAATAAAAATACAGCATAATGAAAGGAGTATTATTAATTAATTTAGGTTCGCCAGAAAGTCCTACCCCAAAAGATGTAAAACCATATTTGGACGAATTTTTAATGGATAAGTATGTTATAGATGTTCCATATCTATTACGAGCATTGTTAGTTCGAGGTGTGATTTTACAAACTAGACCAAAAAAATCTGCAGCTGCATATGCCAAAATATGGTGGGAAGAAGGTTCGCCACTTATAGTTCTTTCCCAAAGAATGAAAGACAAAGTAGAAAAAATGGTGAATATTCCAGTTGCTCTTTCTATGCGATATGGTAAAATGACCATTTTAAAAGGATTGCAAGAACTACACGATAAAGGAGTTGATGAAGTGCTTCTTTTTCCTTTGTATCCGCAGCATGCGATGGCATCTACAACAACTATTGTAGTTTTGGCTGAAGAATTGCGCGCCAAACATTTTCCAAACATGAAATTCACTAATTTGCCAGCTTTTTACAATAAACCAGGATACATTGAGGCACTAGGAAATTCGATAAAAAAACACTTGGAAAATTTTGAGTACGATCATTTATTATTTTCCTATCACGGTGTTCCAAAACGTCATATTCGCAAAACGGATATTACCAAAAGTCATTGTAAAATGGATTTTTCTTGTTGCCACACACCATCGATTGCGCACGAATTTTGTTACAGCCATCAATGTTATGAAACTACAAAACAAGTAGTTAAATATTTAGGAATTCCGGAAGGAAAATACAGTCAAACTTTTCAATCCAGATTAGCTGGTGATAAATGGTTAACACCATACACCGATGTTGAAATAAATAAAATGCCAGAAAAAGGTATTAAAAAATTGGCAGTTGTTACGCCAGCTTTTGTATCGGATTGTTTAGAAACTTTAGAAGAAATTGCCATGGAAGCAAATGAGGAATTTATCCACCACGGTGGCGAAGAATTTATGGCAATTCCTTGCATGAATGATGGCGACGAATGGTGTCAAACGGTTGCTAGTTGGATTAATGAATTCGAAAACAATTAGTCTTATTCCAAAAACAAAAGAATAAATTGCAGTAAACAAAACTAAATTAATGGAATTTTATAATTATTTAAAATCACTGCATTTAATATTTGTAGTAACTTGGTTTGCTGGCTTGTTTTATATTGTTCGGCTGTTTGTTTATCAAATAGAAGCAAATCAAAAGGAAGCACCAGAAAAAGAAATATTACTTAAGCAATACAAAATAATGACATACCGATTGTGGTATATTATCACATGGCCAAGTGCAGTTCTAGCAAGTATTTTTGCTTATTGGATGCTATTTTTTACACCTTTAGGACAAGCTTGGTTGACCATGCCTTGGATGCATGTTAAACTTGGCTTTGTATTTTTGTTGTATTTGTATCATTTAAAATGCCATCAGATTTATAAACAACTCCAAAACGACGAATTCAAATACAGTTCGAATTTTATGAGATTGTGGAATGAAGGTGCAACGATTATCTTATTTTCTGTAGTTTTTTTAGTAATTTTAAAAAATGCTTTTAATTGGATCTATGGGGTTTTGGGTATATTTCTATTTTCTATCCTCATCATGCTAGGATTTAAATTTTATAAACGAATAAGAGAAGGAAAAAAGTAATTAGTGATTAGTAATAAGCTTCATGGCTTTTGCTTATTCACTATTCACTAATCGCAAAAAAATGTTCAAAAACTTCAAAATGTCAATGCTTTCCTTGCGAATTCGAATTTTTCTTTCGATGATTCTCTTGGTATTAATTGCATCCATTTTGATGGCTTCCATATCTGTAATTCAATTTAAAAACGAAGCTCGTAATTTTCATCAAGAACGATTAGAACGCAAAGAAAACGCAATTAAAGAACACATTAATTACGTATTATCCACGACAACTTATCCGTTAACAAGAGAAAATTTACCCCTTATTTTTAAAGATAAAATTCATGAATTATCAGACATTCATAACCTAGAAATTAATATTTATTCTTTAGATGGCAAACTACTAAAATCATCAAAATCTTCTTTTTCTGTTGATAGTACTACGCCACCAATTCCAAAATACATTGTCAAATTGGTGCAATCTTCTCTAGAAAAAAGATATGTTGACATTACCAATAGCGAAGGCGTTAAAAACAGATCGTCCTATTCTCAAATAAAAGATGATAAATTCAAACCACTCGGAATTTTAAATTTACCTTATGTTGAAGACGACAGCTTTTACGAAAATGAAATACAAGAATTTCTTATCAAGCTAAGTCAAGTATATTTCTTTATGCTAATTATAGCTTTTGCATTGGCCTATTTTTTAGCATCCTACATTACTTCTTCTTTAAAAACAATTTCTGATAAATTAAACGAAACCAATTTAAATCAGAAAAACGAGAAAATAGAAATCGAAGCAAACAGTAAAGAAATTAATTTGCTAATATCCGCCTACAATAAAATGGTCGATAAATTGGAGGAAAGCGCCAACCGTTTAGCGCAATCAGAAAGAGAACAAGCATGGCGGGAAATGGCAAAACAAGTGGCGCACGAAATTAAAAATCCGTTAACTCCAATGCGATTAACGGTGCAAAGTTTCCAAAGAAAATTTGATGCTACCGACCCAACTTTAAAGCAAAAACTAGATGATTATTCTAAAACATTAATCCAGCAAATTGACACCATGAGTTCTGTTGCATCGGCATTTTCTAATTTCGCATCCATGCCAGCGCAACAAAATGAAACATTAAATGTAGTTTCGGTTGTAGAAATTACTTTAGATATTTTTAACGAAGATTACATACGTTTCAATAGTGAAGAATCCGAAATTGAAAGCGTTATGGATAGAGCACAACTCATCCGAGTTATCACCAATTTGGTAAAAAATGCCATACAAGCAATTCCTGAAACCAGCGAAAACAAAGAAATCATAGTTTCTATAAAAAAAGAACACAAAAACGTTTTAATAACAGTTTCTGATAACGGCATAGGAATAGAATCAAACAATATCGAACGTATTTTCGAACCAAAATTCACCACCAAAAATAGCGGAATGGGTTTGGGTTTGGGAATAATAAAAAACATTATCGAAAACTACAAAGGCACAATAACCTTTGAAACAAAAATTGGCGCTGGTACAACATTCACTGTATCTTTACCAATTATAGAAAAATAAATTAGAAGCATAAATGTTTGGGCATTTTACCAAAATGTAATTCCCACTTTCCATTCCAAACTTTTTTAAATCCTACTAACGCAAGATTTAAAAAAGGTTTTACTTTTCAATCGGGGCTAAAAATTAATCATATAACTAAATTCAAAATAATATGACATTCGAAAACATCATTCTAAAAACAGAAAACGGAATAGGTCAAATCACCATAAATCGACCATCTAAATTAAACGCATTAAACGCTGCAACCATTCAAGAATTACACCACGCATTTTCCTCTTTAAAAGAAAATGTTGAAGTAAAAGTAATTATTTTAACAGGTGAAGGTGAAAAAGCATTTGTAGCTGGCGCAGATATTTCAGAATTTGCAAAATTCTCTGTCAATCAAGGTGCACAATTAGCTGCCCAAGGACAAGAACAATTATTTAATTTTATCGAAAATTTACAAACTCCCGTAATTGCAGCTATAAATGGTTTTGCACTTGGCGGCGGATTAGAATTAGCAATGGCTTGCCATTTTAGGATAGCATCAGACAATGCAAAAATGGGATTGCCAGAAGTTTCGTTAGGTGTAATTCCTGGTTATGGCGGTACCCAACGACTACCACAATTAATAGGAAAAGGTCGCGCCATGGAATTAATTATGACTGCCGGAATGATAGATGCAGAAACCGCAAAAAGTTACGGATTAATAAATCATGTTGTTCCGCAGAACGAATTATTAGAATTCACAAAAACAATTGCATCTAAAATTATGCGCAATTCGCCAGTTGCAATTGGCAAAGCAATTACGGCAATAAATGCAAATTTTAAAGACGGGATAAATGGTTTTGAAACCGAAATTGAATGTTTTGGTGCGTGTTTTGGAACCGAAGATTTTAAAGAAGGAACAACCGCATTTTTAGAAAAAAGAAAGCCAGTATTTACAGGGAAATAAAACAACGATTTAAATTACTATTTAAAACTAAAAAGTCCCGAAGTAATATCGGGACTTTTTATTTTTCGCCATTCCATTCGGCATAAAACTGATCTAAAAATTGTTCCATGTAAATGTGTCTATCTAAGGCAATTTCCTTTCCTGTTTTGGTATTCATTCTATCTTTTAACAACAATAATTTTTCATAAAAATGAGTAATTGTTGGTGCAGTATTTTTTTTATATTCTTCTTTGCTCTGATTTAGATTTGGTTTTATTTCTGGATCATAAATTGCTCGGTTTTTGAATCCGCCATAGCTAAAAGCACGCGCAATACCAATGGCGCCAATAGCATCCAACCTATCTGCATCTTGCACTATTCGCAATTCTATTGAATTATAATTTCGTATTACATTTCCTCCTTTAAAGGAAATGTTCTCAATAATACTTATTACCGCCTCAATAACTTCTGAAGGAACATTTTGACTTTCTAAAAAAGTTCGTGCCATTTTAGGACCAACAGTTTCATCCCCATTGTGAAATTTACTATCTGCGATATCGTGCAACAAGGCACCCAGTTGCACAACTTCTAAATTGCAATTTTCTGTTTTTGCCAGTAATATAGAGTTTTTATAAACACGTTCAATATGAAACCAATCGTGTCCGCCTTCTGCATTTTGCAGAGTTGTTTTTACAAATTCAACTGTTTTTTCTATTATGTTCATTGTGAAATATTAAAAAATCCTTTCGATTAAAAAAAGAAAGGATTTACTATTTTAAAAAAAATATTTTTTATTTAATCAATGCTGGTTGTACCCATTTAAAGACTTTAGTTTCTTCTGGCAAAACCAGTCTTTCTGATATTCTAGTCATTCTAGCTGGTAAATTCATCAAATAATCTCTAGCTTTTTCTGCTTCTGCGGTAAGATTATTAATATTACCGATATCCCAACGAGTAATTAATTTCTGTAAAATATCTACATAATCTTGGGCAGTATAAACACCAAGTTTTTGCGCCGAATTAGAAAATTCTTCAAATGCCGAACTAATTTTTTCTCCAGATTCTCTTAAAAAGTGTGCTGGCATAACAATTTTTTGTTTCATCATATATTGAAAAGACAACATCATTTCTGAAGGATCAACTTTAAAAATCTGATTTACAAATTCGCTATAAGCATGATGGTGTCGCATTTCGTCACCTGAAATTAATTTACAAATTTTAGATAATTTGTTATCCCCATATTTTTTTGCAATTTGTGCAACACGATTGTGCGAAATATAGGTAGCCAATTCTTGAAAACTAGTGTAAACAAAGTTCTTGTAAGGATCAGAACCTGTACCGATATCAAAGCCATCTGCAATTAAATGTTGGGTAGTGATTTCTACTTCTCGCATGTTAACACGACCAGATAAATACAAATACTTATTTAATAAATCGCCATGACGATTCTCTTCCGACGTCCATTGTCTTACCCAACTTGCCCAACCATTTCTATTCTGATTGTCAACACCATCTACTTCCATCAACCAAGATTCATAGGTTGGCAAAGCTTCTTCTGTAATGGTATCTCCAACTAAAACTACCCAAAAATCATATGGTAAATCTTTGGCAATTTCACGTAGATCTTTTACCTCGTCCAAAAAAGTTTCTTCCTCAGAATTAGGAAGCATGTCTGTTGGTTGCCAGATTTTTTCTGCAGGAATTAAAAATTGTTCAATAAAGTTATCCACGCTTTTTTCCAAAAACTGCATAACCTCTAATCTTTTATTTGTCATTGACATAATATATGTATTTTAAAACTACCGGTGTTGCTAAGAAAAACAAAGGTAAGTTAACTAATTAATATCTGCAGAATTTTAACCTATTTTAATAGATGTTATAACTGCTTTTTCTGTTCTTTTAAGAATTTCATCTGAGTCCAATCCTTTGACTGGTATGGCTTCATGAATAATAAACTCTAACTTTTTACCTAAACCCATCGGAAACATCCCAAATTTTACAAGTTTCCAAGAATTATTAATTGTAATTGGAACTACATATGCCGAAGGAGCATTTTTACACAACATTTTTAATCCACTTGGAGCAAAATTTTTTGGCTTGCCATCTTTACTTCTTGTTCCCTCCGGAAATATTACTGCAGATCTTTTAGTTTTTTCAATGTATTCTCCTAATTTTTTAATTTCTGTAATTGCAGATTTAGAATCTTTTCTGTCAATTAAAACAGAACCGCCATGGCGAAGATTATAAGAAACGCTTGGAATGCCTTTGCCCAATTCTTTTTTACTTACAAATTTTGGATGCAGCTTTCTAAGATACCAAATTACACCAATAATATCATACATGCTTTGGTGGTTAGAAACAAAAATAATGGGAACATTTTTCGGAATTGTATCCCGATTTTTAAAAGTCATTGTAGTTCCTAAAATATTAGTACATCTTACTAAGCAGAAGTTTAAATAATCTACACTTTTTTTATGTGCTTGGTATCCAAAAACATTAAAACAAACCCATTGAATAGGATGAAATATAACCAAAAATAATCCAAAGATTAGGTAGTAAATTATAGATACCGGATAGGATATTATTTTCTCCATAAAAGTAATTAATAAGCTACAAAAGTACGGAAAATATTTATTCTTGAAAAAACAGATTGATATACAAATTGGCGCGAAAATATTTTTATATTACTAAGAATAAATTTTAGAATAAAAAAATTATTTGTTTTTAAGGAAATCTATATTGCGTTGCAAACCATTTAATTTGGTGCGTTTTACAGCCGAATTTTTAAAAACTTTCTGAAATGTTTCGGTTGTAATTTCTTCCCAATCTTTATAAGTAAAATCAAGAATTTCTTTTTTCGGATTAAAAAGTGGTTCCGAGTGGGGTTTTGAAAAACGATTCCAAGGGCATACGTCTTGACAGATATCGCAACCAAAAATCCAATCGTCCATTTTATTTAACATTTCTAACGGAATAGCTTCTTTTAGTTCAATGGTAAAATAGGATATGCATTTGCTACCATTTACCACATAGGGAGAAACTATTGCCTCTGTTGGACAGGCATCAATACATGCCGTGCAAGAACCGCAATGATCTGTTGTTGGATTGTCGTAATTTAATTCTAAATCGATAATTAATTCGGCTATAAAATAAAACGATCCTACTTTTTGCGTTAGTAAATTAGCATTTTTACCAATCCAACCCAAGCCGCTTTTTGCTGCCCATGCTTTGTCGAGAACTGGTGCAGAATCTACAAAAGCTCGACCGGAAACTTCGCCGATTTGGGATTGGATAGAAAACAATAATTCGGATAATTTTTGTTTAATTACAAGGTGATAATCATCGCCATAAGCATATTTAGAAATTTTATAGGATTCTGAATTTTGAATTTCTGACGGATAATAATTTAGTAACAAAGAAATTA
>JBLIJW010000100.1:0-8734 GCA_047636155.1 Flavobacterium sp. | reverse complement strand
TATTTCTAGGAAGCTTTACTTAGTAGCGGGAACAGGACTCGAACCTGTGACCTTCGGGTTATGAGCCCGACGAGCTGCCTACTGCTCTATCCCGCGCTATTCGAATGCAAAGATACAACCATTATTTAAATAAACAAGGGACTTTTTTATTTAAATAGGTTAAAAAAAATAATTCCTTAACTACCAGTAAATTGCAACATGAAAACGGTTAGAATAAAATAAAAGTCAAAAAAAAACTAATTTTTAATTAATTTAGTTCAAGATATTCTGGCTTTGATAAACACTTTAAAATTAAAACCAATATTTTTTAAATAGAAAAAACCATTCCAATTTTAGTAGGAACAGCTTTTTCATTGTCAAATCAATTATAAAAAATATTAAGAACGTACGAGTGTTTTGCGGTTTGTAGAAATTTTAATTCGATTTGGAAATCGATGTAAAAAATGTCCTACTGAACCAAATAAATCAAATTCTTTTTTAGACATAAAAACGGTATGACGATTAAACCATGCAATTTGGCCAGTATCGCTTTTCATTAAAAACCGTTCCTTCCAGGTATTGCCAATACAAAATTCTTCTAAGCCTAACAATGTTGGTAAATATTTTGGGTTTGGACCATCATTTAAAACTTCCAAGGCATTTTCAAATTCGCCAATTATTTTAGAATTTAATCCTTCTTTAGCTACCACAACAGCCATTGTGCACATTAATAACTGTGCATATTGGTAAATCGAATTAAATAAACTATAAGTAGTAGGGTCAACAGGTTTGAATTGAAAATTGGCTACATAATTACTTCTATTTAAATCAAATTGGGTGAAATTTAATTTAACACCATTTTTAAGAGTTACAAAGTACACTCCGTTAGAACAGTAATAATCTATAACATTGTTAAGACCGAAAACCTCAATACTAGCTTTGATTAAAGCAATAGCGGCACAATTACCTACATTATTTTTCTCAAAAGGAATATTAATCTCCCCTTGATAAAACGCTCTTATTAAATTAGTACTTAAAACCTGCATCATTAACTTTTTGGTAAAATTAGATATTAGGTTTATACTAGTCAATACGTAAAAACACCTAATTTTTAGGTTTAATAATACCTAAGAAACTATATGAGTTCTTCGATGCTTAGAATTTCATTTTTAAGTGCATAAAGTAGTACACCAATAAAGTTTTTAGTTTTGGTTTTATCCATAATGTTTTTACGATGCGCTTCTACTGTTCGTACGTTTATGAATAGTTCGTCTGCAATTTCTTTACTCCGTTTTTCAGAACAAATTAATTTTACTATTTGTAATTCTCTTGACGATAATGTAATTATTTCTTCTTCTTGCGCATATGGATTATTTTGTTGCCAAAACATTGCTTCTTTTACAACCGAACTTAATTCTAATCCGAAATAAAATCCTTTTTCTACTACGCTTTTAATGGCTGTTTCTAACTGCTCTGGATTGGAGTTTTTTGTAAAATATCCGTGCGCACCAAGCTCCATAATTCTGTGAATACTTTCTCGAGTGGATAATTGGGATACAATAAGAATTTTTAAGTCAGGATAGTTGTCTTGTAATTTTTTACAAGTTTGATAACCATCTAGAACCGGCATTTGAATATCTAAAAGCACTACATCAATTAAATTATGCTCTAATAAATCTAAAAAAACTTGACCGTTTTCAGCATCTACAATTACTTCTATTTCATCAAAGGAATTTACAAGCAAAGTCATACTTTTTCTGTAAAGCAAATGATCATCTACAATGGCAACTTTATACTTAGACATCTTTATAAGAAATTAATGGAATTGTTATGCATATAATATTGCTTGTAAGAGAATTTAATTGTATTAATTTACCTTCAATTACTTTTACTCTAGATTCAATATTTTTAAGACCTAAACCTTTGGAATTTTTTAATTCTTCATGAAAATCATAACTTTTACCGTCGTTAACGATTAACATCTCCACAAAATTCTGATTTTTTTTTAGAGAAATTGTACAATTGTTACTAGCTCCATATTTGCCAATATTTGTTGTAAATTCTTGCAGTATACGATACATTTCATAAGCAACATGACTTGAAATTGGCAGGTTTTTCTGATCACAAATAAAATTATATTGTGTTTTTGAATCGGTGTTTAATCTTTTAATAAGATCATCTAAGGCAACTTCTAGCCCATATTTCTCAAGTAATGGCGGAATTAATTTATAACTTACCATACGGGTATTTTCAATTGCATTTTCAACACCAATCTTTAAATCATTAAAAATACCCAACTTTTCATCGTCGTTTTCTTTTTTAATAATTACAGAAAGATAGTTTCTAATAGCACTTAAATCGCTAGAAACACTATCATGTAAATCAATGGCAATTCTATGTCTTTCTTTTTGTTCACTTTTTAAGGATGCCTTTAAAAGCAAATCGGCTTCTTTTCTTTTCATTCTAAAAAAGCTATTTTTATAGGATAATACTAAAAAAAACAAACCCAAACAAAATGCCAACATTATAATAGTACCTATAAATACTGCGAATATTATTTCTTCATTCTTCCCATCCATATTGCTTTATAGTTTATTAGGCGTAATACTAATAAGAAAAATAAGTTTAAATTCCATAACTTTAGTTTCGACATTCCAGAGGTTCTTTCAATATATTGTATTAATAAAAATAGTATAATTGTTCCAGATAAATAAACTATAAAGCCAAAAATAAAATAAAAGGTTGGATAATTAAGTATGGAGTTTTCTCTTTCAAAATCTTTAAATAAATCTCTAATCCAAAAATAAGAAAAAACCCAAACAGCCATTGTTTCATATATTGAAAGATAGGATTCAATTCGAAATTGATTTTCTTTGGTTATTATAAAAAGAAAACCCAAAAAGAGAAGTACAAAAAAAAGGGAAATTATCTTATTTGTATTTCTATATTTTTTATCTAAAATATGATAATAAAAGTAAGCAATAACAGCATATTCAAACAACAAATAGATATAAAACCAATACTTATTGGTAACTTGTAAAATTTCTGTTACAATTAATTCATAGGCAGAACCAAATGAAACTAAATACATAAATGGTGTTACTGCCTTAACAGGAAAATTTTTGCCTTTTTTAATCCATAAAAAAAGAGGCAATTGCAAGAGTGCCAAAATATTTATCAGGTAATATAAAAAATAATTCATTTTATTTTTACTTCATTAAAGGACTTGCAAAGTCGCATTGATCTGGACACATACCTGATCTTTCTAAAATTATTCCAGCCGTCATGTCATGACCTTCATCATCTATTCCAACCAAAACTGGCGCAAGATGACTTCCTTGATCATCATAACCGTAATATATCTTTAATTGAGAACAATTGGTTTGGTCCAAAAGTTTTTGAATTAAGGAGCAATCAAAAATAGAAGCTTTAATTTCTTTTGGAAATTTTTTTCTGAAATCATTTACATAAATAATAGCTTCTGGAAGTGTTATCACCTCGCCAGCTGGTGTAGAGTTTGGCATAGTTTTAAGTATTTTGGTAGGATAAAAATACTGTTTTCTTATGACAAATAATGTACGTAAAAACACTTAATTTTTAAATCAGAAAATCCTTAGATAAAAAAACTCTCGAGATCGAGAGTTTTTTTATCTAAGGATTTTATAAAATAATTATTTTAATAAATTTCTTGAAATTACTAATTTTTGAATTTCTGTTGTTCCTTCTCCTATGGTACAAAGTTTAGCATCGCGATAAAACTTTTCTACCGGATAATCTTTTGTATAACCATAACCACCATGAATTTGAATTGCTTCACTAGAAACTTTAACGCAAACTTCTGACGAGTACATTTTTGCCATTGCACCAGATGTGGTTACCGGCAAATGATTTTGTTTATGGTATGCTGCTTTATGTAACAACAATTCAGAACATTCAATTTCTGTAGCCATATCTGCTAATTTAAAAGCAATTGCTTGAAATTCGCTAATTGGTTTTCCGAATTGATGGCGTTCCTTACTATATTTTAACGCAGCTTCGTAAGCACCTTTAGCAATTCCTAAAGACAAAGCTCCTATCGAAATTCTTCCACCATCTAAAATTTTCATTGCCTGAATAAAACCCTGACCAACATCACCTAAACGATTAGAGTCCGGTATACGACATTCATCAAAAATTAATTCTGCAGTTTCACTTGCACGCATTCCTAATTTATTCTCTTTTTTTCCAGAGGTAAATCCTTTCATTCCTTTTTCAAAAACAAAAGCTGTCATTCCCTTAGAATCTCCTTTTTCACCAGTTCGAACAACAACTACTGCAATATCACCAGAAATAGCATGCGTAATAAAGTTTTTTGTCCCATTAACAATCCAATGATCACCATCTTTAACTGCAGTTGTACTCATTCCGCCAGCATCCGAACCAGTATTATGTTCTGTTAAACCCCAAGCTCCAATATGTTCTGCAGAAGCTAACTTAGGAACCCATTTTTTCTTTTGTTCTTCGTTTCCGAAAGTCAAAATATGGTTAGTACAAAGAGAATTATGTGCTGCAACCGATAATCCAATAGAAGAATCTACTTTAGAAATTTCTTCGATTATTGTAATATATTCATGGTAACCCAATCCAGAACCACCTAACTCTTCTGGAACCAAAACTCCCATAAATCCCATTTGTCCTAATTCTTTCATTAGTTTAACAGGAAAAGTTTGTGCTTCATCCCATTCCATCACATAGGGACGAATATTTTTTTCTGCAAAATCTCTTATGGATTGTGCAATCATTTTCTGCGTTTCGTTGTATTCAAAATTCATAAAAAGTACTATTATTTTTAGAATTCCAAATATAAGGCTATTATTTTAATTTTATCTAAAGGAAAACCTTTAATTTTTGCCAAATCCTCAAATTTAATATCTCCATTCATACTTCGATAAGTGACAATATTTTTGGATATTGGATATCTAAAATAGCTAAAATCTCCAAGTTCTTTTATGGTAGCATCATTTATTTTTATTTTTGATTTAGATAGCGAATTACTTGAAACAGTAAAATACTGATTCATCTTCTGCACAACTTCTGGAGATAAACCCCAAATTTCTTCAAATTGTGCTTGGTCTACAAAACCTCCTAAAGAGCTTCTATAAGAAATAATTCTGTCAGAAATAGCATCGCCAATACCAGAAATCTTCATCAAATCTTCTTTATTTGCTTGGTTAATATCCATTATTTTTAAAGCTTCTTTTTTAGGAAACTCTTTCCAATTGGTTTTGTAATTGGTTCTGTAATTAGGATTATTTTTTTGATTGACCCAATCAGGAAATTTAAAATACGGCTGCATTGCTTGCAAAAGAGAATCTGAAATTTTAGTAACTTGTTGAAATTCTTTAGGAGAATTTGCAAATTTCCCTAGTTTTCTAAAAGCAAGAAGTCGATCAATTTCTTTGGTTGACATGCCTAATTGGTATCCTTTAAAGTCGTTTATGAAGTTGGGATTAAAAGGATAAATTTTATATTTGGTCGTTTTGCTAGTATTTGCAATAGAATCAATAATTTTTTGATTCTGCATCCAAGCTTTCTGTTTTCCTAAATCGTTATCAGATATATAAGTATTTTTTATAAAAAGCAAAAATTGAAACGCAATAATGAATGCGGCTAAAATTACTATGGCTAATTTTTGTTTGTTTGTAAAACTGAGAAAATTTTTAACCATAAATTTAAAATTAAAGTAATTTATAAATCAAACACAGAACTTCGTTTGGCCCTTACTAAATCTTTTAATCGCATCCAAAAAGCTAGAGTAAGATAAACTCCAAACCACAAACCAGCTGTTACAAAAGTGATATAAATAAAAAATATTCGTACGCTATTAGCTCGCATGCCTAAAGTGTCTGCTAACCTAGAGGAAACATGAAAACCGTATTTTTCAAAAAAATATTTTAATTTAATTACGTTGCGCATGGTGTGATTTGAACTATAAAGATATAAAAAAAATACATTTTATTTTAAAAAATCTAAACCTACAGCACAACTTAAACATTTTTGTTGGTTACAATATTCTGATTTTAATTGCAATAGCGCTTGTGTTTCAAATGCAGAATGCACTTTTATTCCAATTGAATTGTATTTAGAAATGATATTGTTTTTTTCTTGAGGAAGCGATTTTAATAAATCAATTAATTCTTCAGAAATATCTTTCCCAATTTTTTGGTTGTATGTAAAAAATATTGGAATAAGGGTATTTACTAATAACAAGTCTATGAAAGATTTACTTATATTCTTATTTTTACTCACAGAAATTTTATCGAGTTGGTAATGGTTTTGCCAATAGTTTGATATAGTACAATCAAAAAAATCGTAAAATTCTTGTTTAGACTTGAGTACTAAAATTTTAGAAAATATATTCGAATGTTTAGAGTAAATGCTTGCTAACTGTGCCAAACGTATTGTTGGAAAATTATCTGGTCGGTGTTTAAAAAATTGAAGCTGAACCGATGGTAATTCTTGAATTCTATATTTTTGAACTAAATAATCGTACCAAGATTTTAAGTCTAAAGTATATTTATCTTGAGGTTCTTCAGGTATTGCATTGGCCTGACCAAAAAACAATGCTTCCAAGTATAAATTTTCTAAAGATTCTTTTCTTATCACTGCAAAACCGATACTTTTTGCAATATTCAAAAAAGTTTCTCCATTAGAGTTTAATCCAAAGTTTTTAGCTAAAAGATAAAAAAGTACTGCTTCCCAATCGTTATTCGTTTCTTCAAGTAATTTTAAAATATCTTTAGTTTTTCGTTCTAAACGTTCTAAAAACAAACGTTCCTTCCAATTATCCCAAACAAAAGAATTTACATCTTTAATATAGTTTTCACAATATATCCATGATTTAGCTTTTACCAAATTTTGATATTTTTTAATCTCTAAACTATTTACATATTTTTGAATTTCTAAAACCTCAATTTCTTGGTTATTTTTATCAAAAATAGGTGTGTCATAATTCCACACCACATGTAAAATTACGGTGTCGTAATTAGAATCATTTTGATGGTTATGCAAATACCAATCCGAAGAATTAATGTGAATTTCGACATTTCCTGCCCATTTTTGATTTCCAATTTTAATCTGTGTATTAAAAAAATCTGGACCAGCCAATTGGGTAAACTGTCCAGAATTAATTATTGTAAGCCTTTTATTAGAAATTGTTTTAAGATTGGTGAAATCAAATTTCTTATACAACCATAGATAATGTAAAAAGTCTTCCTTCATGGAGAATATAAATTGGATAAATCTAAATTACACTATTTTGGAGCATTCCTTACACATTTAATAAAAATAGTTCGCAATCCAAAAAAAGTAAATAGGACTATTCTGGCTTTATATTAAAAAAAAACTCCAAATTAAATTTGGAGTTTTTTTTAATTATTTGATAGAACCTATAATATCGTATTTTGTAATTATATGGTGCCTATTATTTTCTAACTCTAAGATAACTGCTTGATTTTCTTTAGTAAACAATTTAGAAACTTCTTCTATAGAAGTTCCGGCTTTTACTACTGGATATGGCTTGCCCATTATTTCTTTTATAGGCTTATCTGCTACATTTTTATCGTTTACGTAACTTTGAAACAAATCTGTTTCGTCTACAGATCCTACAAAACCATTTATATCTACTACAGGAATCTGAGAAATTTTATACTTTCTCATTCTGTCAATTGCATGGGATACTAACTCTTCAGTTCGAACTACAATTAAAGGTTTATCTATATGATCTTTAATAACATCTTCTGCCTTTGCAACGTGTTCTTCTAAAAATCCGCGTTCGCGCATCCAATCGTCATTAAAAATTTTGCCAACATAACGACTTCCTGAATCATGAAATAATACTACGACTACATCTTCTTTTGTAAAGTGTTCCTTTAATTGATGCAATCCTTTAACACAAGAACCTGCGGAGTTACCTACAAAAATACCTTCTTCTTTAGCAATTTTTCTTGTGTACACTGCCGCATCTTTATCTGTAACTTTTGTAAAACCATCAATAATAGAAAAATCTACATTTTTAGGTAAAATGTCTTCTCCAATACCTTCTGTAATATAAGAATATATTTCGTTTTCGTCAAAAATACCTGTTTCATGGTATTTTTTAAAAACCGAACCATAGGTATCAATTCCCCAAATTTTAATGTTAGGATTTTTTTCTTTAAGATATTTTCCTATTCCAGAAATAGTCCCGCCAGTACCAACACCAACAACGAAATGAGTTATTTTTCCATCCGTTTGTTCCCAAATTTCTGGACCAGTTTGTTGGTAATGAGCTAAGGCATTACTCGGATTATCGTATTGATTTACATACCAAGAATTAGGAATTTCTGTGCCCAATCTTCTAGAAACTGAATAATAGGATCTTGGATCGGTTGGTTCTACATCTGTTGGACATACAATAACCTTTGCACCAACAGCGCGCAAAATATCCATTTTTTCCTTTGACTGTTTGTCTGTAATTACAAAAATACATTTGTATCCTTTTACAATTGCAGCAAGAGCCAAACCCATCCCAGTATTTCCTGAAGTTCCTTCAATAATTGTTCCACCAGGAAGCAATCTTCCATCTGCTTCAGCATCTTCAACCATTTTAAGCGCCATTCTATCCTTGGTGGAATTCCCCGGATTAAAAGTTTCAACTTTAGCCAAGACCAATGCGTCAATACCTTCTACCACTTTATTTAGCTTCACCAAAGGAGTATTCCCTATAGTTCCTAAT
>JBLIJW010000099.1:0-8833 GCA_047636155.1 Flavobacterium sp. | reverse complement strand
CATATTAAAAGCAATATGCATCAAGCTACCATGCATAAACATATGCGTGATTATTTGCCAAGGCCTGAAACCTGAACCTTCAAAATAATAAAGAGCAAATAATTCGGTTGAGTTTACCAAAAATATCGATCCTATAAAAAATATTACATTTAAAATTAGTAGCTGTTGCACTACTGGAGTCATTTTCATCATACTGCGAATTTTTTATCTAAATCTTCTACTCGCATAGTTATGAAAGTAGGTTTTTGAAAAGGGGAAACATTTGGTTCTCTGCAAGCAAACAGGTTATTTACTAAGTTTTCTTGTTCCCTTTCTGTCAAGAAAGTTCCTGTTTTAACGGCCAAACTTCGTGCCATTGATTTTGCAATTGTATCGTTTTGACTGAAACTAGAATCTGGTATTCCGTCTAATAAATCGCTAATAAGTTGTTCTAAAACTATAGAAGCTTCACTTTCTGAAGTATTAATTGGTATTCCTGATATTTCGGCAAAACCATCATTTATGCTGGAAAAAACAAAACCTGTTGCCTCCAATGCCGATTGTAAATCTAGTAAAAGAGTTAGTTCATTACTTGAGAAATAGAGTTGTAACGGAAAGAGCAATTGTTGACTAGATGCATGTAAAACCGTCATGTTTGTTAAAAACTGTTCATACAAAACACGCTGGTGCGCGCGTTGTTGATCAATAACAACCATTCCTGATTTTATAGGACATACCAAATATTTTTTATGAATTTGATAAGTTTTAGACGTTTGTTTTTCTTCTTCTTTATCTTCAAATAAAGAAGCTGTTATGTAATCGTTTTCTATTGCAAAATTATCTACACTTGTGGTATCTTGTTTTAATCCGACATAAAGACTTTCCCAACTTGGAGAAATTTCTTTCTTTTTGTAGTTTAAGTTTTGTGAAGTGCCAGGTGCATATCCGGAATTTCCAAACGGATTAAAATTACTATCTACTTGAATCATTGGCATATCATTGGAAATATTTTTATAATGATATGGAGTATCTAAATTAGGATCGCGATCAAAATCTAAAATAGGTGCAACATTAAACTGTCCTAAACTATGTTTAATTGCAGATCTTAAAATTGCATACAAAGCATGTTCATCGTCAAATTTAATTTCTGTTTTTGTTGGATGAATATTGATGTCGATGCTATTTGGCGGAACCTTTAAATACAAAAAGTAACTCGGTTGCATTCCGTCTTTTAACAGTCCGTCATACGCTGCCATAACTGCATGATGCAGATAACCACTTTTTATATATCTATCGTTTACGAAAAAAAACTGTTCTCCTCTATTTTTTTTTGAAAATTCTGGCTTTCCAACAAATCCTTCGATTGCCACAATTTCTGTATGCTCTAAAATTGGCACTAATTTCTCGTTAGTTTTACCAGAAAAAATAGCGACTATTCGTTGTCTTAAATTAGAAACAGATAAATTAAAATGTTCACTACCGTTGTGGTACATTGTAAATGCTACATTGGGATGCGCAAGAGCAACCCTTTGAAACTCGTCTACAATATGACGCATTTCTACCGTTTCTGACTTCAAAAAATTGCGTCTAGCTGGAATATTAAAAAATAAATTTTTAACCGAAAACGATGTTCCTTTAGGAGTAACAATTGGATCTTGTGCAACGAATTTACTTCCTTCTATAATTATGTGTGTTCCTAATTCTTCCTGAGCTTGTTTCGTTTTTAATTCAACATGCGCAATTGCCGCAATAGATGCCAAAGCTTCTCCACGAAATCCTTTTGTACTCAATTCAAATAAATCTTCGGCTAATTTTATTTTAGATGTAGCATGTCTTTCAAAACACAATCGCGCATCGGTGAAATTCATGCCCAAACCGTTATCAATCACTTGAATTAATGTTTTACCTGCATCGTTAATTATTAATTTAATATCTGTTGCTTTGGCATCAACCGCATTTTCTAGTAATTCCTTTACTACAGATGCTGGTCTTTGTACTACTTCGCCAGCAGCAATTTGGTTGGCAACATGATCTGGTAAAAGTTGAATTATGCTAGACATTATAAAAATTGAAATTAAGTAATTGAAGAATTAAAATTAGATACCATTTTAAGTCGGAACAAATTTAAGCAAAATTGGTCGTTTTTAGTTGTTAAGTCAATGCTAAAAATAAAAACCATTCGTATTAAGAATGGTTTATTATAAATATGAATTATAGACGATTTATCTAAAACCAGTTACCGGTTTTCGTAATGCCGATGTTTTGCGCAAATCTGCCATTTTGATAGCCGCAATTGCTGCTTCTGTACCTTTATTCCCATGAATTCCTCCACTTCTATCGATAGATTGTTGCTCAGTATTATCTGTCAATAAGCAAAATATAACCGGCACGTCTGTCATTAAATTTAAATCTTTAATGCCTTGTGTTACTCCTTCGCATACAAATTCAAAGTGCATGGTTTCTCCTTTAATAACACAACCAATGGCAATAACACAATCTACTTTTTGGGTATCTAACATTCGTTTTGCGCCGTAAACAAGTTCAAAACTTCCTGGAACATTCCATCTAATAATATTTTCAGGTAAGGCACCACAATCTAAAAGTGCATTTTCTGCACCAGAATATAGTCCATTTGTAACTCCGTCATTCCATTCTGAAACAACAATCCCAAACCGAAAATCTTTCGCATTTGGGATTGTGTTTTTATCGTAGTTAGATAAATTTTTATTAGCTGTCGCCATAGTATTTATTTTAATCTAGTTGGTTTCTATAAAAGAAAACTACAGATTATTATTTTGACATTTCAATTAAAGCGTCAATATTTTGACCCTCTTGGGAGAACTGATACTTTTCTTTAATTTGAGTAAAATATTTAGCTGCTTCTTCTTTTTTATTTAAAGAATATGCAACTTGACCTGCTTTGTATAAATATTTTGGAGAAGTAAATTCGTTTTCTTTTTCGTTAGCAGCTTTTACATAAAAATCTAACGCTTTATCTAACTGATTTTTTTCTGCATAAGCATCGCCAATTGCACCAATTGCGATTGCACCTAAAAACTCGTCTTTGCTAGAAAATTTTTCTAAATAAGAAATTGCTTCGTCATATTTTTTAAGATTTAAATAAGCAATACCTGCATAATAATTAGCAAGATTACCAGAATCTGTACCAGAATATTGATTAGCGATACCTATTGCACCTTGTTTTCCTTCTGAACCTTTAAGAACTAGGTTAAATAAAGAGTCTTTTGCAGCTCCATCGTTAAGTGCCAACTCAAAGTTTTGTTGTGCTACAAATAAATCATCTGTTGCCAATTCTTGCTTTGGTTCATTAATAAAACGTTGGTACCCTAAATAACTTAATGTTAGAACCACTACGAGACCAAGAAATCCTAAAATATATTTTTGGTTTTTTTCAACCCATTCTTCCGTTTTGTTGGCAGTTTCATCCAATGTATTGAAAACTCCTGCAGTAGTGCTAGTGGTTTCATCTACGTTAGAATTAGTATCCTCAATAAAATTTGAATCTAATTTCTCTTCTTTTTCTTTTGGTGTTCTGTAACCTCTTTTATTATAAGTTGCCATTTAGTTTATTTTAGTGAGCGCAAAAATAAAATATTTATTCAAACCTACACAAGAAATCGGATTTAAATTCATAATTTTTTTTAAATATCCTTAAAAAACTCACTTATTACCATTTTTTTTATAGAAATTAAAATAAACCTATTTATTTGCTAGTAAAAAATGGATAATTTTCGATAATTTGCAGTTTTTTAAACAGCCATCTCTTTTTAATATATCCTATTCAAATTCAATATTTTAACAATGCATCTCAAAGAAATTTCACTTTTTAATTATAAAAACATAACCGAAAGATCATTTTTATTTGATGCTAAGATTAACTCATTTGTAGGTAAAAACGGAGTAGGAAAAACCAATTTGTTAGATGCTATATATAATTTAGCTAACGGGAAAAGTTATTTTAATCCCTTAGCATTACAAAATATTAAGCATGGTGAAGAATTTTATATAATTGAAGGAGTCTTTGAAAAGCAAGAAAGAGAAGAATATATTGTAAGCAGCTTTAAAAAAGGACAAAAAAAAGTACTTAAAAGAAACGGAAAAGCTTATGAAAAATTATCTGAGCATGTTGGCTTTGTGCCTTTGGTGATTATTTCACCTTCAGACAATGATTTAATAAGTGAAGGAAGCGAAACTAGGCGAAAATTTATTGATACTGTAATATCTCAATTAGATTCTAATTATTTGCATCAAGTAATTTTATATCAAAAAACGCTAAGTCAACGTAATGCCTTATTGAAATATTTCGCTGCTAATAGAGTTTTTGAAAAAGATACCTTAACAATTTACAACGAACAACTAGCACGTTTTGGTAGTATTATTTTTGAAAAAAGAAAAGAATTTATCAGTGCTTTTTTACCAATATTTAATTCTTTTTATCAACGTATTACAGAAGGTGCAGAAGAAGTTTCTTTAGTTTATGAAAGTCACTTGTTTGAAAAAAACACGCTGGATTTGCTAGAAGAAAGTATTACAAAAGATAGAGCATTACAATATACGTCTGTTGGTATTCATAAAGATGATTTGTCTTTTAGAATAGGGGATTTTTCTATTAAAAAATTTGGTTCGCAAGGACAACAAAAGTCTTTTTTAATTGCCTTAAAATTGGCACAGTTTGAATTTGTTAAAACAGAAAGTGGTGAAAAACCAATTCTGCTTTTTGATGATATTTTCGATAAATTAGATCAATTTAGAGTAGAAAAAATTATACAGATGGTTAATAACAACGACTTCGGACAATTGTTTATTACCGATACCCATGCAGAACGTACCGAAGAAATTATAAAAAAAACAAATCAAAGTTATAAATTGTTCCCTATTTAAAATCAATTAGTTATGATAAAAAATTTCATTGTTTATTTCATCTTCTTAATATCGTTTGTGCGCGTTTCACAAAATACAAACACATATAAAAACTTGTCTGTAAACGATTTTCAAACTAAAATATTTAAAGAAAAAAAAGTACAATTATTAGATGTTCGAACGATAGAAGAATTGGAGAGCGGCATTATAAAAAATTCAAAAAACATAAACTGGTTTGATGCTAATTTTGATAAACAAGCTACTGTTTTAGATAAAAATAAAGCTGTTTATGTTTATTGCAAAGCTGGTGGCAGAAGTTCAAAAGCCTGTGCAAAATTAGCCGAATTAGGCTTTACGAAAATATATAATTTAGATGGCGGAATGGATAGTTGGAAAATAGCCAAAAAAGAAATTACATATAAAAATTAGTTAATTATGATAACGAAAAATATGATTCAGTTTCTTGCTGATTTAACTGCAAACAATAATAAAGAATGGATGCATGCTAATAAAAAACGTTATGAAGAATATAAAAAAGAATACCATAATTTTATTGGTTCTGTATTAATTGAAATGAAACAATTAGATCCTAATTTATCTGATTTAGAAATTAAGAATTGCACTTTCCGAATTAATCGAGATATTAGATTTAGCAAAGACAAACAACCATACAAAACGAATATTGCATTGTGGTTTACTACCAATAAAACTCGTAAAAATGCTGCGGGTTATTATTTGCATTTTCAGCCAAATAAAAGTTTTGTAGCTGGTGGACTTTACAATCCAGAAAATGAAGATTTAAAAAAAATAAGAAAAGAAATCGAATTTTTCTATGCTGACTTGGAAGTAATTTTAGATGATAAAGATTTTAAGTCTAATTATGGAGAATTAACCATCGAAGAAAAAAATAAATTAAAAAGAGCTCCTAAAGGTTTTGATGAAAATCACAAAGCAATTGAATTTTTAAAATTAAAAAGTTTTACTGCATCTATGAATATTGGAGATAAGGAGTTTTTAAACGAGGGTTTTCCAAAATTTATTGCAACTAAAATGATACTTTTAAAACCTTTAATAGATTTTGTAAACCGAGGAGTTGAAACAGAAGAATAATTTAAATTAAAAAAATGCAGCCAATTATAAATTTTCCGCTTAAAGAACATAATACCTTTGGAATAGATGCCTATGCCAAACAGTATATTTCTATAACATCAGAAAAGCAATTAGCCACAATACTTAAAGAAAAACAAGCATCTGATTTTTTTATTTTAGGTGGAGGAAGTAATATGTTACTTACAAAAAATATAGAAGCTTTGGTACTTCATATTAACATAAAAGGGATTAAAATTATCAAAGAAGATGATGATTTTGCATGGATTGAATCTAAAGCGGGTGAAAATTGGCACGAATTTGTACTTTACTCAATTAAGCATGATTTTGGAGGATTAGAAAACTTGTCTCTTATTCCTGGAAATGTTGGTACTACTCCTATTCAAAATATTGGTGCATATGGTGCAGAAATTAAAGATACTTTAATTCATTGCGATGCTATTGAAATAACCAGTGGAAAAATGGTTAGGTTTTCTAATTTGGACTGTAACTTTGGATATCGTGAAAGTATTTTTAAAAAAGAACAAAAAGGAAACTATATTATTACTGCAGTAACATTCAAGCTTAGTAAGAAAAACCATAAAATTAATATAGACTATGGTGATATTAAAAAGGAATTAGAACAATTAGGAATCGCAATTCCAAGTATCAAGCAAATTAGCGATGCGGTAACTTCTATCAGAAAATCAAAATTACCTGATCCTAAAGAATTAGGTAATTGCGGTAGTTTTTTCAAAAATCCAATTATTCCAAAAAACCAATACCAATTAATTCAAAAAGTATTTCCAAACATGCCAAGCTACGATCTTGGCACCGATTTGGTCAAAGTTCCAGCAGGTTGGCTAATTGAGAACGCCGGATTTAAAGGAAAAAGATACGGAGATGCAGGTGTTCATATAAACCAAGCGCTAGTAATTGTAAATTATGGAGATGCCACTGGAAATGAGCTATTGCAATTATCAAAAAAAATTCAAAAAACCGTTTTTAAAAAATATAAAATTGGTATAGAAGCAGAAGTAAATATTTTGTAATAAAAATTATTTAATTTAACAATCGTTCTATGTATTTCGTAGTTTTACATCCAATTTAAATAAATTATGATTTCAATTTTACTTTACTTCTTTATAGTTATTGTTGCTGTTCAGATATTTTATTATTCCTTTATTTTCGGAAAGTTTTCATTCATAAAACCATTCGAAAATAAAATAAAAAGAATTGGAATTTCTATTATTGTTTGTGCAAAAAACGAAGAAAAAAACGTAAGAAATTTAATTCAAAAATTATTGGAACAAAATTATCCTGAATTTGAAATTGTGTTAATAGATGATGCATCTAGCGATGGAACATTTGATATCTTTGAAGAATTCGAAAAATTAACTGATAAAATAAAATTAGTAAAAGTAGAAAATAATGAAGCTTTTTGGGGTAATAAAAAATTTGCATTAACACTTGGAATCAAAGCCGCAAAATTTGATTATTTACTTTTTACCGATGCCGACTGCTTACCTAGCTCAAATAATTGGATAAAAGAAATGTCCAGTAATTTCACTAGTCAAAAAACAATAGTTTTAGGTTATGGTGGATACGAAAAAATTAAAAATTCGTTTTTAAATAAAATGATTCGTTTTGATACAATGTTAATAGCCATACAATATTTTTCATGGGCAAAATTAGGCAAACCATATATGGGAATAGGAAGAAATTTAGCTTATCATAGGTCCGAATTTTTTGAAAATAATGGATTCATAAATCATATGAAAATAAAATCAGGCGACGATGATTTATTTATAAATGAAGTAGCCTATAAAAAAAATACCGCAATTTGTTTTAACACAGAAAGTTTTACAATTAGTAAGTCAAAAATTAATTTTAAAGATTGGAAGTTGCAAAAGCGCAGACATATATCCACTTCGCAATATTATAAAAAAAGAGATAAAATACAATTAAGTATATTTTTTGTAAGCCAATTATTATTTTTTATTCTGTTAATCATAAATCTAGTACTTAAAAACCACATTGAAATACTACTTTTAGGTCTTATTATGAGATATATAAGTAGCTATGTGGCTATTACCAAATCCGCTCTAAAGCTAAATGAAAAAGATTTAATTCTTTATTATCCTATACTTGAAATAGGATTAATTATATTTCAATTAAATGTTTACTTTACTGATTTAATTTATAAAACTCCTTCTTGGAAATAAACAAATACATATTAAAAGCCGCAAAAGGCGATCAAACAGCATATACATTTCTTTTAGATTCGTATTGGAATGAAGTATATAATTTTATTTTGAAACGAACCCAAAACGAAATCGAAGCGGAAGATATAACAATTGAAACTTTTAGTAAAGCATTTGGTAAATTAAGACTTTATAACCCGGAATACCAATTCAATACTTGGCTTCTAACCATTGCAAAAAATATTCATATTGACCTAGTTAGAAAAAAAAAGGCATATGGTTATTTTATAACTTCTAGATCAGCCAATCAATTACAAGTAAATCGCATAGCAGACGAAACTCCAACGATTGAAGACAATATTATAAAAGAACAAAATCTCAAATTACTTATATCTTATATTAAAAAATTAAAACCTCATTACCAAGAAGTTATTAATCTAAAATATTTCCAAGAAATGAGTTATCAAGAGATATCCAATCAATTAGACGAGCCGCTTAACAATATTAAAATTAAACTTTTAAGAGCAAAAAGATTACTACTTGAAATAATTAAATCGAATTAATTAATTTCATCTTAAGCATCTACAATCTATATTAGGTACAATTTTAAATAAATTGAATCCTTTTACTTTTTGATTAATTTCAATTAGCACAAAAAAAATGTCCTTCACAAAAAGTGAAGG
>JBLIJW010000098.1:0-8882 GCA_047636155.1 Flavobacterium sp. | reverse complement strand
CAGAATCTAAAATTTGCTCTAAATTATATCCTTTTTTAGAGAAATTTTCTAATATTTTCAAACTCGAATCTTTCAAATTAGATAAATCTAACGTGAAAAAAGGTTTGTCATCCATAATGTTTGGTTTTTCCAAATCTGCATAAAAGTTGTAAGTATGTCCGTTTGTTAAAACCCCAAAACGAGATTTTGAAGCGTGATAGTATCTGTGAAGTTGGGAATTATGAGCGTCAACGTTTTCTTTCCAATGTTTGCACTCGATAATCAAGATTGGTTCTCCGTCACGTTTAATTACATAATCAATTTTTTCTCCTTTTTTTGTTCCAATGTCACAGATAAATTCTGGAATTACTTCCGTTGGATTGAAAATATCATATCCTAAAATTTGAATAAAAGGCATTACAAAAGCATTTTTTGTTGCTTCTTCCGTATTAATTTGGTCTTTTAAAGAGTCAACTCTTTGGTGTAATTGTTCTAATTTTAATTTTAAGTCTGTTTCCATTGAAAATAATTATTAATTTGTGAATCTACTTTTTTATTTTTTATTCAATTGATTTTTTAGCACAATTTTTTTACGGTTTCAGCTAACGTTTGGCGGCTTGCAGAAGTTGCGGACTTCGAAACCGTATAATTTTCTACTAAGATAGAATTTCTTGCGAAAGAAATTTGCCAATCTTGCAAAATTCTCGCAATTTCTGCAAACCGCTGTTAGTGGCTGTTTTTTTATTTATAATACTTTTCTTTTGCGTCCAAAACCATTTCTACTTTGTCGCCGAGAAAAATAGCCTTTTCCAAATCATTACAGATTTTTTGCTTTTCACTTTCTGAAATTTCTGCTTTCTTTTTCGAAGCCAAAACAGTTACTTCACTATTCTTCATTAATTCTCTGTCGCCACCAAATTCATATTTTCTAATTCTTGCAAACGCTCTGTTTGCAATTGCAAAAGTCATATATGGTTCGATAGTTAATGCTTTATCAAAATCGGCAATTGCATCATCAAATTGCATTTCGTTCATTTTCAACGTTCCTCTTGAAAAATATGCTTCAGAATATTCGCTATCCAATTCAATTGCTTTGGTACAATATTTTATTGCTGATCTTCTATCGTCATTTTTGTTACTTTCATTACTCTTTTTCATTAATTGAGTAATTTTCTCTAGTTTTTTGTCAGGAATTATTTTACCATTTTGTCCAATTTCAACTGATAAAATTTTTCCTGTTGAATAATAGATTGTGCTTTCGCCATCAACTATTCCATTCTTTAAATTAGTTCTTTGTTTAACTTGTTCATGTGGAAAGTAAGTTTCCCAAATTCCGTTTTCTTTACCGTTAATAAATTCTCCTTTTTGTTTTAAAGTTCCGTCTTCATAATATTCTTTTTCAAGTCCATTTGAAATTGAATTTGTATAATTTCTTTCAAGTGATAATTTTCCATTTTGATAGTACATTTTGCGTAATCCATCAAGTTTGCCATTTTTTAATATTCCTTCGCCTTGAATTCTTCCGCTGTAATAATAATCAAGGAATTTTCCGTTATAGATTTCATTGTTATAGTACCAAATTCCATTTTTCCTTTCCATTTGTTTTGAAGAAGGAATTTGCTTTATTTCTTCTGGTCTTTTTCTGTATTCCTTTGTGTAGATAAAAATTGCTCCATCAAATTTTTCAAAACCAAGGACTTTTAAACTGTCTTTGTTTTTAATTACGTTCATATCTGCAATATCATTTTCAGTTACCTCATTTCCTCTTTCCGGGTCTTCAAGTATTGTGATTTTGTCTACAACATAAACTATGTTTTCAGACTTATTTTGTCCTAAACCTTTTATTGTTAAAAGAAAAATTCCAATTGTATAAAATATTATTTTCCTCATATTTCTTTATTCTGTTGAGTTCCGCGAAAATAGCCACTAACGTTTGGCGGCTTGCAGAAGTTGCGGACTTCGAAACCGTATAATTTTCTACTAAGATAGAATTTCTTGCGAAAGAAATTTACCAATCTTGCAAAATTCTCGCAATTTCTACAAACCGCTGTTAGCAGTAGTATTTATAGTTCTTTTAATTTTTCTAAAACTCGGTCTGTTATTAAATCAGTCCTACCACTAAAGCCAAATAATCTGTCTTCAAACAGTTCTATACAAATTAGGAGTAAGTTTAAACAATCCTTTTTTGTTATAAAATCTCCTGGCGTATTTGTTCCATTTATCGTGTTTTCAAAGTAAATTGAGTATTCACGTAAATTGATATAGTCGCCATCATTTAATTTCTTTTTGATTCTATTTAATTCATTTAACCCAATTTTTTGAGCAGATTTTAAGTAATTAAAAGTAATTTCGTTTGCTGAAACAATATGTTTTGACTTATGATTAAATAACCCATCTTTATTACGATTTACTAATGATTTATTTTCTTTTTGCAAGCCTCTATAAACACAAACTTCTGCCTTGGCAATTTCTTCGATTGACGTAATTATCATAAAAAATGATTGATTTATGAAATTATTTTTATAAAGTAGAATTGCACTATTTATTAAACTTTCAATATGCAAGAGACACTTTTCATAATCTTCGACAGATTTAAATTCAAGCAACTTTTCAGACTTGATATTACTCAATTCTCTTATTTTAGTAAAAAAATTATTTTCCAATTTGATGTTTTCTCATTTTTTCTAATATTACTGCTAACTCCTATATATACGAACCTAAAATTTATTCTCAGGTTCAATTTGTTGCCTTTCAATAAGATAAAAAAATCTATTTTAAAATACGCATTGCGCATTTATTTTTTGTTCTTCAATCTTAACTAGTTTCTAACATCAAACATAAGAAATTATTATAACGAATCCAAAGGACTTTTAATTTTTCGAATATTATTATCTGTTACCGCAGTATACAATAAGGTAGTTCGTATATCATTATGTCCTAATAGTTCTTGAATAAAACGCACATCTGTACCATTTTCTAATAAATGGGTAGCAAAACTATGTCGCAAACTGTGAATACCTAATCGCTTATTAATTTTTGCTCGTGCCATTGCATCTTTAAAAACTTGCTGCACAGATCTTGAACTATATTGTCCGCCATATTGTCCTTCAAACAAATATTCTTTAGGCTTATATACAGAATAATAGTTCCGCAATTGGTCTAATATGCTTTCTGGTAAATTAGCATATCGATCTTTTTTGCCTTTTGCACGTTCTAAAAATACTTGCATTTGCTTACTGTCAATATCTGTAATTCGTACATTGATAATCTCACTAACACGCAATCCCATGCCATAACAAAATTTCAGCATGGTGTTGTGTTTTAAATTCGAAGTGTTTTCTAATAGCAACCTAACGTCATGCAAACTCAATGCTTTTGGAAGTATTTTCTGTTTTTTAGGTCGCGGAATATCCAAAAAGAACCGTTCGCGATGCAGTACTTTTTCGAAATAAAATTTAATTGCGTTTATACGACTATGCAAGGAGTTTTCAGATAGTTTTAAATCTCTTATGCAATATAAAATATATTGACGTATGTCTTCTTCTGTACAAGAAGCAGCTAATCTATCCTTTAAATATGCCAAAAACTGAATAAATTCGCTGCAATAAGTTCGCAAAGTATTTTTGCTGTATCCTTTTAATTGCAAATTATCAATAAACCGAGAAAATTCGGGCTGTTGCAATTCGTGTACCTTAGAAAAATTCATTCTCGCAGTTACTGGTTCTATAATTCCAAATTGTTGCCTGTAATTACTAACATCTGGCACATACCAAGCTTTTTGGGATGCACTAAATCGTGAACCAACTAACTTTTTCACATCCTGAATTAATTCAAAATCTCTTTCAAATCGCAAAAAAATAACTTTTTTTCCGCGATGTTCGCCTAAAGAATAGGTAATAGGTTGTGTTGGCATATACTATAAATTGATAAGCTAAGATAAGAAAAAATCGGTTTAAAATTTTAATTTTTCATACTTTAGCAAACAATTTAAAACTATGATTTCATCTGAACTATTTAATGCAGAACTTCATCAAATAATTTCGAATGCCATTCGAGAAGATGTCGGCGATGGCGATCACTCGTCCTTGGCTTGTATTCCAACAACAGCAAAAGGAAAGGCAAAATTGTTAGTAAAAGATACCGGAATTATTGCTGGAGTGGCTTTTGCAGAAATGATTTTGAATTATGTTGATTCTTCTTTGCAAATAGAAACTTTTATTAATGATGGAGAAAAAGTTGTACATGGTGATATAATTTTTCACGTTAGCGGAAGTTCACAATCTATATTAAAAGCAGAACGGTTGGTTTTAAATTCAATGCAAAGAATGAGCGCAATTGCTACAAAAACATATAACTTTGTACAGCTATTGCAAGGTACAAATACCAAAATATTAGACACACGCAAAACTACACCAGGCTTTAGAGCTTGCGAAAAATGGGCTGTTACCATTGGTGGTGGAGAAAACCATCGCTTTGCTCTATACGACATGATTATGTTAAAAGACAATCATATAGATTTTGCTGGCGGAATCACTAAGGCAATACAACAAACAAAAGAATATTTAAAACGAGAAAACAAAGATTTAAAAATTATTGTAGAAGCTAGAAATTTAAATGAAATTAAAGAAATAGTGCGGTCTGACGGTGTTTACAGAATATTAATTGATAATTTTAATTTTGAAGATACCAAAAAAGCCGTAGCGCTTATTGGTGATAAATGCTTAACAGAATCCTCTGGGAATATCAACGAAAACACCATTAGAGATTATGCCAATTGCGGTGTGAATTATATTTCTTCTGGCGCATTAACACATTCGGTATACAACATGGACTTGAGTTTAAAAGCGGTTTAAACATCGTATTTAAATAAATTAAAAATGGAATCTTCTGCGCAACAATCTAAAGAAAAATTACTAAAAATTCCGGTTTTAAAAAACTTGGTAGCTTTTACTGATGGAATCACTTTACCTTGGTTACCAGGTTTCACACTTTTCGGATTGCTAGAAATGTATATTTCTGGCATTATAGATGGCGCGGTTTCCTATCGTGCAACAGCAATTGCTTTTAGCTTTTTTATGGCGCTTTTTCCATTCGCATTATTTATTTTAAACCTCATTCCTTACATACCAATTGCTGGGTTTCAAGACGACTTTTTAAGTTTTGTACAGCAAAGCGTTCCGCCAACAACCTACGATGCTATTTTCAAAATTATAAACGACATTTTGCATAATAGTAATTCTGGTTTAATTTCTACCGGATTTTTTATGGCTATTTTTTTAATGGCAAATGGTGTAAATGCAGTTCTCGGAGGTTTTGAAAATTCGAACCATGTTATCCATAAAAGAAAATTTTTAAGGCAATATCTAATTTCTTTAGCGTTATCCTTACTGCTAGCATTTTTTTTGATAATAACCGTTGTTGCGATACTTTTTTTTGAAGTACTAATACAAAAAACAAAGATTCAGGATGTCCTGTCAGATAAGATATCGATAATAGAATGGGGAAGATATGCTTTTGTAATATTGATGATTTTAATTATAACATCTACATTATTTAAATACGGAATAAAACAACAGCGCAAAATTTCATTTATTTCCATTGGTTCTGTTTTTACAACCATATTAATTATTTTAATTTCTTATTTTTTTGGTATTTGGGTGGTTAAGTTTTCAAAATATAACCAACTCTATGGTTCAATTGGCACGTTATTAGTAGTAATGTTTTATATTTGGATAAATAGCATGATACTATTGTTAGGATTTGATTTAAATGCAACTATTAATAAAATTATGCTTCATGATAAAGAAAAGCAGAAAAAGATTGAATAAAAAAACTAAAAACATATACCATGAAAAATTACCTTTTTGTTGCTATTTTAATGTTTGCTATCAACCTTACTTTTAGTCAAACGGTTTTCGGCAAATGGAAAACCATAGACGATGAAACTGGAGCAGAAAAAGGAATTGTAGAGATTTATGAAAAAAACGGTAAAGTATATGGTCGTATTATGGATATTTTAGAAGAAAAACACAGAAGTAAAAAATGCTCTCTTTGCCCAGGAGAAGATGCCAATAAACCACTAATTGGATTGATTTTTATTAAAGGATTAAAAAAAGACGGAAAAGAATTTAATGGCGGAAAAATTATCGATCCACAAAACGGAAACAGTTATAAGTGTTACATTACTTTAGAAAATAACAACAAACTTAAGGTTAGAGGATATTTAGGAATGGCAATTTTTGGACGCACGCAATATTGGTATCGAGTACAATAAAAACTAACCTATTTATCTAATCCAATTTCATGTTTTTTATTGAAGTAATACTTCCGTTACAATTACCTAAAACATTTACCTATCAAGTAAATGAAGCAGAATTTTCCATTCTTCAAATCGGAATGCGCGTTGCTGTACCTTTCGGAAAATCAAAAATATACACTTCCTTAATTATTGATAAACATCAAAATGCACCACAATTATATGATGCCAAAGAAATTTATCAAATAATAGACGAATTTCCTGTAGTAAATGAAATTCAGATAAAGCATTGGTTTTGGCTTGCCGAATATTATATGTGTACTATTGGCGATGTGTTTAGATCTGCAATGCCATCAATAATGTTATTAGAAAGCGAAACTAGTGTCGTTAAAAATTCGATTGTCGCCGATGAAAACATCGATATTGACGACAACGAATTTTTAATACTCGAAGCTTTAAATTACCAAAGTGCCATTACTGTTGCCACGATAAGTACTATTGTAGAAAGAAAAAACGTATTTCCCATCTTACAAAAAATGATGGCAAAAAATTTAATTCATTTACAAGAAGAATTAATAGATCATTACAAGCCTAAATTAGTAAAATATGCAGTTCTAAACCCTATTTATGATGCAATCGATGCGTTGCAGGAATTAATTAATACCGTAAAATCGGATAAGCAAAAACAAATAATACTTGCCTATTTTCAGTTAAAAACAAACAATAAAAACGGAATAAAAGTTACCGATTTATTATCTAGCAGCAATACATCCAGAGTTGTTTTAAACGGATTAGTTAAAAAAGAAATTTTTATACTAGAAAGTCTTCCAGAAGATCGAATAGATTTCTCAGCCAATTTACAATCAAAAGAAATCATTTTAAGCGAAGCACAAGAAAAGGCATTTCATGAAATAAATACTTCGTTTGAAACTAAAAATGTTTCTCTTTTACACGGAATAACGGCATCCGGTAAAACCGAAATTTATATTAAACTAATGGAAAATAGTTTAAAACAAAACAAACAAGTTTTATTCTTACTTCCAGAAATTGCATTAACTACACAATTAGTTGCTAGACTAACAAAACATTTCGGCAACCAAGTAGCTGTTTTTCACTCTAAATACTCTAATAAAGAACGATTGGAAGTTTGGAACCAAGTTTTATCTTTTTCCGATAAGGCAAAAATTGTAGTAGGAGCAAGGTCGGCCTTATTTTTACCATTTAAAAATTTAGGATTAATTTTAGTAGACGAAGAACACGAACAAACATTTAAACAACAAGATCCAGCGCCAAGATATCATGCTCGTGATGCAGCAATTGTTTTAGCTAATTTTCATGAAGCTAAGGTACTTTTAGGTTCGGCAACGCCAAGTATCGAAACTTTTTATAAGGCTACAACTGGTAAATTCGGATTAATAAATTTAACGCAACGTTATGGTAATGCTTCTTTACCAGAAGTAGTTTTGGTAGATTTAAAAGACGCCTATTTAAGAAAAAAAATGAATGGGTATTTTAGTCAAACTTTAATAGATACTATTTCTGAATCTTTAGAAAATAAAGAACAAATAATTTTATTTCAAAACAGACGTGGATATTCTCCGGTGTTAGAATGTATAACCTGCGGTCATGTTCCGCAATGCACACAATGCGATGTAAGTTTAACCTATCATAAATTTAAAAACCAACTTCGTTGTCATTATTGTGGTTACGCCATAGCAAAACCAACAAATTGCCACGCATGTGGTAGCTTAGAAATAACTACCAAAGGCTTTGGAACCGAGCAAATAGAGCTAGAATTAGCAACTATTTTCCCAAATGCCAATATCAAAAGAATGGATCAAGACACAACGCGAGGAAAGTATAGCTTTGAAAAATTGATTACTAGTTTTAAAAGTCGAGAAATAGATATACTAGTAGGAACACAAATGTTGGCGAAAGGTTTGGATTTTGATAACGTGTCATTAGTTGGGATTTTAAATGCAGATACGATGTTGCATTATCCAGATTTTAGAGCTTTTGAACGCAGTTTTCAAATGATGACTCAAGTTGCTGGTCGTGCTGGTCGCGCTGACAAAATAGGTAAAGTTATTATTCAAACTTATAACCCTATGCATGCAATTATACAGCAAGTTACCCATAATGATTATTTGCTAATGTATAAAGAACAATTGTACGACAGAAAGATTTATTATTATCCTCCGTATTTTAAATTGATCAAACTGCAAATGAAAAATAGAGATTATGAAAAACTAAAAAATGCTTCTGTTTGGCTGCAACAAGTGTTATCTCAAAATTTACAAATGCAAATTCTTGGACCAGAAGAACCAAGTATAAACAGAGTTAGAAACGAATATCTACGCAATATTGTTATTAAGGTTCCAAAAGATGTGAACTTAACTAGCACAAAAAAAACTATTAAGAAAATTCTTAATAGTTTTGATTCTATTCCTCAGTTTAAATCGGTTAAGGTTATCCCGATTTCAGACTTTTATTAGGTAATTGCTAAAGCTCTTATTAAATCTTCTTTTTTATTTCTGCTTAACGGAATTTTTGTGATTCCAATTTCGGCAAATTTACTATTAAAACGTTCTACCTTATCAATATTGATAATGTATGATTTGTGAACTCTTATAAATTTTTCTTTAGA
>JBLIJW010000097.1:0-8975 GCA_047636155.1 Flavobacterium sp. | reverse complement strand
TATGTTGCATTAAATACCTATCAGGTATGCGCAATCTCTAATATATTAAACTCTAAGGAAATTTCTAATATAGAAACTTCTTTGGAGTTTCTATTTGAAATAGATTCTACCTTTCAAAATAAGTATGATCATATTGTGCAAATTTATAGGGAGGAAAATTATGTAAAAGCACTAGCAAAAATTTTAAAACTAGAGGAAGACCCTCTCGTTAATAACAAAAATAGTAACCTTTATTTCATCTCTTTTTTAAAAGGAGATATCTATAATAAAACAAAGAATTATAAAAGAGCATTAAAATATTATAAAGAATCTTTAGTATTCTTAAAAAGAAAAAGCATTTATGACACGAATAGAATTGATATTTTTAATAAAAATCTGGCTGAAACGTATTTAAAAATAGGAGGTTCTTTTCACCAACTTACCCAAAGAGATAGTGCTAAATATTATTATAACAAAGTTGAAAATTTACCTAATTTAAACAAGGATATTTTGATCTTTAAGGCCATGTCTTATGTCAATTTATCCGGGATTTATCAGCAAGATTCAATTTATGATTTGGCCATAAATTACGCTAGAAGAGCGCTTTCAATTCACGAGAAAAATAATTCAAAAGTAAATCAAGCAAGTGCTTTGAATAGTTTGGGTAATATATATGTGAAATTAGGTAAGTTTGAGGTAGCGAAAGAAATATACAATAAGGGAATTGCTTTAACCAATAGCGAAAAGAGTGAACAAGCGAACAGATATACAGAGGCTCTTTATTATAATTTAGCCTGGACGATGCGTAAATTAAAGGATTACGAGGCATACGATTATCAAGAGATTTCGTATGATATGCGAGACACTATTAGAGATAAAGAATTTAGAAAAGCGATCGAACAAATTACAGCGGAGAATAATGTGGATGACGTTAAAAGAGAAGAAAAAGACAAAAGACTAAGAGAGCGCAATACCTTTTGGGTTTTTACTATTATTAGTTTAATTATAATTATATCACTTGTTTATTGGCTTAGTTTTTATAAGTTGAAACAAAAAAATTTAGGATTAAAATTATCTCAAACAGAGTTACTTCAAAATCAAAATATAGAAAAACTAAAATCTGAATCTCAAATAAGAATTTTAAATGCTACCATAGATGCTAAAGAGTCTGAGCGTAAAGAAATAGCAGAAACACTTCACGATAGTGTAAGTGCATTACTTTCCTCGGCGAACCTTCATTTAATAGCTGTTAAAGTCCAATTTAAGGGAGATATTCCGACAGAAATAATTAAGACTCAAAAAATTATTTCTGAAGCTTCTCTACAAATTAGAGATCTATCGCATACTTTAGTTTCTGCTGTATTGCTTAAATTCGGATTAAACTTCGCATTGAAAGATATGGCTTCTAAATATTCTAACTCTGCTTTACATATAGAAATAGATATTGATGACTTGAGAAGGTATCACCAAAATTTTGAAATAAAAGTTCACAACATCATTCAAGAATTTGTAAACAACATACTAAAGCACAGTAAAGCTCAAAATGCTTTTATTAGATTTTATGAGGAAAATAATAGAATTTGTTTTCAAATTTTTGACGATGGTATTGGTTTTGATAAAATGAATATTTTTGATAAAGATGGTCTGGGCTTGAACCAAATTGATGCAAGAATACAAATTATGGATGGTAATTTTTTAGTAGAATCTGCTGTAGGTGAAGGAACAACAATTTCTGTAGAGCTACCAATTGTAGAAAAAGACGCTGTTACGCTTGCTTAGCCAGTTCTATAATTTCTAAATTTTTAATTTCTCCGTTTTCTAACTGAAACCTCAGCATCGTTCTTATTTTATGAAAACCATATTTTCCCGCTGCACCCGGATTTAGATGTAGTAAATTTAATTTTTTGTCGTATTGTACTTTTAAAATATGAGAATGCCCAGAAATAAAAACCTTCGGTGGGTTCACTTTAATCTCCTCTTTAATTCTTCGGTAGTAATTATTTGGGTATCCACCAATATGTGTCATCCAAATGGTTACTTTTTCAACTTCAAATTTTAAATCTAATGGAAATTCAGATCTTGCATCTTGATCATCTATATTTCCAAAAACAGCTCTTAATGGTTTTAGCTTTTTTAGAGTATCGGTGACCTTTAAATCACCAATATCTCCAACATGCCAAACTTCATCAGCCTGTTTTACAAATTTTAAAATTTGAGCATCTATAAAACTGTGTGTGTCGGATAATAATAGTATTTTTTTCATTAAATAACAGTAAGAAAAGTTTAACGAGTCTTCGAGTTTCAAAAATACTAATAACAAAATAAAATGCGTAATTTTACCTGCTACAAAAAACTATTTTCTTGAGATATTTTATAGAACTTTCTTACAATGGAGAAAAATATCACGGTTGGCAAATTCAACCAGATGTTATTTCGGTACAAGAAAAATTAAACCACGCTGTAAGTACAGTTTTGCAGGAAAAAATTGAAGTTGTCGGCGCAGGAAGGACAGATACAGGAGTTCATGCATCACAAATGTTTGCACATTTTAATGTGGAGTTTCCAGTAGGAAGGGATGTTGTGCATAAATTAAATTCCATTTTACCAAATGACATTAGCGTTTACAAAGTATTTTTAGTACAAGAAGAGCAACATGCGAGATTTCATGCTGTAAGTAGAAGCTATGAGTACAGAATTTGGTTGGGTAGAAATCCGTTTTTATTAGATTTTTCATGGCAGATTCATTCACAAAAATTAAATCTGATTAAAATGAATGCCGCCGCAAAAATTTTGTTAGAATATGAAGATTTTCAAACATTCTCTAAAGTAAAAACAGAAGTTTATACTTTTAATTGTGAGGTAACAGCCGCTTTTTGGAAACAAGAAGGCGATTTATTAACCTTTCATATTTGCGCAAATAGATTTTTAAGAAACATGGTACGCGCTATTGTTGGTACGCTAGTAGATGTAGGTTTAGAGAAAATATCAATAAATGACTTTCGGCAAATTATAGAAAGTAAAAATAGAGGCAATGCTGGATTATCTGTGCCAGCAAAAGGATTATTTTTAACACAAATAAAATATTAAATTTTGGCAAATAAAACAGGAAAAGCTTTTGATATGGACATCTTTTTAAGACTCATGAGTTTTGCAAAGAGTTACAAACGTAATTTTATAATTGCTTCCAGTTCCGCAATCTTATTGTCTGGTGTTGCCTTGTTAACACCTATTATTCTTAAAGATACTGTAGATATTTACATCGCAAATAAAGATTCCCAAGGTTTAATTAATAGTGTTTTATTAATGTTTGGTGTTTTAATGCTAGAAGTGGTTCTAAGGTTTATATTTATTTATTTTGCAAACTGGGTTGGTCAGCATATTATTAGAGACATAAGAGCAAAAATATTTAGACATATTTTACAATTTAGAATGTCTTATTTCGATAAGAATTCAGTTGGTAAATTGGTGACTAGAGTGGTTTCCGATATCGAAACTATTGCTGCTTTTTTTAGTAGTGGGGTTTTTACAATTGTAAGTGATGTTTTACAGATGTTCGCTGTTATCATAGTGATGTTTTATATTAATTGGAAACTGGCATTCATCGCTATTGCGGTTTTACCAATTCTGTTATACGCTACAAAGGTTTTTCAAAAAGCGATTAAAGCAACGTTTCAGGAAGTTAGAAATCAAGTAGCTAATTTAAACGGATTTGTGCAAGAGAGAGTTACAGGAATGAAAATTGTGCAACTTTTTAATAGAGAAAAAATTGAATACGATAATTTTAAAGACATCAACAACAAGCACAAACAAGCATATATAAAAACCATTTGGTATTTTTCTATCTTTTTTCCAATTGCAGAAATTTTATCTTCGATTGGTATTGGTTTAATCGTTTGGTTTGGAAGTAAGCAAGTGGTGGACGGTGCAGTTCCAGGACCAGGAACGGTCATCGCTTTTGTGCAAATGGCACAAATGTTATTTAGGCCTTTAAGGCAAATTGCAGACAAGTTCAATCAGTTACAAATGGGAATTGTTTCTGGAGAAAGAGTTTTTAAAGTTATTGATACAGAAAGCGCAATTTCTAAAAATGGGACAATAGAAGCAAAAAATTTACAGGGAAATATAAACTTTAAAGATGTTAGATTTAGTTATATAGAAGGTGAAGAGGTGCTAAAAGGAATTAATCTAGATGTTAAAAGTGGACAAACTGTGGCTATTGTAGGTGCAACAGGTGCCGGTAAATCTACCATAATTAATCTATTAAATCGGTTTTATGAAATTGACAGTGGTACCATCTGTGTAGATGATATCGCTGTGGATGCATATAAACTTGAAAGCTTAAGAAACCAAGTGGCTGTTGTTTTACAAGATGTTTTTCTTTTTTCAGATTCAGTTTTAAATAACATCACTTTAAAAGACCAAACTATTTCTAAGGAAGAAGTAGAAAAAGCGGCAAAACAAATTGGTATTCACGATTTTATTATGACGCTTCCCGGAGGATACGATTATAACGTAAAAGAACGTGGAGCGATGCTTTCATCTGGACAAAGACAATTGATTGCATTCTTAAGAGCTTATGTAAGCAAACCAAGTATTTTAATTCTAGACGAAGCTACCTCTTCTGTAGATTCGCAAGCAGAACAAATGATACAGTATGCTACAGAAACCATTACAAAAGACAGAACATCAATTGTAATTGCACACAGATTGGCAACCATTAAACAAGCAGATAAAATTATAGTAATGGACAAAGGTTTTATTGTAGAAGAGGGTACACATCTTGAATTATTAGATAAAGAAAGTGGGTATTACAAAAATCTTTACGACAAGCAGTTTAGTTTAGAGGTGGCTTCTTAAATAGATAATAAGTAATGGCAGTCGTGCAAAATCTAATTTAAAAGTATCTAGAAAAAAGTAAAATTTCGTTTGGTCTGTTGTTCTTTAATCAGCAAAGAATTGTGCACATTTACATCAAATCTTTTCTAAGTTTTTCGTTTAGCTCTTTAAAATCTGTGTACAATTCGAAACCACCGTCTTTGATGTAAGAAATCTCACCTGTTTCTTCAGAGACTAACAGACAAACGGCATCTGTTTTTTCAGAAACTCCAATAGCAGCTCTGTGTCTTAGGCCAAATCTAGCGGGAATTCTTGTACTATCTGAAATTGGTAAAACGGCTCTAGTTGCCACAATAAAATTATCTCTAATAATTAAAGCGCCGTCATGAAGAGGACTGTTTTTATAAAAAACACTTTGAAGAAGTGCATCATTTATTTGTGCGTTCATTTTATCGCCAGTATTTATAAGAAAGTCTAAACTATTGGTTCTTTCAATTACTATTAAAACACCTGTTTTAGTTTTAGACATTTTTCTACATGCATCTAAAATACTTTCGGTATCAACTTCTGAACCTTTTTCTGTTTGTAAAAATTTTAGCTGTTTTAGAAAACTTCGCTTGTTGGTAAAGTTAGTAGTACCAATCATTAATAAAAATTTTCTTATTTCTTGCTGGAAGACAATGATTAATGCAACAACACCTCCACCTAAAAGTGTACCTAAGATGTCACTTAACATTTTCATTTGTAAGGCTTCCGTTATTTTCCAAATAACAAAGACAATCGCAATTCCTATAACAATGTTAATAGCAACAGTGCCTTTTAATAATTTATAAATATAGTAGAGCAATGTTGCTACCAATAAAATATCCAACACATCTAACAGAGAAAATTCAATAAAATCGAACATAAAAAATTGACTGATTTTAGGCTAAAATACTAATAAATAACTTGGAGCACAACAGCTATTATTTATTTAATAGGATGTTTTGTATTACTTGTAATAATGACAAAGTCGGGTTATTTGAATTCTAGTTTTGTAAAAATGAAAATGGATCTAAAGAATTCACTGAATTTGTGCTACAATTTTAATAGTTTCTACAGCCTCTTTTACATCGTGTACCCGCAGCATATTTGCACCATTTAAAAGTGCTATTGTGTTGGCAGATGTTGTAGCATTTAAAGCTTCTTGAGCAGAAATATCTAAGGTTTTGTACAACATAGATTTACGCGAAAGTCCGGCTAAAATTGGAGCATCTAAACTTTTGAAAAGTGCTAAATTTTTTAGGATTTCATAATTATGAATATTCGTTTTTCCAAATCCAAAACCAACATCAATAATAAGGTCATTCAATTGAAGTTGGTGTAATTTGTGTATTTGTTCTGCAAAAAAGGAAATAATTTCTGTAATTACATTCTCATATATAGGATTTTTTTGCATGTTTTGGGGAGTTCCTAACATGTGCATTAAAATATAAGGAACTTGCAAATTAGCAACTGTAGCGAACATGTTGTCATCCATTTTTCCACCAGAAATGTCATTTATAAGCGCCGCTCCAGCATGCACTGTTTCTATGGCAACTTTACTTCTAAATGTATCGATAGAAATAATAATTTCTGGAAAGTTCTTTTGCAATAAATTAATAACAGGTATAATTCTTTTAAGTTCTTCTTCCTCAGAAATATGCTGTGCACCAGGTCGAGAAGAATACGCACCAACATCAATAAAAGTGGCGCCATCAGAGAGCATTTTTTCAACCTGATTTAAAATTTCAAATTCGTTTTTATATTTACCACCGTCATAAAAAGAGTCTGGTGTAATATTTAGAATGCCCATCACTTTTGGTGTGGTCAGATCAATTAAATTTCCTTTACAATTTAGTGTCATTTACTGAACTACTTTTTTTATTATGTGCCCTATTTCTGGTGCTTCGTACTTATTCATTTTGTGCATTAATGCATCCACAGAGGTTGCTACTAACAACATGTTTCTATTGGCTTGTTGCAAATATCCCTCTGCCACCATTTTATCCAATTGCATTAAAATTGCATCAAAAAAACCATTTACGTTTAAGAGTCCAATTGGTTTCTGTTCAATATGTAATTGCCCCAAAGTTAAGGCCTCAAAAAGCTCATCTAAGGTTCCAAAACCACCAGGAAGTGTAATATAACCATCGGTTAATTTACTCATGATTACTTTTCGATCACTCATTTTCTTGCAAACAATCATCTCCTCCACATCTGAATGCAAGACTTCTTCCTTTTGTAATAGCTTCGGAATTACACCCGTAACATCACCATTATGCGCTAAAATAGTATCCGCAAGCGTTCCCATCATTCCTATTTTTGCACCACCATACACCAATCCAATGTTATTTTTAGCAAAATAATTTCCTAGGGCTATCGCCGTTTCTTTGTAAATAGTATTAAAGCCTAAACTAGCTCCGCAAAAAACAACAATTTTTCTCATAGTAATGATTGATAAATTCACATCAAAAATAAATGAAATACGTTTAAGTTTTACTATTTTTACGCGAATACTTTTAATAAAAGATGCAAGACACCTCGAAACAATACGATACTGTAATTGAAGAATGCAGAAGTTTATTTATTAAAAAAATGAGCGATTATGGCAGTGCGTGGCGTATTTTACGTTTACCGTCCTTAACAGATCAAATTTTTATAAAAGCACAAAGAATTAGACAACTGCAAGAAAATGAAGTTCGCAAGATAGATGAAGGAGAGCAACCAGAGTTTATAGGAATTATTAATTATTCCATTATGGCCTTGATTCAGTTAGAAAGCGGTGTGGTAGAGAATCCAGATTTAAATACGGAAGAAGCGACCATTTTGTATGACAAACATAGCAAAACTACCAAAGAACTAATGATGAATAAAAACCATGATTATGGAGAAGTTTGGAGAGAAATGCGCGTTTCTAGTCTAACAGATTTAATACTTCAAAAATTATTAAGAGTAAAGTCTATTGAAGATAATCAAGGAAAAACCGTCGTTTCTGAAGGGATTGACGCGAATTACCAAGACATGATTAATTATGCTGTTTTTGCAATGATACATTTAGGAGCATAATTTTTAAGTGAAAATAATTTTGTTATTGCGAGTAACTTTGCATGCTCTTGTTTTATTTCAATAGAAATAATTAAAACGATACTTATTAAATTAGTCAACAATGATACTTAAACTCATCACCCAAATTTCAAGAATATTAGTAGGGGCTTTGTTCATTTTTTCAGGTTTTGTGAAATTGGTAGATCCAATAGGTTCTCAATATAAGTTTCAAGAATATTTTTCTGAACCAGTGTTAGATATGGAGTTTTTAATTCCGTACGCATTACTTTTTGCAATTGTTTTAATTGTAGCAGAGATACTCTTGGGTGTTATGATTTTAATAGGTTATAAATCTAAACTTACAGTTTGGAGTCTTTTAATACTAAGTTTAGTTTTTTTATTTTTAACATGGTATTCCGCTTATTATAATAAAGTAACAGATTGTGGTTGTTTTGGAGACGCAATTAAATTAACACCTTGGGAAACCTTTTATAAAAACGTAATCTTAATTGCGTTCATAATCATTTTACTTTTAAAAATTAAATTTATCCAGCCTATTTTTAAGGGAAAAATTCCAAAATTAATTACTTTTTTATCATTGGCCGCTTTCTTATTTATCGTGCAACATGTATTAACACATTTGCCATTAATGGATTTTAGAGCGTATGCAATTGGTAAGAATTTACAAGAAGGAATGCAATATCCTAAAGATGGATCTATAGCGCCAGTGCATGATTTTATGTTAGAAGATACACAGCAAGATTTGGCGCCAGAACTTCTAGAAAAAGAAAAATTGATGTTGGTTATTCTTTACAATCTTAATAAATCTGATGCAGCGGGGTTTCCTAAAATCAAAGAGATTGCAGAAAAAGCAACGCAAAAAGGATATACCGTTTATGGAGTTTCAGCTTCTTTTTCGGATGATTTACTTTTAGCCAAAGAAAAGTACAATTTGCCATTTGAGTTTTTGTTTTGTGATGAAACAACCTTAAAAACAATGATTAGAGCAAATCCTGGAGTGATGATTTTAGACAAAGGAACTGTTACTCAAAAAAAGAATTGGACAGATGTTGATGAAATAGAATTGTAATTAT
>JBLIJW010000096.1:0-9200 GCA_047636155.1 Flavobacterium sp. | reverse complement strand
GAGTAAGTTTTACAATTTTTTTTACGTCATTAATAAATCCCATATCCAACATTTGATCGGCTTCATCCAAAACTAAAAAATGAAGTGAATCTAAATCCACATAACCTTGCTTGTGCAAGTCTAAAAGTCGACCTGGAGTTGCAATAACAATGTCCATTCCTTTTTGAAGTTGCTCTACTTGCGATGCTTGATTTACACCACCAAATAAAACCATAGATCTAATATTGGTATATTTCCCATAAGTATTAAAACTTTCATCAATTTGAATAGCTAATTCGCGAGTAGGAGTTACCACCAAACATCGAATTACCTTCTTTTTAGTAGATGAACCACCAATTTTGTGTAAATAATTAATAATTGGGATAGCAAAAGCAGCAGTTTTACCTGTACCGGTTTGCGCGCAACCAACTAAATCAGTTCCTTCTAAAATTATCGGAATTGCTTGTTCCTGAATGCTTGTTGGCGATTCATAACCTTCTTCTGCAAGTGCAGTTTGAATATTTTTTATTAGATGTAAATCAGAAAAATTCATAAACGAATCTATATTTATTTATAGTTTTGCAAAGATACATTTATAAAATTAGAAAAAGGAAGGATATTTCTTAATCTAATAGAGACATTTTAGCCTTCATAAAGTCAGAAACTAAGTACGCAATTAATTTTCCAACCATGTGACTGTTTTCAATGGCATCTAATTCTGGAGCACCTTCACAAATATGCAAATAGGCAGATTTAGGATTTTTTCCGAAGTAATAAATAAATTGTCGCGCTTCTTCTGCACTAAAACCGCTTGGTGTCATTGCACTACAAGCTATGTTAGGAATCGAATCTAAATCTAACTCAACTCCAAAAAAATCATTGTCCACGAAATATTTTGCAGCAAGTAATTCTTGATCAAAACTTTTCTCTTTTTTTATTTTGATTTCGTCGTACGTATTAAAACTAATTTGATCTGGCATTCGTTTTAATTCGGTTAACACACTTTTTGTGGTATAGCTTTCATGCAAACCAAAAACAAAGTATTTTTTTAAAAATCCTTCTTCAAACGCATAAGAAAACGCATTTCCGCTGTGTCGTCCTTCTAATATTCTAAAATCAGAATGGGCATCAAAATTTATTGCATTAATTGATTTTCCTTTTGCTAAAGCTGTACCTTTTATTGCGCCGTAAGCGTTGTTATGTCCGCCACCAATTAAAATAGGAATTTTTCCTGCTGCAACAATTATAGCAACTAAATGAGCAACTTCTTTATCAATGGCAACAACCAATTCGCTCATTTTTTTACGATCAGCAATATCTTCAAATTGTAAACTTTCAACAATTTTCATTTCTGCCGAAACATCAAGTTTTCCTAATAGTATAATTTCATTACCCTTATTAAAACGATTATGTTGGATATTAGCAATACTTTTAATGGCGCTATCCCAAGCAGAAAATGCACCTGGTCGACCATGATTTGCTCTAATACCGATATCTTCTGGAATTCCAAAAAGCACGAACTTGGCTTCGCAATTTGTTATAAATTGTTTAATTTCTTGATCTTTTGGTAAAAGAATCATTTTTTCACCAAACTTTATCTCACCACTTCTAAAATTGGTAATTTTGGATAATTCTGAAGTGGTGAATCGTATTAATTTTTCCATAAAAAATAATTCTTTAGCCCAAAAATAATATAATTGTATAACTTAGCAATATAAATGAACCGCTAAAAATAAACAAATTATGGAGAATAGTCAGAATCAATCTAGTAATAAATCTTTAAAAGCTATAGTAGCAGTGTTGGCTTTGCTATTAGTGGGAAGTTTATTTTACATTTACACCCTAAGTACAAAAACGGAGGAATTACAAACAACTATTGTAACTACAAAATCCGAAAAGGATGCTGTTATGAAAGATTTAGAACAGCTAAAAGCAACTTACGATGCTGCAATAGCAGAAAATACTTTCATGTCGGATGAATTAATTACAGAAAGAGAAAAAGTTGTCAAATTAATTTCTCAGTTGGGTAAATCAAAAGGCGATGTGGCTTCTTTAGCAAAATATAAGCAACAGTATCTTGCTTTACAGACCAAAATGAACGGTTTAATGCAAGAAAACGAAGTTCTGAAAAAGGATAATAAATTACTTAATACTAATTTAGATAGTACAAAAGTAGTTTTAGAAGAATCGAAAAATTATAACCAATCTTTAGTTGGTCAAAATGAAGAATTATCTAAAACTGTTGAAAAAGCGTCTAGATTGACTGTTTTAAATCTTAAAACTTCTGCATACAAAAAGAGAAGTTCTGGAAAAACTATTGAAACTGAAAAAGCAAGCAGAGCAGATGTTTTAAAAATAAGCTTCACAATTGCAGAAAACACTGTAGCAAAATCTGGTGACAAAAAATATTATGTGCAGGTTATTGATTCTAAAAACAATGTTTTAGGAGAAAAATCGTCTGTAGCTTTTGGAGAAGAAATGCTTACCTATAGTTTTGTAACTTCTGTGAAATTTGAAAATAAAACAGTACAAGTTAATGAAGAATTACCTGGTAAAATTTTTGAAAAAGGAATATATCATGTAAATGTGTTTGATAAAAATCAATTGGTTTCTAAAACTAGTTTTACATTAAAATAAATTAATGTTACCAACAAATAATCTAAAGACGCTTACTAGCGTCTTTTTGTTTTGTTTATAACTTGCTAGTTTATCAACTGAATTAAACAGCAAATAAACCTTACTTTGTAAGTTCAATAAACAGTATGAGTTCAAAAAAAAATATTTCAATCTTAATTGGTATCATAGGTATATTGATGATACTCTTGGCCGGAAGTATTGGTTTTATAGTTGCATCAATTAATAATTCAGCCATAATTTCTATATCTGATGAAAATTCTGAAATTAAAAAAGATTTAGAAAACTTAAAGCAAACGTACGAATCTAAAATTGCAGATAAAACTAACAATTATTACAATTTACAAATTCAAAAAGACAGCATTAAAAAATTAGTTGAAGTATTAGAAATATCTCAAAAAAATGCAGCAACTTTGTTGAAATATAAATACCAATACCAAAATTTAGAATCTAAAATGAAAATTTTGGTAGATGAAATCACCATCTTAAACGGAAGGAAACAAAAGATTAATGCGACTATAACTAAAAAAGACAATCCTAAAAATTTAGAATTATCTACCAAAGAAATTTCTATAATTTCGAATAAAACAATTCCAAAAAACCCCAAATCAGAAACAATTATAGCAAAAGAAACGGTTAATAAACAAGAAGTTGCCAACAAACCTAGCGTTTCTAATTTTGATAAAAGCACATCAGAAAAATCCGAAAATTCTGTAAAAGAATTGAATAGAAAAAGTGATAAAAATGCAAAGATTTCTGTTTCAAATATAGAGGCACAAGCCTTCATTAGTAAATCTGCCACCAATAAAATTGCGACTACAAAAGCAAGTAAGACAGATTTTTTTAAGATTCAATTTACAATTAACGCTAATTCAGATTTTGATGGATTTGAAATAGTCTATTACTTTCAAATAATTGGTCCTAAAAACAACATAATAGGACAACGCAAAACAGAGTATTTTGATAGTCAATTATTAACCTATAGTTTCTCTAAATCTTATTTTTACAACGGACAGACTTTGGAAGTTTCACAAGAATATCTTGTAAAAGATATTGAAAAAGGATACTATTTTATAACCATTTTTGACAGAAATAACATAGTAGGAAAAACAACCTTACAATTAGAATAATCTTTGATTTAAAATAGTACTTTACCTTTTATAATTATTGTCTCTATTAAATTACTTCCAAATAAATATGGGATTTGATAGTAACTCTCTATTGGTTTTGTAATAATTAAATTTGCAGTTTTTCCTAAAGTAATACTACCATGTGTTTTCTCTAAACCCATAGCATAAGCACCATTTAAAGTTGCTGCATTAATTGCTTCTTCTGGTGTCATTTTCATTTTTATACAAGCAATTGCAACTACAAAATTCATATTTCCTGATGGTGTAGAACCTGGATTATAATCAGATGCCAAAGCAATTGGAAGTCCGTTAGCAATTAATTCCCTAGCTGGTGTGAATGGTATATTAAGAAAAAAAGAACAACTTGGTAAGGCAACTGGCATAGTTTCTGAATTTTTTAATACTTCAATATCTTCTGAATTTAAAACCTCTAAATGATCTACGCTTAACGCTTTATTTTTTACAGCTAAAGCAATAGCTCCAAATGCATTAAATTGATTTACATGAACTTTTGGTATAATATTATATTCTTTTGCCTGCATCAAAATTTTATCCATTTGCTCTAAAGAAAAATAGCCTTTTTCGCAAAAAACATCTACAAAATCTGCTAGATTTTCTTTTGCAACTTTGGGTAACATTTGTGTACAAATTAAATCAACATATTCCTCTTTATTGTCCTTATATTTTGCTGGAAAGGCATGCGCACCAAGAAATGTTTTTTTAACTTCTATCGGATAATCATTTCCCAAACGCTTTATAACTCGTAACATTTTTAATTCTGATTCTACGGTTAAACCATATCCAGATTTTATTTCAATTGCACCGGTACCTAATTGCATTACTTCTTGCAACCGCAGTTTTGATTGGTTGTACAATTCCTCTTCTGAAATCTCTTGTAGTTTTTTTGCAGAATATAAAATACCACCACCGTTATTTGCAATTTCCTCATAAGACAAGCCGTTAATTCTATCTACAAATTCTTGTTCTCTGTTTCCTGCAAAAACCAAATGGGAATGGCTATCACACCAACAAGGTAAAACGATTTTTCCGGTACAATCTATACTTTTAAATTCGCTGTAATTTGGACAATCTTTCATTTCACCAAAGCCTGAAATAACTTCATTTTCCATTATCAGGAATGCATTTTTAATGCTAGGTAAAACTGCCATGTTTTCACCAGCAATATACCTTTCGTTGTTTGATCGTATTTGTAGTAATTCTTTTATGTGTATTAAAATCGTCTTCATTTTAAATCTTTTCGTAAAAATAGTAGTAAAATAAGAAAAATTCCTAGTTTTATATAAAATTCCGAAATTGAGAAAGATTAAATACAAGCAAGTTCGAAAGATTCAACCAAATTCTTTAGAATATACAGGTAAAGTAAAAAACGAATTAATTGATTTTCAGTTGTTTGTTTACAATAAATTGGATTATAAAGAGTATAAAAAATTTGATATTAAAGAAACGCATTCCAAAATTCAATTAGATAAAATTAATTGGTTTAATGTTCATGGCTTGAATGATTCTCAAATTATTCAGAAAATAGGGACACTATTTAACCTAGACAAATTTATCCTGTCAGATGTTTTGAATACTGATAAAAGATCTAAAATAGAAGAATTTTCGGATTTACTTTTTTTTAATATTAAATCAATGTTACCTGAGAAAAATTCTGATTTACTAAGGGTTGAACAAATTAGTTTTATTCTAAAAAATAATCTTTTGATTTCTTTTCAAGAGCAAAAAGGAGATTTTTTTAGTCATATAAGAGAACGAATTCGAGCAGACGTTGGTTTAGTGCGAGAAAAAGGTGCTGATTATTTGCTATACATTTTATTGGATGCCATAATGGAAAATTTTTACATAACCATTGAAGCACAAGAAAATTCGGTAGAACAATTACAAATGCAGGCGAAACAAAATGATAACAGAGAAATTTTAATTCGAGTTGAAAAATTTCGAGACAATTATCATTTCTTAAAACGATCTATTATTCCGTTGCGTGATTCTTTATATGCTATAAAAACTATAAAAGAAGACGCAACTTTTAATGAAATCGACGCCAATAATTATACCTTTTTTGACAGATTACATCAAAAATCTTTAGAACTTTTAGAGCAAATAGAATATGATCTTACTACAGTGGACAGTGTTTCTAACTTTTATTTTTCGACCCAAAGTCACAAGATGAATGAAGTAATGAAAACGTTAACCGTAGTTTCTGTTTTCTTTATGCCGTTAACATTTATAGTCGGAGTTTATGGAATGAACTTTGACAACATGCCCGAGTTACATTGGCAATATGGCTATTTTTTTGTTATTGGTTTTATGGTTTTACTTTTAATAGGAATGGTTATTTATTTCAAGAGAAAAAATTGGTTTTAAGATAACTCTTCCGATTCGATATATTCTTCTAAATGTGTTTTCTTTAGTAAGCTTTTTAGATAAATAAAACCTAAAATACCAGCAATTAAAGAAGAAACCAAAATCATAATTTTGGCATTATCTATATGTGTTGAATCAGAAAAAGCTAGTAATGTAATAAATATAGACATTGTAAATCCGATTCCTCCTAACAATCCTGCACCAATTATTGCTTTAAAGCTTATATTTTCTGGTAGACTACAAATACGAAGCTTGACAGAAATATAACTAAACAACGCTATTCCTAGGGGTTTTCCGATTATTAGTCCTAATGCAATTCCTAAAGTATAGGTATGCGTAAAAGCATAATGCCAGTCACTATTTATAACGATGGCAGTATTTGCAAGCGCAAAAATAGGTAATATAAAAAAGGCAACTGGTAAATGTAAGAAATCTTGCAAAATAGTTTGTGGAGATTTTCTTCTACCGGCGCTAAATGGTATTGCAAAAGCTAATAAAACCCCTGTAATTGTGGCATGAACACCAGAATTTAACATAAAATACCACATAATTACACCACCAATTAAATACGGAATCAAATTGTATACTTTTAATCGATTTAAAATTAAAAGTATTCCGAAAACTCCTAAAGATATTCCTAGATTAAGCCATGACAAATCGTTAGTATAAAAAACAGCAATAATTATTATTGCGCCTAAATCATCAATAACTGCTAAAGCAGTAAGAAAAACTTTTAAAGCTGTTGGAACTTTATTTCCTAATAAAGATAAAACTCCAAGGGCAAATGCAATATCGGTAGCCATCGGAATTCCTGCGCCAGATTGCGTATCTGTGCCATAATTTAAAAACAAATATAAACCAGCCGGAACAATCATTCCGCCTAACGCGCTTGAAATTGGCAGCAATGCATTTTTTATATCCGAAAGTTCGCCATCAAAAATTTCTCGTTTTAACTCCAAACCAATTAGCAAGAAGAAAATAGCCATTAAACCGTCATTTATCCAATGACCAATACTATGGTGAGCTATTTCAATTTCCCAAAATCCTAAATATGTAGTACTAAATATTGAATTTGCTAAAAACAAAGAAATTATCGTGCAGGAAATTAAAATTAATCCTCCAGATTTTTCACTTTGAACGAAATCTTTAAAAATATGCGTTATTTTCATTTAAGGCTTTTATGAGTAAAGCGCAAGCTAATACAGTTTGCGCTTTCTATAGTGATATAGCAAATATTATTGTAGACTTCCAACCATCTCTTCGGGTTTAACCCACTGATCAAAATCCGATTCGGTTACATAACCCAAACGAACAGCTTCTTCTTTTAAAGTAGTTCCGTTTTTATGAGCAGTTTGAGCAATTTCTGCTGATTTATAATATCCAATTTTAGTATTTAAGGCAGTAACTAGCATTAATGAATTATCAACTAATTCTTTAATTCTTTTGTAGTTTGGTTCAATTCCACTGGCGCAATGTTCTTCAAACGAAACACATGCATCTCCTATTAAACGTGCAGATTGTAAAAAGTTTGCCGCCATTAATGGTTTGAATACATTTAATTCATAATGTCCTTGCATTCCGCCAACAGAAATGGCAATGTCGTTACCCATAACTTGGGCACAAACCATGGTTAATGCTTCGCATTGGGTTGGATTTACTTTTCCAGGCATTATAGAAGAACCAGGTTCGTTTTCTGGAATTATTATTTCACCAATTCCAGATCTTGGTCCAGAGGCGAGCATTCTAATATCATTCGCAATTTTATTTAAAGAAACAGCCAATTGTTTTAATGCACCATGCGACTCAACAATCGCATCGTGAGAAGCCAATGCTTCAAATTTATTTGGTGCAGTTTTGAAAGGATGTCCTGTGAATTTTGCAATGTAATTTGCGACTGTTACATCATAACCTTCGGGTGTATTTAAACCGGTACCAACTGCGGTACCCCCAAGAGCAACTTCTGACAAATGATCTAAAGTATTTCTGAGCGCTTTTAAGCCATAATTTAATTGTGCAACATAGCCAGAAAGTTCTTGACCTAAAGTTAGAGGAGTTGCATCCATTAAATGCGTTCGACCAATTTTAACTACGTTTTTAAATTCGGTTGCTTTTGCATGCAAGGTATCGCGAAGTTTTTCTACTCCGGGAATGGTTGTTTCTATTACCGCTTTGTATGCTGCAATATGCATTCCGGTTGGAAATGTATCGTTGGATGATTGGGATTTGTTAGCATCATCGTTTGCTTTAATAACTGCTTCGCCTTCGCCAATTTTAAAACCAGCTAAAACTTGCGCGCGATTTGCAATAACTTCGTTAACATTCATATTGCTTTGCGTTCCTGAACCAGTTTGCCAAATTACTAAAGGAAACTGATCGTCTAGCTTTCCTTCTAAAATTTCTTCGCAAACTGCGGCGATGGCATCTCTTTTTTCTGTAGAAAGTACTCCTAAATCGCAATTTGCATATGCTGCAGCTTTTTTTAGATAAGCAAAACCTAGTATGATTTCTTTTGGCATAGAAGCAGAAACTCCTATTTTAAAATTATTTCTTGAACGTTCTGTTTGCGCACCCCAATATTTGTCTGCTGGTACTTGAACTTCGCCCATGGTGTCTTTTTCTATTCTGTACTCCATTGTAATAAGTTTATATTTATTTGAAATGATTGTTTTTGAAATGATTGTTAGTTTAGCCCAGATGGCAGCGGAAAGCATTTTTTAAATAAAATTAAATTTTACTTAGACTCAAAAAGCGAAAGCTCTTTTGGGACTGTTGTAAAATGATTTTATTTGGTAAAAGCTTGAAGCGTACAGCTGGAAAAACCTTCACAAAAATAGCATTTTTAAAGGGTTAAAAAAATATTTTCTTGGTATTTATTGGTTTTTAAGTAGATATATTTTACTTTTGTTTTGAATTCAAAATTTCCGGAAAACATGTTCACTTTTGCACAGTATTTAGGCTTTTTGGCTTTCTTGACAATATTGACCATTGGATTTTGGTTGATGATTTTTTTAATTCACTTCGTATTCTATTGGATAGGTGGTGCATTATTTGAAATGTACAAGGAGAAAAAAG
>JBLIJW010000095.1:0-9258 GCA_047636155.1 Flavobacterium sp. | reverse complement strand
GTTTGTACTTTTCAAGCAAATCTAACTGCGCCAGCAAATAATAGTACTACAATTATTAATTCTGGTGGAAATTTAAATATTGCTGCTAATAATACAAATGGAGCAGCAACTTACAATTTATTGGCAAATGGTATATCTATAAACACAGCCAACACACAAAATTATTCTTTTAATCATACTAATATTGTTTCTAATCAAACGTACGAATTGCAAATCGTGCAAGGAACTTCAACTATTACAAGAAAATTCTCGGTAATAGTAAACCCTGGGACGATTTCCCAAGTTCTTCCAAACGGATTAGAAGAAGGAATTAATTATAATACAACCGATCCTACAAAAGCTACTTTGGTTTTAGATGCGCCAGGAAAAGACTTTATTTACGTTGCAGGAAGTTTTAATAATTACCAACCTTCAAGTGCTTTTGCGATGAGAAAAGATCCTGCAAGCACCAAATTTTGGCTAGAATTAACAGGTTTAACATCAGGCACAAATTACAATTATCAGTATTGGGTTGTGGATCAAACACCAACTCCCAATTCTCCAAGTTTAGTAAAAACGGCTGATCCATACTCTACATTGGTGCTTTCTCCGTTTGACGATCCTTTTATCTCGGCAAATTCTTATCCAAATTTACCAGCATATCCAACTGGACAAGAAAGAGAAGTTTCCGTTTTAAAAACCGGACAAGCTGCTTATCCTTGGAGTACAGCAACTACTAATTTTGTAAAGCCAGAAAAAGACAATTTGGTAGTTTATGAAGTTTTAATTAGAGATTTTGATGCGAATAGAAATTATCAAAACTTAATTGACAGAATCGATTATTTTAAAAATCTGAAAATAAATGCTATTCAGCTAATGCCAGTAATGGAATACGAAGGAAATGAATCTTGGGGTTATAATACTTCCTTTCACACCGCATTGGACAAGTTTTATGGAACCGAAAATAAATTGAAAGAATTTATAGATTTATGCCATCAAAACGGAATTGCTGTAATTTTAGATGTTGCTCTTAATCACGCTTTCGGAAGAAATCCATTAGTTCGTATGTGGATGAAAGATCCTGATGGCGATGGTTGGGGTGAACCAAATGTAGATAATCCTTATTTCAACGAGTTTGCAAGACATACATATGGCGTTGGTTCTGATTTTAATCATTCTTCTGCCTATACAAAAACGTATACCCAAAAAGTTATAAAACATTGGATTCAAGATTTTAAAATTGATGGTTTTCGATGGGATTTAACTAAAGGTTTCACCCAAAATTGTACAAGTTCAGACGAAAGTTGTACCAATGCATACCAAGCCGACCGTGTTGCAGTTTTAAAAGAATATGCAGATTATTCCTGGTCATTAGACTCTAATCATTATGTAATTTTCGAACATTTAGGTTCTGATAGCGAAGAACAACAATGGGCGAATTACAGAATTGGTGAAGGAAAAGGAATAATGATGTGGGGCGAATTGCATGAAGCATATAAACAACTAGAATCTGGGTTTTCTACAAATGCCGATATAACTAGAATGGGACATGTTAGTCGTGGTTTTGCTGGAAAAAGATTACTTGGTTATGCAGAATCGCACGATAAAGATCGATTAATGTACGAAGCTTTACAGTTTGGAAACGGTGCTGGTACAAGTCCTGTTGCTGGTAATTTAAATAATGCATTATTCAGAATGTCAGCAATTGGAGCAACAAGTCTTTTAGTTCCTGGGCCAAAAATGATTTGGCATTTTGCAGAGTTAGGTATGAACAATTCTATCTGGACTTGTAATAACGGAATAGTGAATAGCGATTACGATAACAATACACCTCCAGGAGATTGTAAATTAGATACTAAACCGCAACCACAATGGACAAATAATTGGTTGGCCATTCCTGAACGTGCAAAAATCTATACCGATTGGTCAAAAATGATTAATCTTAAGAGAAATAATCCAGTATTTAAAGGAGATTATTCCATCAGTCCAGATGGAAATAATGTAAGACAAAGAATTTATATTTTTGATAATAATTTGCCTGCATCCCAATTAAAAAATGTGGTTATTTTAGCTAATTTCTCTGTAGCATCTCAAGGTATCAATCCGAGTTTTCCTTACGCGGGAACTTGGGTAAATTTGATGGATAACACAACAATAAATGTTACCAATACGACTACGCCAATTACTATTGAGTCTGGTGGTTTTAGAATTTATGGAAACCAAGCGGCTTTGGGTTCAAATGATTTTCAGGCAACTTCTGCAATCACATTGTATCCTAATCCAAGTTCTGGTTTCTTCAATTTAAGCCAAGATGTTATTAAAGCGGATGTTTATTCGGTGACAGGACAGCTAGTAAAATCTTTCGGAACACAGTTTTCTAATTATAATTTTCAAATTTCGGATTTAATAAACGGAATTTATATTGTAAAAGTGACTGATTCCGATGGTAGAATACAAAACCTAAAATTAATCAAAAATTAAAGTTAGTTAGATTAGATTATATAGTACTAAAAAGCCCTTCGAATTTCCGAAGGGCTTTTTTTTATTTGTTTAAATTTTTATTCCTAAATGAAGAAATATCAATAATATCTTCTCCATCAATATCAAAGGTTACAAAAACACTGTCTCCAACATTCGTTATAGGCAATTGATTACTTATTTGAGAAGAACCAACAAATATTTTAGGATTATCTTTTACCATAAAATAGTAAAAACTATTCCCGTTTTTAATATCATTTGCAACTCTCGTTACAACCGATTTTAGTTCCTTTTTGTCAGTTTGACTGTTCGGATTTATTTTATTATCGGCCATATTATAAACATTTTTGAAAGAAGTTAATGTTTCCCGCATCGTGTTTCCTACACCAACAATGGTATAATCAGAAATAGCAACCATAGCAAACATTTTTACCAAACCACCATCGTCTTTCAATGTCATTACATAGGTAGGAATATTATTAATATTATACGGAATTGGTAACGAAGATCGGTATCCTTTTTCTTGTACTTTCCCTTCTGCAGATTGTTGTGCAGCATATTCTGTTGCGCCACTTTGTTTATAGAAAGTAGTTTCTTTGGTTCTTGTATCTACCAAAACAAATCCAACTGTCGATTCATCTTTTCCAACAGAAGTTAATCCGGTGTACCAATACGATTTATTATTTTCGCCATAAACCAAAGTTAATCCTTCTGTGGTTTGCAGCTTATTCAAATTACTAAAATTCCAATAACCATTCACATATTCGCCCCAATCGGTCAATTGTTTTTCTACAAATGCAATCGGCTGAATACGATCTACCCATAACGGAGTTTCCGCCACAGAGTAATCCTTTAATTCTCCTGTTTGCGCATTAAGTGTAACTACACCCGTTGCGTCATTTCCCGCAAAACCTATTGTTTTTTTATATGTTGTAACAACCCAATACGGAATTCCGGCGTCATCCACTTCAAAAGTAAAATCTGCCAAACCAGTAGTTGCATATCCGTGCAAATAAATAAATCTATTCACATCAGAATTAAAAAACGCATTAGGTTGGTATTTAATTTTAATCTCTTTTCCACTAATATTCTGAACCAACTTTACATCTCTTTCATTAGTCGCAGAAACCATAACATAACCCGGCGTTCCTTCTTTATTATTAAGCCATTTAAAGAATCCAGAATGCAAAAGTGGTGCAATCCAATATAATTTATTGTTTACTTTTTGTATAAAAAATTCACCCAATTCTACTTGACTTCCTAATGCTGGTTGCGAACCTATAATTTTTTCACCAAGCAAATAAGCCAAATTTTCATCTACAACCCTAATTTCGTCTATTGAAATTGGAGCAATATGCTTGGATATTTTTTTTCCGTTTTTTACTTCTCCAATTTTAGTCTGAAATTCTTTTGTTCTAACCAAGGCAGAACTAGTAATGATTGGTAAAACAATTAAGTAACCCAACAAAAGTCCAAGAAATACAAAGAAAATTTTGTGTGGTTTTTTAGTTAAAACCATATTTTTATTTCGGTCTAAAGCTGCCGATGAAAACAATACTAAAGCCAATATGGTTACTACCAATAAGATAATTGGCAACGAAGTAAATCCGTATTGAATTACCGGCAAATTAATATAAAAAAGCAAAAAGGTAAAAACCAAGATAATTAAAACCAGAACTATTTTTTTCATGATATGTTTTTATAATTAGACGAAATACTTTTTTTAAAGTTACAATTTTTAAAATAGAAAGTCATAGACTTTCTTGAAGCGCCAAATTTCTTTTCAAAAAAAAGAAGTATTTTTGCACCGATATTTTTAATTAAACATACTTTTTATGAAAGCATATATATTTCCTGGACAAGGAGCACAATTTACCGGAATGGGAAAGGAATTATACGATAATTCTTCTATTGTAAAAGAATTATTTCATCAAGCAAATGAAATTCTAGGTTTTTCTATAACCGATATTATGTTTTCTGGGTCTGCAGACGAATTAAAACAAACTAAAGTAACGCAACCAGCCGTTTTTTTACATTCGGTAATTTTAGCAAAAACACTAAACGACTTTAATCCGCAAATGGTTGCTGGTCATTCTTTGGGAGAATTTTCTGCCTTAGTTGCTAACCAAACTTTGTCTTTTGAAGACGCACTTAAATTAGTTTCTAAACGCGCTTTAGCAATGCAAAAAGCGTGCGAAATTACTTCGTCAACCATGGCGGCGGTATTAAATTTAGAAGATAAAATTGTTGAAGATATTTGCGCATCTATTAACGGAATTGTAGTTGCCGCAAATTATAACTGTCCAGGACAATTAGTAATTTCTGGCGAATACAAGGCAGTAGAATTAGCTTGCGAAAAAATGAAAGAAGCTGGTGCAAAACGCGCATTAATTTTGCCAGTTGGTGGTGCATTTCATTCCCCAATGATGGAACCAGCAAGAGAAGAATTGGCCAAAGCTATTAAAGCAACAAAATTCTCTGAACCTATTTGTCCAGTGTATCAAAATGTAACCGCAAAGGCAGTTTCAAACGCCACAGAAATTCAGAAAAATTTAATTACACAACTAACTGCACCGGTAAAATGGACGCAATCTGTAAATCAAATGATTGCCGATGGTGCAACAAGTTTTACAGAAGTTGGTCCGGGTAAAGTTTTAGTAGGTTTGGTAAACAAGATAAATCGCGAGGTCGAAACTTTTAGCGCTTAAATTTTGATTTAAAAAATTATAATTCCCGATTTTAAAACACTAAAAAAACAGCATGCAACTTTACATTACTTGGGATTTTGACTCCGAAATAATTAACCTATTTGGTTTTCCTTTAAAATACTACGGACTAATTTTTGTGTCTGGATTGCTATTATGTATGCTGGTTTTGAAAAAAGTCTTCAAAAAAGAAAACCTAAGCGAAACAGCACACGAAGCATTACTTGTTTACGGTATTGCAGGAATTTTTATTGGTGCAAGAATTGGTCATTGCTTATTTTATGATTTTGATTACTATTCTAAAAATGTTTTAGAAATATTTTTACCTATAAAAATAATGGCAAATGGCGGCTATAAATTTATTGGTTACGCTGGCTTAGCAAGTCATGGCGGAACTTTAGGATTAATAATTTCACTTTTATTTTATAGTAAAAAACACCAAATTAAATACCTAAAAATTGTAGATATTATAGCAATTGTTGCACCACTTGGAGCAGCATTTATTCGTCTTGCCAATTTAATGAATTCCGAAATGATAGGAAATCCGACCAATTTACCCTGGGCATTTGTATTTTCTAAAATAGATAATGTACCAAGACATCCTGCCCAATTGTACGAATCTATTTCTTATTTTATAATTTTTGCACTAGTTTTTGGAGTTTATAAGTTAAAGAATATAACACTTGGTTCTGGGTTTATATTCGGATTGTCTATAACTTTAATTTTTACAATGCGAATTTTAATTGAATTTGTAAAAATAAACCAAGTCGATTTTGAAGACGGAATGTTTTTAAATATCGGACAAATATTAAGCATTCCTTTTATTGCAATCGGGTTGTTTTTTATCTTTAAAAATTGGTTTAAAAAAACTAACCCTGCAATACGCAACTAATTAATTTCCTCCAAACAATGCGCAAATTACAAAATAGCGAACTCGATAGATTGTCTGTTTCTGATTTTAAAGAAGCAGACAAAACTCCAATTATTATTATTTTGGATGATATTAGAAGTTTGCACAATATCGGTTCGGTTTTTAGAACAGCCGATTCCTTTTTGATAGAAAAAATTTATTTGTGCGGAATCACAGCTGTTCCGCCTAATAAAGAAATTCATAAAACAGCACTTGGTGCAACTGATACGGTTTCTTGGGAATATAAAAATTCGGTTACAGAAATTATATCCGTGTTAAAAGAAAAAGAAGTTACTGTTTTCGCAATTGAACAAGTAGAAAATGCCGTTTTTTTGAACGATTTTAATCCTATAAAAAATAAAAAATACGCTTTAGTTTTTGGTAACGAAGTTTTTGGAGTTTCTCAAGATGCCATTGCTCTTTGCGAAGGTACAATAGAAATACCGCAATTAGGAACGAAACATTCGCTTAATATTTCGGTTAGCGCCGGAATTGTAGTTTGGGATATTTTTCAGAAAATACAGAAACTTTAAATTCCTGCAATCTTCGCATTAATAGTATTTAAAATATGAATGTAATCGGCTTGGTTTTTAATGAAATCCAAATCAGATACATCAATAATCAAAACATTTAAATTAGTTTGGGATTTTATAAAATCTAAATATCCCAAATTGATTTTCTCTAAATAAGTAGCCGGAATTTCTTGCTCGTAACTTCTTCCGCGTCGTTTAATATTTTGCAACAATCGTTCCGTATTTTGGTACAAATACACATACAAATCTGGTTTTGGCATTTCCTTATAAATAATGTCAAAAAGGTTTTTGTACAATCTATATTCGTCTTCAGCCAGAGTTACTTTTGCAAATATTAGCGATTTAAAAATATGGTAATCTGCAATAATAAAATCTTTAAACAAATCAAATTGCGCTAAATCATCTGATAATTGTTGGTATCTGTCTGCTAAAAACGACATTTCTAACGGAAAAGCATACCGACTTTGGTCTTTATAAAACTTTGGCAAAAACGGATTATCCGCAAACCGTTCTAAAACTAATTTTGCATTAAAATCCTCGGCTATTTTGCTTGCTAAAGTAGTTTTGCCAGCGCCGATATTTCCTTCTATTGCAATATAATTATACTGTTGTAAATTGCAGTTTTTTAGCGGTTCAAAAAGTACATCTATTTTTTTGCAGCCAATTTTATCCGAAGAAATTTCTACTAATTGCAAAACAGATTTGTGCAAAACTGGATGATTCCAATCTGGGAAAATTTCTGCTACAGGAAGCAAAACAAAATTCCGATTTTGCATTTCGGGATGCGGAACTTGCAAAGAATCGGTAGAAAGTATTTCTTGATTGTACGATATTATGTCAACATCTATAATTCTGTTGGTATAGGAACCAGAATTATTTATGGTTCTTCCCATTTTTTTTTCTAAAAGTAAACTAGACTTTAAAATTTTGTAGGCGGAATATTGGGAGTGAATTAAAACAGCGCAATTATAAAAAAGTCCACCTTCAAACCCCCAAGATTCACTTTCATAAATCCCAGAAACGCGCACAACTGTGCCAATTTGCTCGTGAATTAATGCAATACAATCTAGTAAATTTTGTTTCCGATTTCCTTCGTTGCTTCCTAAAGAAAGCAGTATTTGATTTTGTACACTCATAGAGTAGCAAATTAACTAAATCTATTTTTAAATTTCGCTAATTTCCTAAAGTGGTTATTAACTATTTGTAAAGAAGTTTTAATTTAAAGTATGTAACAAAATGATTTGAAATTAGACTAATTAAAAAAAAGTTACTTATGAAGTTTTTAGGAAATGTATTAGCAACAATAGTTGGTTTATTTATTTTTTTGATGATCAGTTTTTTCGGATTAATTTTAATTGCAGCAATTTTTGGAGGCGACGATGAAAAGGTTGTGGTTAAATCAAATTCGGTCATTGAATTAGATTTATCAGAAATTACAAATGATTATGCAGGAAAAGTAGATTACAAGGATTTTTCTTTTATTAAAGCAAAACACGATGGCGTTTTTGATATAATAAAAGCCATAGAATATGCAGAATCGGATGATAAAATTAAAGGAATTTCTATCCTAAACGATAATTCTGCTTTAGGAATGGCACAATCAAAAGAGGTTCGCGATGCTTTAGAGCATTTTAAAAAATCGGGTAAGTTTATTTATTCTTATGCCAACACGTATTCGCAAAAAGACTATTATTTAAACTCAGTTGCAAATAAAATTTACATCAATCCAATTGGGGAATTAGAGTTTAAAGGTTTATCTGCTGAGGTTATGTTTTTCAAAGATTTTCAGGATAAATCTGGGATAAAATTAGAAGTAATTCGTCACGGAAAATACAAAAGTGCTGTCGAACCATTTTTAGAAAATGAAATCAGTGAAGCCAATCGTGAACAAACTACAGAACTCTTAAATTCTATTTGGAATGCGGTTGTTTTAGAAATTGCTGACAGCAGAAAAGTGTCTGCTGAAAGATTAAATGCCGTAGCAAATGATTTACTTGCAAGAACACCAGAAATGGCAAAAGCAGAAAATTTAGTTGATATTATTGCCTATGAAGATGTATACCATTCTGATATAAACAAGCAATTAAAGTTAAAAGGCAAAGACGAATATGAAGCAATTTCAATTGCTGATTATGCAGAAAAAATTGCGACTAAAGATATGGACTTTGAGGCTAAAGATAAAATTGCAATTATTTATGCGCAAGGAGAAATTCAAAGTGGTGAAGGCGATGTTACCATTATTGCAGAAGGCGCAATGCGTCGTTCATTAAAAAAAGCAAGAGAAGATAAAAACGTTAAATCTATTGTATTGCGAGTTGATTCTCCTGGTGGAAATGCATTAACATCAGAATTAATTTGGCGAGAAATTGAACTTACTAAAAAAGTAAAGCCAATTGTAGTTTCTATGGGAAATTATGCGGCTTCTGGCGGATATTATATCGCTTGTAATGCAAATAAAATATTTGCAGAAAAAAACACAATTACAGGTTCTATTGGGGTTTTTGGTTTGTTGCCAAACTTTACTCAAGCGGCAAATAAACTTGGTATTTCTACAAGCGTTGTGCAAACGCATGCCAACGCAAAAGGATATTCGCCATTTACACCATTAGATGCTAAAACGCGTGCGTTTGCGCAAGAAGGTGTTGAAACTATT
>JBLIJW010000094.1:0-9337 GCA_047636155.1 Flavobacterium sp. | reverse complement strand
ATTGGGGCAAGATTTAGCCATTTATCTTCCCAAGGCGGAATTAAAGATTTAGTTTTAGACGATGCTTTTTCAGAAACTTCTCTTGATGGTACATATGGAAAACGAGCTAAAGATTTGTCTTATAACGTTGATTTAGGTTTTAAAAATCAAGCGTATAATTGGTACGGAATTAATGCTGCACTTTTTACGCCAGAGCAAATTAATGCTATCGATCCTAAACATACTTTTAATAATTTTTATGTTGGCGGTAGAGTAGAAGTCGGTGAAAGTTTTTTTAAAGAAGCCTCTGTAAAGTTTAATCGATTTTTTGACGGATTAAAATCTGGTGAAAATCATTTTGTTTTAAAGCCAAGTTTTGAGGTAGAAATATCGGATACAAAGATTAAAACAAACGTAATTGTGGATTACATTAACGGTAGTTTTGAGAAGAATTATTTTGATGGAGATAAAATTCAATACGGCTTTACCAATTTAGGAATTAATCCAAGTTTTCAAATTACCAGCGACGACTATTTTGTAAATCTTGGTGCAACCATTTATTATAGTATTAATAATGAAGCATCAAAAAGCAGTTTTTATGTATATCCTTCTATAAATGGTTCTTATAAAGTAGTTGGTGATTTAATGATTGCTTACGCTGGCGCAGAAGGAAATTTAAAACAAAATTCCTATGAAGAATTTGCTAATACAAATAACTTCGTTTCACCAACTCTAGGAATTGCACCAACAGATCAAAAGTTCGATATTTTTGTAGGTTTAAAAGGTAAATTATCTAATTCTATCGGATATAATGTTCGCGGTTCGTATTTAAATGAAGGCAATAAAGCATTGTTTTTAAACAATCAATATTTTGTAAACAACACAAATCAAGAAGGTTACGCTTACGGAAATTCATTTGATGTAGTTTATGACGACATAAAAACCATCAGCTTTTTTGGAGAATTAAAGGCCGATTTTTCTAAAAATGTATCTTTTGGAGTAAACGGAACTTTTAATAGTTTTAATGTAAAAAACCAAGAAGAAGCTTGGAATTTACCCACGATTAGAATTGGTTCTAGTTTGGATGCGAATATTACTAAAAAATGGTTTGCAGGTTTAAATATTTTCTACATCGGGGAAAGAAAAGACCAATTTCACATAACCGGAAACGCCATAACGTCACTTCCGCAAACAATTACTTTGGATAGCTATTTTGATTTAAATGCAAATGTTGGTTACAAACACAACGATAGATTGACGTTCTTTTTAAAAGGAAATAATTTAGCAAGTCAGAATTACCAACGTTGGTTGAATTATCCGGTACAAGGAGTTCAAATATTAAGTGGTGCAAGTTATAAGTTTGATTTCTAAGAATAAAAGGTTCAAAGGTTACTGTTTTTTAAAGTAATAGATTCAAAAGGTTAAAAAAATCTATGAGTTTTAATTCATTAAAAATTTTTATATTTGACTAACTTAAAAATGGCGTAATAGTTTTATTGCGTCATTTTTTTATTTGAGTTAGTAGCTCGCAACCCGCAACCACAAAAAAATGAAACAAGAAATACTTAACTATTACAAACAACAACTTCAAGATAAAGAAGATCTTTTTAGAGATAGAATAACAGCTTTAACAGAAGATTCTAAAAATGATTCGAAAGGCTCGGCCGGTGATAAGCATGAAACTGCTTTGTCAATGATGCATTTAGAACAAGAAAAAATCAATTTTAAATTAAAAGAAATTCTGGAGCAAAAGGCAATTCTAGAAAAAATAAATGCGGATAAAATACATAAAGTGGTAGCGTTAGGAAGTTTGGTTAAAGTTAATACCATGACTGTTTTTGTAAGTACGGCTTTACCAAAAATAATTATAGAAGATATTTCCGTCTTCGCAATTTCTCCACAATCGCCACTTGGTAGTAATTTAATGGGAAACTCGATTGGATTTCAGTTTGAAATGAATGGAAATTCTTTTACACTATTAGAGGTAACCTAAACTTAAAATTTTTCAAAATTTTGCGGCAATAATAGAAATATACTTACAAATTTATATAAAATATATTTTTTTGGTTATATATTTTAATTAAATATCAGAATTACCTTTCTATTTTTATATAAATAACTCATATTTGCTTTATCAAAATAACCAAAGTAAAATATTTAATATAAAGATTATGTGTGGAATTTTAGCAATAATAGGAAAAGGAAAAGACGAAAAATTAGTAAAACAACTTTCTAAAAGAATGTCGCATCGTGGTCCAGACGAAAGTGATATTCATGTTACAGAAAACGGTCATATTTTAAGCCACGAACGCTTATCTATTATTGATTTGCATTCGGGTAAGCAGCCAATTCAAGGTTGTGATACAGCATACATGGTTCATAACGGTGAAATATACAACCACCAAGAATTACGCGATACGATTTTAAAAGACCATGTATTCAGAAGTAAGTCTGATTCAGAAGTTATTGTTCATTTATACGAAGAATTCAAATACGACTTTTTACATCTTTTAGATGGAGATTTCGCTTTTGTAGTTGTAGATGGTGATGATTTTATTGCAGGTCGCGATCCGCTTGGCGTAAAACCGTTATATTATGGCTTAGACGAAAGAGGAAGAACTTATTTCGCATCAGAAATGAAACCAATTGCAGACCAATGTAAAACATTTTCAACATTTCCTCCAGGACATTATTATACACCAGAAACTGGTTTTGTGAAATACTACAAGCCAGAATATGAAGATTATAAATATTGCGATAAAGAGTTAGATTTAAAATTAATTCGCGATTCGCTAACTGCAGCAACCAAAAAACGTTTAATGAGTGATGTGCCAATTGGGGTTTTACTTTCTGGCGGATTAGATTCTTCTTTAACATCTTCCATTGCTTGCAGATTATTAAAAGAACAAGGAAAAGAGTTACATTCTTTCTCTATCGGATTAGATGCAAACGCACCAGATGCAGTTGCTGCAAAAAAAGTAGCCGAGTTTCTTGGAACAAAACACCACGAAATCCATTTTAGTGTACAAGAAGGAATAGAAATTTTAGAAAAATTGATTTGGCATTTAGAAACCTATGATGTTACTTCTATTAGAGCCAGTACGCCAATGTATTTCTTGTCTAAAGCAATTAAAGATTTGGGAATTAAAGTAGTACTTTCTGGTGAAGGTGCAGACGAAATTTTTGGAGGATATTTATATTTTAGAAATGCACCAAGTACAGAAGATTTTACAAAAGAAACCATAGAAAGAGTTCAAAAACTATTCACTGCCGATTTGCTTCGTGCCGATAAATCAACAATGGCTCATGGTTTAGAAGCTCGTGTACCATTTTTAGACAGAGATTTTTTAAATGTTTCTATGGCAATTAAGGGGGAAGAAAAGCAACCAAAAACATATGAAGGTCGCGAAAAATATATTTTAAGAAAAGCATTTGATACTCCAGACAATCCGTATTTGCCAGATGAAGTCTTATGGAGACAAAAGGAACAATTTTCAGATGGCGTTGGTTACAATTGGATTGATGAATTGATTGAATATTGTTCGTCACAAGTAACCGATGCCCAAATGGCTGGCGCTGCGATAGAATTTCCATACAATTCGCCTACAACCAAAGAAGCTTATTTTTACAGAAGTATTTTTCACAACCATTATCCGCAATTAAGCGCGGCGCAAACAGTAAGAAAATGGATTCCGAAATGGCAAGAAAATCAAGATCCAAGCGGACGAGCAAATGCTGCACATGTGAAAGCAGATGTTGAAATTGCAAAAGCTGGAGTTGTTATATAAGATTATCTATTAAAAATTGGTTTGTTGGTAAAAGCGTCTTTTCTTAAAGAAAAGTCGCTTTTTTTTATTTACCATATTTGTATCTTTACCAAAATTACCATCATGAAAACCATTGCTGTTATTCCTGCGCGTTATGCTTCCACTCGTTTTCCTGCCAAACTTCTTCAAGATCTGTGCGGCAAAACAGTAATCCTTCGAACTTACGAGGCCGCAAAACTTTCCAATTTATTTGATGAAGTTTTTGTTGTAACGGATTCCGATGAAATTTTTAATGAAATACTATCTCATGGCGGAAAAGCGATAATAAGTAGCAAAGAACATGAAAGCGGAAGTGATAGAATTGCTGAAGCAGTTGCAAATTTAGAGGTTGATATTGTTGTAAATGTTCAAGGGGACGAACCATTTATAGATAAAAATGCTCTAAAATTGGTTATAGAAGCTTTTAAAAAGGATACTAATAAATTAATTGATTTGGTTTCGCTTTGCCGACATATTACAAATAAAGATGATATTGAAAACTCCAATAATGTAAAAGTGGTTTTAGATCAAAACAACTTTGCGCTCTATTTTTCTCGATCTGTCATTCCGTATCCAAGAGAAGAAAATGTTGGAGTTAGATACTTACAACATATTGGAGTATATGCTTTCAGAAGAGCTGCTTTAATGGATTTTTATTCCTTACCGATGAAATCCTTAGAAGCATCAGAAAAGTTGGAGCAATTGCGATATTTAGAATATGGTAAACGCATTAAAATGATTGAAACTAATCATATCGGAATTGGAATTGATACTGCCGAAGATTTAGAAAAAGCACGTAAAGTTTGGAAGGATTGAAAATTAATCTATATTTTTTTGTTCAATAAATTCATTAATTTTTGTCCAATCTTCTGCAGAAAAAAAATCTTTATTAATAGTTATCGTTTTCTCTTTTCCAATCAATTTCCATTCGCCAGCAAAGTATTTTTTAGAAGTAACATCTTTCCAGTGTAACTCTTTTTTAGTTATATTTATTCTTGAAATAATCAAATTATCGGTTAATTCTACAAGTGCAATTTTTCTGTTAATATAAATCATAAGTACATAGGAAAATGCAATAAATCCAGTACTTATTAATGCGAGTATTGTTCGAACAAATAGTAGATTACTTATAAATAATATTATCCATAAAATAGCTAACCCAATATTTAATCGATTTGCTTTTTTGTCTTTAAAATATTTCATTATCGTAATTTTTTGATAGTAAACAATTCGTTGTGTTCTTCTACTTTAGGATACATTCTGATACTATAGTCATTTACAAATTTTTCTTTATAAAGAGAATTTCTAAGTTTATCTTTCTCGGTTAAGACCATTGTATTAAATAAAATAAATCCATTTAAATTCATTAAAAATTGTACCCGGTGGATGAAATAATCTTCAAACAAAAAATTGGGCATGGTGGTATCAAAAAAAACATCAATTATAATTAAGTCGTATTTGTCTTTGGTTCTAAGTACAAATTCAAATGCATCGCCAATTATAAGTTCTAGATTTTGAATTTTGTCTAAATCAAAATATTTATTTGCCAATGTTATTACTTCTGCATCAATTTCAATTCCTGTAATTTTTCCTTCAAATTTCACATCGTCTACCAAAGTTTTTATTACACTTCCTCCGGCAACTCCCAAAACCAGAATCGATTCAAAGTTCCGAATCCTTTCAAATCCTATAAAGCGCAAACCTTTTTTTAAAATTTGTTGCAAACTACCAAAAGAATAATTCGCATTTTCAGAATCTAAGACTAGTCTGCCATTATTCCATGTTACCTCCAAAGTTTTACTTAAAGGTGATTTTGCCTTATGAATTGTAACCGGAATCAAATAGCTAAGCAGTTTAGCAATCATGCAATTTTTTTAGTAAAAATAAGGTAATTATATCAATTTTATACATCTTTGTAGCTATGAAAAAAGGTTTATATAAATTTATTTTTTTCCGATTAATGGGTTGGAAAATAGTTGGAACGATACCAAAAGAGGTAAATAAATGCGTTTTAATGATTTTGCCACACACTAGTTGGCACGATTTTTATCTTGGAATTTTTACCAGAGGAATTACCCAAATTCCGATGCACTTTATAGGGAAAAGAGAATTATTTCGTTTTCCATTCGGATATTATTTTAATTGGATGGGCGGAAAACCATTAGATCGCTCAGGAAAATTAAATAAAGTAGAAGCAATTGCAGGTTTATTTACAAAGTATGACGAATTGCGATTGGCAATTGCACCAGAAGGAACAAGAAAAAAAGTAACCGAATTAAAATCTGGATTTTATTATATTGCTTTGGCAGCAAAAGTTCCGATAATTGGAGTAACCTTTAATTTCGGAAAAAAAGAAGTTACTTTTGATATCCCTTTTATGCCAACCGGAAATTATGAAGCCAATTTAAAAATTTTGTTACAACACTTTAATGGGGTAAAAGGCAAAATTCCAGAATACAGCTTTGAAGTATAAAAACCAAAAACCAAAAATTAACGTAACTAATAATAATTCTATTTGAAATTAGTTTTAAAATTTTGTTGGTTTATAAAATAAAATTTTAATTATAAGAAACCCCAATTGTGCAATTGGGGTTTTTTATTTTTTGTTATTTTCAAAAGAATCAAAAGTTCCATCGGTGTAAAAAAAGAGTACTTTTTCCATATTTTTTTTTTCAGAAATAGATCCAATTTTTTTCCACATTTCAAGATTTTCATTAGCAAGAATAGTTTCTTTTTTTGGTAAATTTTCAGCAATTTTTTCTTCTGTTTTTTCCACTTTTTTTTCTGGTGTTTTTTTTATTTCTAGGGATAATGGAATAGGTTTATCATCTAACTTTTGGCTAACTATTTTTTGTTTAGGAAACGTTCCTTGGTCAAATAATAACCAGTATAAATCTACCTCGGGATAGCAAGAAACTAAATTCAAAACAAAGTCTAAACTCGGCTTATTTCGACCCGACAGTAAATGCGAAATGTTGGATCTTTGGATGCCTAGTTTATCTGCAAAAGAAGAAGACGTTTCATTATAATAAGTACAAATCTCTTGTATTTTTTGGACTATATTTTCCATAATTTGAGTAGTTTTAATCTAAAAGTACTGTTTACAAATGTAAATTTTATAATTTAAATCACCTAATAATTTCTAATTTACTATTAAAAATAAATGCAATTAACACTTTATTTGATGTATATTAAAAAATTGGATTGTAAGTATTTAATAAATATAATATTATCTCAAAAACAATAAAACATGTTAGTTTACAAAAGTAAATAGCACTGTTTTAAGTTTAGTTAATTTGATTTTAATGAAATTGACTTAACTTTGTCCCTATTAATGGATACATTTTTTATGAACTGGAATAATTTGCACAAAAAGTATAAAGAAAATTCTCTTTTTGGAAGGTACATAACGCTGCCTTCTGTTCTTCCTTTTTTGGAAAAAAACAAGAAAAAATTTGAAGTTGTATCTCTTGGAAATTCTGTTTTGAACGAACCAGTATTTCAGCTTAAAATTGGTAAAGGAAAATTTAAAATCTTTATGTGGTCGCAAATGCATGGTAATGAAAGTACCACAACAAAAGCTGTTTTTGATCTAATTAATTTCTTGAATTCTGACGATAAAATTGCTGTTAAAATCATACAAAATTGCACGGTAATTATTCTTCCAATGGTTAACCCAGATGGTGCAAAATTATACACAAGATTCAATGCTAATTTGATTGATTTAAATAGAGATTCAATAGAACTTTCTCAGCCGGAAAGTAAAATTTTGAGAGAAGCTTTTTTAAATTTTCAGCCAGATTTATGTTTTAATTTGCACGACCAACGAACTATTTTTGGTGTAGACAAAACAGGAAGTTCTGCAACCGTATCTTTTTTGGCACCATCATTTAATGAAGAAAGAGATTACAATACTAATAGATTGAAAGCAGTTTCTTTAATAAATAAAATGAATTTAGTTTTGCAAAAAGAGATACCAAATGGTGTAGCTCGCTTTGACGATAGATTTAATCCAAATTGTATCGGAGATTCTTTTCAGATGCAAAATGTTCCTACTATATTATTTGAAGCAGGACATTTTCAAGAAGATTACAATCGTGAAATTACCAGGAAATTAATTTTTATTTCTTTGGTTGAGGCAATTTCTAAAAGTTACGAAAACGTTATTGTTAATAATGATTTGGATAATTATTTGAAAATCCCTCAAAATAATACTAATTTTTATGATTTTATATGTAAAAACATTAGAATAAATTATGATAGTAATGATTTAATTACGAATTTTGCATTTCAATATAAAGAAGTCCTTTTAGAAAACAAGATTGAATTTATTGCACACTTGGTTGCTTTTGGTGATTTAAACGAAAGTTACGGTCATTCTGTCATAGATTGTGATGGTGCGATATTTGAAAATTGTAATTCTAAATTTCCTGAAATTGGAGAAGTGGCCGATTTTATGTTAAATAAAAAGAAAGTGTTTCAAAACGGAAAAAAAATTAATTAGTTTTTCTTTAAAGAATACTTTTTTGGTAAAAAAATATAATTTTAAAAGTTTATTATGAGTAAATTCCGATTAGACGAGGTAGATCATCAAATTCTTGACATGTTAATAGACAATACGAGAGTTCCTTTTACAGACATAGCCAAAAAGCTTCTTATTTCTGCAGGAACGGTTCATGTTCGTGTTAAAAAAATGGAAGATGCTGGAATTATAATGGGTTCGTCGCTAACTCTTGATTATGAAAAATTAGGCTTTTCTTTTATTGCCTATGTTGGAGTTTTCTTAAATAATACATCTCAGACAACATTTGTCTTAGAACGTATTAATGAGATTCCTTTTGTAACCGTCGCTCATGTGACAACAGGTAAATTTAATATTTTCTGCAAAATTAGAGCAAAAGATACCAAACATGCTAAAGATGTGATCTTTATGATAGATGATATCGATGGGGTTTATAGAACCGAAACAATGATAAGTTTAGATGAAAGCATCAACGACAAAAAGCGTTTAATGCATACCATATTTAAAGATATTTAATAATAAGTTATCTTATATCAACACCTCAAGGAAACTTGGGGTTTTCTGTTTTTATAACGATTGTATATTTTAGATTTCTCCTTTTTAATGTCGGTTTTGTTTCAAAAAAATTGTATTTTTAAAATAAAAAAGATATGTACAGCATACCAAAGTCAGAACGGTTTGAAAACAATGTAGTTTCTAAATTTAACATCTACAATAGTGTATTTATAACTTTGCCTTTTGACACTATTTATAATACGGGTGCTTTACTTCCAATTTTTCATAAAGAATGTGAAGACGGATTAAAAGAAGGTAAAAATCCGACTGAAATTTTTGAATCTTTCGCTGGAAAGTATTTGGGAAATGCAACCGAAGAAAATAAAATCGATTTACTTTTTAGATTCATACAATATGTTGAACGTCAAATTGTATTGTTTGATGCCGTTGAAGATGCCGCCTTTGATTCTGTTAATAACCTAGAAGGAAGTGGATCAATACGAGAAATAAAAATTAAAACACAATCTACAGATAC
>JBLIJW010000093.1:0-9508 GCA_047636155.1 Flavobacterium sp. | reverse complement strand
GGTATCGATCAAAATGTTATCCAAACTTGCTCTAATGGCGAACAAAATAAATATGCCGGAATAGGAGCAACCGTTTTTTTTACTGCAGTAATGGCTTTTCTTGCCGGTAGTTTTGCACTTTTTACGGTTTTTGACAATGCGTTTATTGCTTTAGGATTCGGATTCGTTTGGGGTTTACTTATTTTTAATTTAGATCGTTTTATAGTCTCTACCATTAAAAAACGGGATAGTTTTTTGGACGAATTCATACAAGCAACTCCGCGAATTGCATTGGCGATTATCATTGCAATTGTAATATCGAAACCCTTAGAAATTAAAATTTTTGAGAAAGAAATCGCTACCGTTTTATTGAAAGAAAAAAATGCGATGGCGTTGCAGAATAAGAAAGAAGTTGCCAATTATTTTCAGACGGATTTAGATAAAAACAAAGCACAAATTGACAGTTTAAAAAGCGATTTATCTAAAAAAGAAAAAGAAGTAAACCAATTATACAGCGTTTATATTACCGAAGCCGAAGGAACAGCAGGAACTAAAAAATTAGGAAAAGGTCCGGTTTATAAAGAAAAACGAGAAAAACACGATGCCGGTTTGCAGGATTTAGCAACTTTAAAAACTACCAACTTGGCTAAAATTGCAGATTTAGAAAACAAAGGAAAAACGCTTCAAGCAGATTTAGATAAAAAAGTTACCGAAACCCAACCTATAATTGATGGTTTTGACGGGTTAATGGCGCGAATAAATGCCTTGAATAAATTGCCTTGGTTGCCATCGTTTTTTATCATGTTGCTTTTTTTGGCTATAGAAACTTCTCCCATAATTGCGAAATTGCTTTCTCCGAAAGGCGAATTTGATTTTAAATTAGAAGATGCCGAAATGGGAATAAAAAATGTAATCATGCAAAACCGCCACCAAAGCGAATTGCAACGAACTACCGATGCAGCAATTTATGATAAAGTGTATGCGGAAATTAGAGACGACAAAGAATTATTTGACTACAAGAAGAAAGGCGCAACAGAATTGCTGAAATTGCAATCGGATGGATTTGTAGAACGTCAGAAAAAATCAATATAGAAAACTTAGATTTTTATTCAATAAAAAAGCCATCAATTACGATGGCTTTTTTTTAAGATTGATGATTGGTTTTATTTACTGAAAATCAGCATCGGTAACACCTTCATTAATTTTTACATCGGTTATTTTCACATCCAATTCAATGCCTACATTCATCACAGTATTGTAAGGAATTTTAACTCCTTTTACTTCTTTATAATCTTTGTAATAGGTTGTCATGTTAACCTTTTTTCCGCCTTGGTCTTGAGAACGCATTTCGGCAGTTTTTAATCCAGACTTAACATCAAAATATAAAGTAGAATCTCCATCTACAACGGCATAAGCATCGCTACCATTTATTGGTTCGATAGAAGTTAAAGTAACTCCTGGTTTGTTTGCCAAAGTCAATTCTGCAAAAGGAACCGATTCTGCTTTCATTTTTGCAAAATCTTCGCCTTCAATTGCTTTTTTCTGACCTTGTTGTACCATATAACCGATTTTGTCGCCAACTACTTGTTTCATTAAACTCATTCCTGGCATAGAAATTTCAAATACCATTCTTCCTTTGGTATCTACTTTGGTAGAATACGACAATGGATTTGGAATTTGAGGAATGCTTGTTGTACCAGTTGTTGCAATAGATTTTACTGCTTTTACTGCTTTTTCGCCACCAATTGCCGTGATGTAATTATCTACTACAGATTTTACAGTTACGCCGGCAGGAACGTCTTTTTTCATCGCTGGTTTTTCTGTCGGTTTTCCGTATTTATCAAAATACATAATCGGCATTTTTAACGATTCTAATCCTGGTAAAACATCGCTTCCTTTTCCTACAACCAAAATGCGAAGATTATCTGCTAAGAAATATTTATTTGCAACACGTTGAATATCTTCTGGTGTTACAGCATTGATGTTTTTGATATAATTTTCATAAAAATCGGCAGGAAGATTCTGTGTTTCGATGTTTAAAGCATAACGTGCAATAGTTGTAGGTTTTTCTACTTGCATTACAAAACGACCAACATAACCAGCTTTTACATTGCTTAGAGTAGTTGGATCTACTTTTTCTGTACGAATTCGTTTAATTTCTTTCATGAATTCGACTACAGCGCTATCGGTAACCATGTTTCTAACTTGAGAATTAGCTTTGAATTTGCTATCCATATATTTATCGACACCAACGCCAGAACGCGCCCCATAAGTCCAACCATGTGCTTCTCTTAAATTCATGTTTAGATAACTATTAAAATCGCCACCCAAAACTTGATTTGTTAAAATAACTGGAAAGAAATCGGCATCCGACATTTTTAAAGACACGGTATTGATAAGCGAAATTTCAGACTGAACTGCATTTGGCATATCCACAAAATTAATTTGTGTGTATTGTACGTTTTTTGGGTTTGTAAATTCTACTCTTGGAGCAGTTGCTTTTACCCATTTTCCGAAAAGTTTGGTAACTTGTTTCTTTACATCCTTAAATTTCACATCACCAATCACAACTAAGTAAGCGTGTTCTGGAACGAAATAGGTAGTATAATTTAGTTTAACATCGTTTAAAGTTACGTTGTTGATAGTTTCTTCTGACAAATATTCGCCTGCAGGATGGTTTTTCCCGTAAGCTAAAACATTTTCTACACGACCAGCAACGGCAGTTACGCTTTTTTCTTGAGTTTTTAAACCTTCAATTAATTTGTCTTTACTTTTATCAAATTCTTCTTGCGTAAAATTTGGATTTAAAGCGCCATCTGCCATTAATTCTAATAATCTTCCAGAATATTTGGATAATCCCGATGCGGATGCACCAGAAGAATAAAAATTCATGTCTGCTCCTAAGAAATCAATTTCTTCATTAAATGCATCTTTAGAAATTTTTGTCGAACCATTTCCTAATAAAGAACTAGTCAAACTTTCTACTCCTTTTTTATCCCCTTCTGCCGCAGGTGAATTGTCTAGGCTTAAACTAAAAGATACTCTTGGTAATTTATTGTTTTCAACTACCATTACTTTTAAACCGTTTGGTAAAGAAAAAGTTTGTGGTTTTTTAATATTTACTGTTGGCGAAACGCCAGGTTTTGGCTGTGGTCTGTCTTGTGCTTGCATAATTACAGTTAGGAACAAACTTGTTATTAGTATTACTATTCTATTACTCATACTATTAAGTTTAATATTTTTTTAATGTTATTTTTTAAGATTGCTGTTTTAGATATGCACTATTTAGTTGCTTCCGTACTTTCTTTAGCAGGAACGTAATCTAAAATTAAACGTTGGTTCGGATTTAAATATTTCTTGGCAACATCTCTAATTTCTTCTCTTGTGATAGAACGGTAAATGTCTATTTCGGTATTAATTAAGTTCACATCGCCATATAACATATAATAAGTAGCTAAATTATCTGCAATTCCTTCTACACTAGAATTACTATTTACATAATTGTTTTCGTATTTATTTTGAAGTTTTTGTAATTCTTTTTCAGGAATTAACTCTGTTTGTAATTTTACTATTTCCATATCAATTTCTTTCAAAATATCTGCGGCAGTAAAATCACCTTGTGGTAATCCGTATAAAATGTAAGTTCCGTAATCTTCTTGACTGTAGCTAAAAGCACCAATTTGCAAGGCCATTTTTTTATCATCTACAATCTTTTTATATAAACGAGAGCTTTTTCCATCAGATAAAATAGTAGAAATCATATCTAAGATACGAGCATCTCTTGTTTTCATTGATGGTGTTCTGTAGGCTGCAACAACCATGGGTTTTTGAATATTAGAATCTTCAAAACGTGCATTTATTGTTTGGGTTATCGGTTCTTCTGTAAAAGTTTGTCTTGTTACCGCAGCGCCTTTTGGAATTGATCCGAAATATTTTTGAATCCATTCTTTTGTTTTTGCAGGATTGCTGATGTCTCCAGCTACGATTAAAACTGCATTGTTAGGAACATAAAATTTCTTGTTGAATGCTTGAAATTCTTCTAATTTTGCTGCGTCTAAATGTTCCATAGCGCCAATGGTTGTCCAACGGTACGGATGGTTTTTGAACATGTTTTTCTTAACCTGCGGAATTAATTGTCCATAAGGACTATTGTCATAACGCAAACGCTTTTCTTCTTTTACTACTTCATTTTGAGTATCTACTCCAATTTGGTTAATAATAGGATGCATTAAACGTTCTGATTCCATCCACAAACCTAGTTCCAAGTTATTAGAAGGGAAAACTTCATAATAATAAGTTCTATCCTCGGTTGTGTTGGCATTGTTTGTTCCTCCATTGGAAGTTACAATTTTAAACCATTCGCCACGAGCTATGTTTTGAGTTCCTTCAAATAATAGATGTTCAAAAAAGTGTGCAAAACCGGTACGATCTGGTTGTTCGTCTTTCGCTCCTACATGGTACATTACAGAAGTAATTACTACTGGTGCAGAATTATCATTATGTAAAATAACATGCATTCCGTTATCTAAATCGTATTCTTCAAAAGCTACCTTTTGAGCAAAAGCTGTTCCTCCTAGCATAAGCAATGTACTTAAAGCAATTAGTGATTTTTTCATATGTTAAAATAAAAATTTTGGTTGTGTTTAGTTAGACGTTAATCTTACCAACTTGTTACACAAAATTAGTATTTATATCGATTTCGAAAAATAAACAAAACCCAATATTTTATAGATTTAATTGGATAATAAGTAATTAAATTAAACTTTTTAGTTTTAGATTTGGATGAATAAAATAATATCGTATATTTGCAACCTTAAAAAAATTAACTAAACAATTTGTTATGTACGCAATCGTAGAGATAGCAGGGCAACAATTCAAGGTAAGCAAAGACTTAAAGGTTTATGTTCACCGTTTGGCTAATGAAGAAGGCTCAAGTATTTCATTTGACAAAGTTCTTTTATTAGACGATAACGGTAGTATAACTTTAGGCGCCCCAGCTATAGAAGGAGCTTCTGTAGAAGCAAAAGTGTTACAACACTTAAAAGGAGACAAAGTAATCATTTTCAAAAAGAAAAGAAGAAAAGGTTACAAAAAGAGAAATGGTCACCGCCAATACTTAACGCAAATTCAAATTGAAGGAATTAGCGCTAGCGGTACTAAGAAAGCTACTCCTAAAAAAGAAGCTGCTCCAAAAGCAGAAGTAAAAGAAGAAAAAGCGCCAAAAGCTGCTAAGACTTCTAAAAAAGGAGATGATTTAACATTAGTAGAAGGAATTGGTCCTAAAGCTGCCGAAGCATTGGTTGCCGAAGGAATTGATACATATGCTAAATTAGCAAAAGCTTCTGCAGAAGAGGTAAAAGCTATTTTGGATGCATCTTCTTCTAAAATTCAACATTTAGATCCAACTACTTGGGCGCAACAAGCACAACTTGCTGCAGATGGTAAAATGGACGAATTAAAAATATTACAAGACGAATTAAACGGTGGTAGAGCTGTTTAATTAAAGTATTAACTTATAAAATCCAAACATCATGGCTCACAAAAAAGGTGTCGGTAGTTCTAAAAATGGTAGGGAATCAGAATCAAAACGTTTAGGCGTTAAGATTTATGGTGGTCAAGCTGCAATTGCTGGAAACATTATCGTAAGACAAAGAGGATCTAAGCATAACCCTGGTACAAATGTATATATGGGTAAAGATCATACATTACATGCAAGAGTTGATGGAATTGTAAAATTCCAGAAAAAAGGAGAAAACAAATCATTTGTTTCTATCTTGCCTTTCGAAGCATAATCTAAATTAATTTTAGAGTTAAAGTCATCCTTTTAGGGTGACTTTTTTTTGGCGATTATCGAGTCATAGTTTTCTTTTTAACAAATACTTCTGAATAAGTCAAATAAAATTTAATACTTTGGACACTATTTAAAAGCAAACATTATGCAAAAAATTATACTTTTTTTAGTACTTACTTTTAGTACATTATCTGCAAATGCACAAAAGGAAATTCTTTTGCGAGGAACTATTACTTTTGAAAATAAACCCATGCAAGGTATAGAAATTGTAAATTCCAACAATAGAGCAGTTGCTGTAACAAATGCAAATGGCGATTATCAAATTAAAGTAAAACAAAATGATTTAGTTGTAATATTAACTAAGTTATATACGGACAGGCGCATTTTAATGACTTCGTCAACTATTCAAAACGGAGTTTTAGACATTCAAATGTATTCTAAGCCAATTGCCTTAGATGATGTCGAAATTAAAAAAAGAGAAACAATTGTTGTTAGAAATAATTACAACGATATGAAAATGGAATCCCTAAATCCAGAAAAAACAGATCTAAAAAATCGGGCTGTTTACACTGGCGAAATTCCGATGGGAATGGATTTTATTCAAATTGGTAAAATGATTGGCAAATTATTTAAAAAGAAAAAATCTAATTCAAAAGACCAAAATGCAGTTTTAGATTTTGAAAGTTATGTAGAATCGAATATCGATCAAGAATATTTCGCAAAAGCTCTCGATTTAAAATCAGAAGAGGTAAATCGATTTCTTGAATATTGTAAAAACGACCCAAAATCAAAGACTTTTACAGAAAATACTAGCGTTTTAGAAATCATGGATTTTTTGTTAATCAAAAAAGCAGAATTTAAAAAATTATAATTTATTCTCTATTTTATATCTGCGAATTCAAATCGGACGTTTATTTGCTAATTCTTTAAAAAATATAACATCCGTTCAAGAAATTCTCAAAATACTTTCTTTAAATTTGTAGATGTATAAATGAAAACTAAAGTGCCAATTCTATTACTTGGACTTTTCAAAAAATAATGTACCAACATGAAACCAGATTTATTTCAATCACCAGATTATTATATGTTAGATGATATTCTAACAGACGAGCATAAATTAGTGCGTGACTCAGCTAGAGCTTGGGTTAAAAAAGAGGTTTCTCCTATTATTGAGGACTACGCACAGCGTGCAGAATTCCCAAAACAAATTATTAAAGGTTTAGGAGAAATAGGCGGATTTGGTCCGTACATTCCAGAAGAATATGGCGGGGCTGGATTAGACCAAATTTCTTACGGATTGATTATGCAAGAGATTGAGCGCGGAGATTCTGGAGTTCGTTCTACTTCTTCTGTGCAATCATCTTTAGTAATGTATCCAATCTGGAAATTTGGAAACGAAGAACAGCGAAAAAAATATTTACCAAAATTGGCAACAGGTGAATTTATGGGATGTTTTGGTTTAACAGAACCTGATCATGGTTCCAATCCTTCCGGGTTAACTACCAATTTTAAGGATATGGGCGATCATTATTTACTTAATGGTGCAAAAATGTGGATATCCAACGCACCATTTGCAGATATTGCCGTTGTTTGGGCAAAAGATGAAACAGGCAGAATACACGGACTAATTGTAGAACGCGGAATGGAAGGCTTCACAACCCCAGAAACGCACAATAAATGGTCACTTCGTGCATCTGCAACAGGAGAATTAGTATTTAATAACGTTAAAGTTCCTAAAGAAAATTTATTACCAGGAAAATCTGGTCTTGGCGCGCCAATGTTGTGTTTAGATTCAGCACGATACGGAATTGCTTGGGGTGCAATTGGCGCAGCAATGGATTGTTACGACACGGCTTTGCGTTATGCAATGGAACGAGTTCAGTTTGACAAACCAATCGCCGCAACCCAATTACAACAAAAAAAGTTAGCAGAAATGCTCACAGAAATTACAAAAGCACAATTATTAGCTTGGCGTTTAGGAGTGTTGCGAAACGAAGGTAAAGCAACAACAGCACAAATTTCTATGGCAAAACGTAATAATGTTATGATGGCTGTGGAAATTGCTCGCGAAGCCCGACAAATATTAGGCGGAATGGGAATTACTGGCGAATACTCTATCATGCGACACATGATGAATTTAGAGTCAGTTTTAACCTATGAAGGCACGCACGACATTCACTTATTAATTACCGGAGCCGATATTACGGGTATGCCAGCATTTAAGTAATTAAACAATAAATAAATTTGATACAAAAAGCTTCGCCATCTCGCGAAGCTTTTATAATTTTACAAAAAAATAGTTATGAATATTGAAAGCATTCAAAATCAGATTGAATCCCAAAAACAACAGCTATTAAATCACACATTATATTCCAAGGTGCGAACTGTCGAAGATTTGAAAATTTTCTTAGAGAATCATGTTTTTGCTGTTTGGGATTTTATGTCACTTTTAAAAGCATTACAGTCCAAATTAACCTGCACAACAACGCCTTGGTATCCTACAAAAAATGCAGAAATTAGATATTTAATTAATGAAATTGTAGTAGCAGAGGAAACCGATATTTCCTTAGATGGTAAACGTCAAAGTCATTTTGAAATGTATTTAGATGCAATGCACCAGAGCAATGCAAACACAAGGCCTATTGAAGAATTTTTGCAAAATGTTTCAGATACGCATAACATATTCGTATCTATTAATCAAAGTAATTTAGATCCTAAAGTAAAAGATTTCTTAGAATTTACTTTTCGAGTAATCGAAGAAGGAAAGGCACATTCCATCGCTGCAGCATTCACTTTTGGTCGCGAAGATTTAATTCCGAATATGTTTACTGAAATTCTAAAAAATTTCCAACAAAATTTCCCAGAAACCGATTTGTCAAAATTAATCTATTACTTCGAACGCCATATAGAACTAGATGCAGACGAACACGGACCAATGGCAATGAAAATGATAACCGAGCTTTGTGGAGATAACCCAAACCATTGGAAAGACGTTTTAGAAATATCCCAGCAAGCGTTAGAAAAGCGTATAGGTTTATGGGATGCTATTGAAGAACAAGTTTTACATAATGTAGAAATGGTATAAGCAGCCAACTGCGATGTACCTTTCAAAAAATAAAACAAACAAACCATTTTTTAAACAATAAAAGGAGCTTCTTACCGGTCGCTCTTTTTTTTATAAAAAATTAGTCATTTTGTTCTAATTGCTTTCCTTTCCACTGGATTTCAGTATTTTTTAATTAAATTCTATATAAATACTATCCCATAGCCGATTAGAAAAAGCTTATCAAATTGTCAAAAGAATTAACTTTTCTTCCTCAGACAGAGTAATACTTTTTAGTGATTGCCATCGCGGCGACGCCAGTTTTGCAGATGATTTTGCCAACAATCGAAACATTTATTATCATGCTCTAAGTCATTATTTTAAAGAAAACTTTACCTATATCGAACTTGGTTATGGTGATGACCTTTAGGAATACTTATTTTTTACCAAAATTTCAAGGAAAATAAAAACAAATATCTATTAATGCAAAAGTTCTTTAATCACAATAGGTTACATTGTATTTAGGGTAACCACGACATTGTATATCGAAATAAAGACGTAATAAAAAAATTACGACAGCTATTTTGAAACCAAAGAAAATAAAAAAGTTTCGTTTTGTCCCAATATCCAATTTCATGAGGCAGTTGTATTAAATTATACAGAAAATCAACACCAACTTTTTTTGACACACGGCT